>JBGAMF010000045.1:0-29543 GCA_044223185.1 Casimicrobiaceae bacterium | reverse complement strand
GGTCACGGTCAGCGGAACCGTCGGCTACGGCACGACCACGCAGAGCTCCTCGGGCGCGCAGTTCAACGCGCCCGCCTTCGGCACCGTCAACGGCGTCGACTTCCGGACCGAGGTCAACGCCGGCACGGCGACCGGCTGGAAGATCTCGGCCGAGCAGCCGCTCTACAACCTGGAGCGCCGGGCGAGCGCGCGCCAGCTCGAGATCCAGGCCGACCGCGCCGACGTCGCGCTGCGCGCGGCGCGGCAGGAGCTGATGCTGCGCACGGCACGCGCGTACTTCGACGTGCTGCAGGCCGAGGACGCGCTGGAGGAGGTCCGGCGCCAGAAGACGGCGACCGCCCGCGCGCTCGAGGTCGCGCAGGCGAGCTACGACGAGGGCAAGCTGCCGATCACCGACCGCAACGAGGCGCAGGCGCGCTACGACGGCGTCGTCGCGCGCGAGAGCGCCGCCCAGGACGCGCTCGAGCTCGCGCGCGCCGCCTTCTTCGAGCTGACCGGGATCGCGGACGCCAGTCTGCGGCGCATCCCCACCGCAACGCCGCTCGGCTCCTTCGACGCCGGCCGCCTCGAGCCGTGGCTCGCGAAGTCGGCCGCGCAGAACCCCGCGATCACGCTGTCGTCGCTCGGCCGCGACATTGCGGCGCAGGAGGTGCGCAAGTGGGACGCGCAGGCGGCGCCCACGGTATCGCTGGTCGCGCAGGCGAGCGGCGACCGGATCTCCGGGAACAGCGGCTTCGGCGGCACCGGGATCGCGAGCTCCAACACCGGCGTGGTCGGCCTGCAGGTGGCCATTCCGCTCTACACCGGCGGGATGCGCGGCGCGCGCGGCGACGAGGCCGTGGCGCTGGCGGAGAAGGCCCGCCTCGACGTCGAGGCGGCGCGCAAGGCCGTGGCGCTGCAGGCGCGCGGCGCGTGGCTCGGCGCCACCGGCGGCCTCGTTCGCGTCGCCGCCCACGAGCGCGCCGTGGCGTCGGCGCGCTCCCGGCTCGACGCCACCGAGACCGGCCACGAGGTCGGCGCGCGCACCACGCTCGACCTGCTGAACGCGCAGGCCGACCTCTTCCGTGCCTTGCGCGAGCTGTCGCAGGCGAAGTACCAGGTCGTGCTCGACCGGCTGGCACTCGCGCGCGCGGCGGGCGAGCTGACCGAGGACGCGCTGCGTGCCGCCAACGCCAACCTGGTCCGCGAGTAGCGCCGTTCGTTTGTATACTCGGGGGCTTCCCGGCCCCCCTCCCCGACGATGAGCGACGCGCTGACCTACCTCGTGAAGGCCCGCCCGGAGGCGATGGGCGCGTACTTCAAGTTCCTCAAGGATGCCGGATCGCGGCTCGACCCGAAGACGCGCAACCTGATCTCGGTGATTACGAAGGTGCACGCGCAGACCGCCAACGGGCTGCGCCAGTACCTGAGGCGCGCGCTGCGCGAGGGCGCCACCGCCGAGGAAGTGCTGGACGCGCTGCTGATGGCCTTCCCGGCGCTCGGGCTCGCGAAGATCGTCTGGGCGGTCGACGTGATCCTGCAGATGGACCTGCCGGAGTTCCGCCTCGCCGCCGCGGCCGCACCGGCGCCCGCGGCGGCGCGCTGGCACGACGTCGCGCCGATGGGCGCGGTCAAGACCGGGCGGACGTCGTACTTCGACTGCGACGGGCGCAACCTCTTCGTCTACCGCAAGGGCACGGCACTCAAGGTCTACGACAGCCGCTGCCCGCACGAGGTGACGAACATCCCGCACCTCGCGCTGGCCGGCACCAGACTCACCTGCCCGAAGCACGAGTGGGCGTTCGACATCGCGACCGGCCGCTGCATCGCCAAGGGCGACCGGCCGCTCACCGAGTTCCCGCACAAGGTCGAGAAACGGCGGCTCCTCGCGTACTGGTAGTCCTGCCGCACCGGCCCTTGACGCCCGTCAAGCGGCCGCGAACATCGCAGTGCAACACTGGCGGCGAGCCTCCGCCGCCGGCCACGTTCGCGCCCGGCGCCCCGATGCTCGCCACGAGGGGACCGCCATGAAGCACATCGTCATCCTCGGCGCCGGCACCGGCGGCGCGCTGACGGCCAACCTGCTGTCGCACCGGCTCGACCTGAAGCAGTGGACGATCACCGTGATCGACCGCGCGCACCTGCACGTCTACCAGCCGGGCCTGCTGTTCCTCCCGTTCGGCATGTACGGCTACCGCACGCAGGAGGACGTCGTGCGGCCGATCGAGGCGCCGCTGCCGCCGGGCGTAAAGTTCGTCGCAGCCGAGGTCCACCTGATCGACCATGCGCGGCGGGAGGTCCGCACGGCCGAGGGCGACTTTCCGTACGACTTCCTCGTCTGCGCGCTGGGTTGCCGCACGGCCCCCGAGGAGATCGAGAACATGGCCGCGAACATGGGACGCGGCGTGCACTCGTTCTACACGCTGGAGGACGCGCTGGCGCTCCAGGCGCCGCTGGCCGCGATGACCGAGGGACGGCTCGTCGTCGACATCTGCGAGATGCCGATCAAGTGCCCGGTGGCGCCGCTCGAGTTCGCGTTCCTCGCCGACTGGCACTTCCGGGAGCGCGGCGTGCGCGACCGGATCGACATCTCGCTGGTCACGCCCTACACGGGTGCGTTCACCAAGCCGAACGCGAACCGCATCCTGTCGAAGGTCGCCGCGGACAAGGGCATCCGGGTGGTGCCGAACTTCGCGACCGCGGCCGTCGACGCGGACCGGCGCCAGATCCGGACGTACGACGGCCGCACCGTCGACTACGACCTCCTGTGCGCGATCCCGCCCAACCTCGGGCCGGCGGTCATCGACGGCTCGGAGCTGGGCGACGGCGCCGGGTACGCGCTGACCGACCCGCGCACGCTGAAGAGCCGCCGGGCCGAGCGCATCTACCTGCTCGGCGACAACACGAACGTCGCGACGTCGAAGGCCGGCTCGGTCGCGCACTTCGAGGCGGAGACCGTGGTCGAGAACCTGCTGCGCGAGATCGACGGCAAGCCGCCGTTGCAGACGTTCGACGGCCACGCCAACTGCTTCGTCGAGACCGGCGACCACAAGGCGATGCTGCTCGACTTCAACTACGACATCGAGCCGCTGGAGGGCTCGTTCCCGCTGCCGCTGCTGGGGCCGTTCTCGCTGCTCGAGGAGAGCCACTTCAACCACCTGGGCAAGCTCGCCTTCAAGTGGGTCTACTGGAACATGCTGCTGCCCGGCCACCTGCCCAACGTGCCGCTGCTGCCCGCGCACATGAGCTTCCTCGGCAAGGACCTCGCGACGACGCCGCAGGTCCGCGTGGCGCGCGCGATGCACGTCCGCGACGTGATGTCGAAGGAGGTCGTCACCGTGCACGCCGGCACGTCGCTGCCGGCCGCGGCCGAGCTGATGGTCGCGAAGAAGGTGAGCGGCCTGCCGGTGCTCGACGCCGAGGACCGCGTCGTCGGCATCCTGACCGGTGCCGACTTCATGTCGGCGATGAACATCGAGGGCGCCGGCATCGCCAACCCGCTCGAGACGCTCGTGCGCAAGCGCCGCGCGCGCAAGGGCATGGGCACGATCGTCGACGATATCATGACGCGCGACCCGATCACGATCCGTGCCGAGGACACGCTGGAGCACGCCGTGCAGCGGATGGACCGCAACAAGGTCAAGCGGCTCGTCGTCACCGACGGCGAGCGCCGCGTCCGCGGCATCGTGTCGCGGTCGGACATGGTGAAGCTGTTCGCGGCGAAGTAGCGCCCCCTCACCCCGACGTCGCGCCACGCCCTCCCTCGCCCCGCGAAGCGGGGAGCGAAACCGAGCCAGGCTCGACTTCCGACTTCCGAGAAACCGAGCCAGGCTCAATTCCCCGCAGTTCCCCGAGCGTCAATCGGCGCGACGCCGCCGCTCCCTCTCCCCGCGTGCGACGCGGCAATCGACCGCCCGCCCGCCCTCGGCGGCCGCGCCCGGCACGTCGAGGATCCGCCGCGTTGCTTCGAAGTGCAGCCGGCCGTGCGCCTGCGGCCGCCGCGGCCGGGTGACGACGACGAGGTCCGCCCCCGCGCCCGCCGCGAGCGCCGCGATCGTGTCCGCCGCCCTGCCGACGGCGACGCGCACGTCGACCGTCGCGCCCGCGGCGGCCGCGACCGAGCCGCGACGGCGCTCGGCGGCCGCAACCGTGGCGGCGACCGCCGGCCGCCACCTGCGCGGCCGCGCGCGCCACCTGCGGTCCCACCGGCGTGCCGTCGACGCCGGCGAGCACGCGCCGTCCAGTCAGCGGCGCCGCGCGCGGCACCATCAGCACGTCGCACGGCGCGGACGTTGCGACCTTGCCGACCAGCTCGCCGATCATCAGGTTGGCGAGGAAGCTGCGCTTGCCGCGGCGGCGGATCACGATCAGGTCCGCGCCGCGCGCAGTCGCCTCGGCGACGATCTCCCGCCACGGCTCCTCGCCGCGCCGCACGCGGACGTCGAGCGACACCCCGGCGCGCGCCGCCTCGTCCTGCAGCGCGACGAGCCGCGCGTGCACGTCCTCCTCCATCCGCGCGACCAGCCCGGGCGCGACCGACTCGTACTCGATGTTGCTGACGATCGGCACGACGGCGGCGAGCGGCACGCCGCGCCGCCGGGCGAGCTCCAGCGCGATGCGTTCGGCGCCGGTGTCGAACTCGGTGTGCTCGGTCGCGAGCAGCAGGCGGGAATGAGGGGTCGTCATCGCGGCGCCTTCAGTGTCCCGCCGTCAGGATGCCCGAGGCCGCCAGCAGCAGGACGAGGATCACCAGCGCGCAGACGAGCGCGTACGTGCGGTCGCCGCGGCGGACGTAGAGCGGGATCACCGCCGCGAGGCAGGCGGCCGAGCAGCCGGCCAGCAGCGCGATCCCGGCAAGCCCGGCGAACTCGCCCTTGTGCAGGTGCGCGATCCAGCCCCAGCCGGTCGGCGTGCCGGTCCGCACGATGTACTCGGCCAGCGGCAGCTCCCACACGGCGGGCAGGTCCGTGACCGGCACGTGGGTCTCCAGCCAGCCCAGCATGTACGCAACGAACCCGACGACGAGCACGGCGAAGCCCGCCTTCGCGGTCAGGTCGAGCACGCGCGCGTAGCGCGCCTGCTCGCTCGGCGGCGCGACCGGGGTGTCTGGCGGCGTGCCGTTCATCAGTTCCAGATCCCGAGGCCCTTGAGCAGTGCGCGCGCGCCCGAGAACAGCAGCAGCGCCAGCACGAGCTTGCGCACGACCGAGGCCTTCATCACCGTCAGCAGCCGCGCGCCGATGCGCGCGCCCAGCATCATGCCGATCACCGAAGGCACGGCGACCACCGCGAGCACCGCGCCCTTGTTGAGGTACACCCACGCCGCCGCCGAATCGACCAGCGACAGGATGAAGCTCGACGTGCCCGCGGAGACCTTGAGCGGCGCGCCCATCACGAGGTTCAGCACCGGCACGTTGGCCCAGCCGGCGCCGAGCCCGAACATTCCGGCGAGGACGCCGATGCCGGTGAAGAGCACCAGTCCCGCGGGCGTGCGGTGCACCTGCCAGCGGACGTCGGATCCGCTGGCGGCGTCGCGGTAGACGCCGTGGATGGCGAGCGCGGCGGACAGCCGGTCGGGCGCCGGGACGCTCGGCAGCTCGGACTTCTTCGCGATCGCCATCAGCGCGACGATGGCGAGGATGGTCGCACCCAGCGCCACCTGCACGACGTTCGCCGGCAGCGCGAGGCCGATCATCGCGCCGGCGATCGAGCTCGCCGCGGCCAGCACCGCGAGCGGCAGCGCGAGCCGCAGGTCGGCGAGCCCGCCGCGCAGCAGGTTGGGCCCCGCGGCGAGCGCGCTCGCGAGCGCGACCAGCAGGCCCGCGCCGCGCACGAAGTCGAGGTGGAACGGAAAGAAGCCGGAGACGATCGGCACGAACAGCACGCCGCCGCCCACGCCCGCGGGCACCGCGACGATGCCCAACAGGAAGCAGACGACGAAGAGGGCGAGCGGCCAGACCCACCACGGCGGGCCGGCGTCGAGGCCGCCCGCGGCGAACGCCGGCGCGGCGCCGAAGGCCAGCAGCGCGAGCGACACGGCCACCAGCGTGCGCGACGCACGGCGCCTCTCGCTGCGAATGCACGCTCGATCGATCGGGGACATTGGGGAGCGCGGGCCGGGAGTTGGATTTCGGTGGCACCGAAACTGGCGGGCCGCGTTGCACACCGCGCCGGGACCGCGCGCGTCCGGCTGCCCGCCCATCAATACGCAATTCCCGGCCCTGCCGTCAATAGCCAGCATGGCGTGGGGCGCATCACTCCGATGGGAAGCGGCCACGATCGGCGCCGTGCGTGCTTGCGGCGGTCGCGCGCTCCGCCGATAATTCCCGCATGCCCTGCCACCATCGACGCACGCCGCCGCGGCGGCCGGAGCGGGCACCGTGAAGCTCTGCATCGTTTCGGACAGCCACGACCGCGCCCCGCAGCTGCTGGCGGCGGTCGCGGAGGCGAAGGCAGCCGGGGCCGAAGCCGTCGTTCACTGCGGCGACGTGATCGGCGCCATGACGCTGCGGCCGCTGCTGGACGTCGGGCTGCCCGTGCACGTGATCCACGGCAACAACCTCGGCGACTCGGTGATGCTGCACCGCCTGGCGCGCGACAGCGGCGGCCTGCTCCAGTACCACGGCACCGATGCGCGCCTCGAACTGGGCGGGCGGAAGGTCTTCCTCGTGCACTACCCGGACTACGGGTACGCCATGGCGTGCACCGGCGACTGGGACCTCGTGTGCTGCGGCCATTCGCACTGTGCCGGCATCGAAGAGGTCACCAACGTCAAGGCCGGAACGACCTGGCTCGTCAATCCCGGCACCGTGGCCGCGCTGGCCGCGCCCGCGACGTGGGTCCTGGGCGACCTCGCATCGATGCAGTTCACGATCCGCAACCTCTAGGCGGCCCGACGACGCACGCGTTCGCGCGGGCGCATCGGCCCGCGCGCTGCGGCCGCGCCGCGTCGTCCACCGCGACGGCGTCCGACCCGCGGCGGAATTCACGCAGCCTATGGCGCCATAGGTTTTTTTTGTCGGGCCGTGCCGTTGCCCACTGTAAAATCGAAGGTGAGAAGCCCGGACGAGCTTCGCCTCTTGGACCGCGCCACGCCCCCTTGCCGGGGCGCAGGGAGAAACCGATGTTCGCCAGCAATCCGTTTGCCGAGATCTCGGCGTCCATTCCGCCTGCCCTCATGCAGGGCTACGTCGTCCTCATGATCGTGCTGGTCGCGGCGGGGACGCTCTTCGACGTCGTGCACAAGGGAAGCGCGCGGTACTTCTTCGAGAACTGGCGCAGGACCAAGGGCAGGGGCGCCAAGCCCCTCTCCGGCGGCGAACTGGTGACCATCGCCGTCAAGACCGGCGTGGTCGACGTGCTGGCCTCCGGCGAGTTCTGCAACGTGCGGCGCCGGATCGCCCACCTGCTCGGCATGTACGGCTTCGTGATCTGGGTCGCCACCACCGCCATCCTGATCTTCGGCTACCCGACGCCCGCCACCCCCGCGCCCGCCATCGTGACCGCGCTGTGGTGGCTCGGCGGCCTGATGGTCTGCGTCGGCGGCTACTGGTTCTGGTTCTTCATCCGCGTCGACGTCGCCGCCGAGGGCCGCTCGCCGTTGCGGCTGATGCGCGCGGACCTGTTCATCCTCTCGCTGCTCGCCAGCGCGACGCTGGGGCTGGTCTGGGCGTTCCTGCAGGTCCGTGGCGCGTCCGCCGCCGGCGTGTTCTTCGGCCTGTACATCCTGGCCACGACGGTGCTGTTCGCAGGCGTGCCGTGGTCCAAGTTCGCGCACATGTTCTTCAAGCCCGCGGCGGCCTTCGAGAAGCGGGTGTCCGAGGCCAACGGCACGGTCGAGAACCTGCCGACGCAGACCCGCGACGACCCCGAGCAGCAGAAGCGGCACTCGATGGAGCTGCTGCAGGGCGCGCCGATGAACATGGGGCTCGGCATCAAGCGCGAAGCGCCCCGCCACTACTGAGTCCGGAAGCCGTCCTCGGATTCCGCTGGAACAGTCAAGGAGCCGGAACAATGCCTACCTTCGTCTACATGACAAGGTGCGACGGATGCGGACACTGCGTCGACATCTGTCCGTCGGACATCATGCACATAGACCCGACCTACCGCCGGGCCTACAACATCGAGCCGAACATGTGCTGGGAGTGCTACTCCTGCGTCAAGGCCTGCCCCCAGCACGCGATCGACGTGCGCGGCTACGCCGACTTCGCCCCGCTCGGCCACAGCGTCCGCGTGCACCGCGACGAGCAGAAGGGCACGATTGCCTGGAGGATCAAGTTCCGCAACGGCACGGAGAAGAACTTCCTGTCGCCCATCACCACCAAGCCGTGGGGAACGGCGATCCCAAGGCTCGCCGACGTGCCCCCGCCCAGCAAGGAAATGCGCGACGGACACCTGCTGTACAACGAGCCGAAGTACATCCGCATGGACGACGGCGGCCTGCATACGCTGAAGTCCGCCGGGCTCAAGCTGAAGAAAGGCGTGTACTACTGATGGCTTACCAAACGATCGTCGAAGACGGCATCGACATCCTGGTCGTCGGTGCGGGCCTTGGCGGCACGGGTGCCGCCTGGGAAGCGAGGTTCTGGGGCAAGGACAAGAAGATCGTCATTGCCGAGAAGGCGAACATCGACCGCTCCGGCGCGGTCGCGCAGGGCCTCTACGCCATCAACTGCTACATGGGCACCCGCTGGGGCGAGAACAAGCCGGAGGACCACGTCCGCTACGCCCGGATCGACCTCATGGGCATGGTGCGGGAGGACCTGCTGTTCGACATGGCCCGCCACGTCGACTCCACGGTGCACCAGTTCGAGGAGTGGGGCCTGCCGATCATGAAGGACCCGAAGACCGGGCGCTACCTGCGCGAAGGCCGGTGGCAGATCATGATCCACGGCGAGTCCTACAAGCCCATCGTGGCCGAGGCCGCCAGGAAGTCGGCGGACAAGATCTTCAACCGCATCTGCGTCACCCACCTGCTGATGGACGAGAGCAAGGCGAACCGCGTGGCGGGTGCCGTCGGCTTCAACGTCCGCACCGGCAACTACCACGTGTTCAAGGCCAAGACCGTGATCTGCGGCGCGGGCGGCGCCTCCAACATCTTCAAGCCGCGTTCCGTCGGCGAAGGCTCCGGCCGCACCTGGTATGCGCCGTGGTCGTCCGCGTCGGCCTACGGGCTCATGATCAACGCCGGCGCCAAGATGACGCAGATGGAGAACCGCATCGTGCTGGCGCGGTTCAAGGACGGCTACGGGCCGGTCGGCGCCTACTTCCTGCACCTCAAGACGTACACGCAGAACTGCCTCGGCGAGGAGTACGAATCGAAGTGGTTCCCCGAGCTGCAGAAGATGGTCGGCAAGGAGTACCTGGACCCGGAAGCCTCGCACCTGACCCACCGGCCGATCCCGACCTGCCTGCGCAACCACTGCATCATCAGCGAGGTGAACGCCGGGCGCGGCCCCATTCACATGGTGACGATGAAGGCGTTCCAGGATCCCCATCTGGAGGAGGTCGGCTGGGAGAACTTCCTCGGCATGACCGTCGGCCAGGCGGTCCTGTGGGCGTCCACCGACGTCGACCCCAAGAACGAGAATCCCGAGCTCACGACGTCCGAGCCTTACGTCATGGGCTCGCACGCGACGGGTTCGGGCGCCTGGTGCTCGGGTCCCGAGGACGTCTCCCCGCCCGAGTACTTCTGGGGCTACAACCGCATGACGTCGGTCGAGGGCCTGTTCGGCGCCGGCGACGCCGTCGGCGGCACGCCGCACGCGTTCTCGTCGGGCTCGTTCACCGAGGGCCGCCTCGCCGCGAAGGCCGCCTGCAAGTACATCGACGACGGCAAGGCCGAAGGCATCGTCGTGTCCGAGGCGCAGATCGGCCGCCTCCGGGACGAGATCTACCGGCCGCTCGAGCACTACAAGACCTACCGCAACGCGATCGTGGCAGGGTCCGTCAATCCGCACTACATCAATCCCAAGCAGGGCCTCGACCGCCTGCAGAAGCTGATGGACGAATACTGCGGCGGCGTGACGGTCAACTACATGACCAACGAGAAGCTCCTGAACATCGGGCTCAAGAAGCTCGCGATCATGGAGGAGGACCTCGAGAACCTGGCCGCCGAGGACGTCCACGAGCTCTTGCGCGCGTGGGAGCTGAAGCACCGCCATCGCGCCGCGGAGTGCGTCACGCAGCACACGCTGTTCCGCAAGGAGACGCGCTGGCCGGGCTACTACTACCGCGGCGACGCGATGAAGGTGGACGACGAGAACTGGCACGTGCTGACGGTCTCCCGGCGCGACCCGGAGACCGGCGAATACACGATGGAGAAGGCGCCCTGCTACCACCTGGTTGCCGAGAGCGAGTGACGGCACGGCCCGGCGGAAACTCGCGTGAACATCGTCGACAAGACCGATGCGGAGATCCGGGCCGTCGCCGACCCCCTGTGGCGCCACCTCGTCAAGCACTCGAACGAGGGCAACTACGGCGAGTTCGCGAAGAACTTCTCGAGCTCGCTGGCGCTCGCCATGAACCAGGTCATCGCCGGCCACCAGTTCGCGAACAGCGAACTGGCGCGGCACCTGTCCGACGAGGTCGACGCGCTCGGCATCATCCGCCGGGGCGAGCACGTGACGGTGCTGTACCGGCAGCGGAGCACGTCCAAGCCGGGCGAGTGGCTCGGCCGGCTCGTCCTGGGCTACGAGAACGGGCAGGTCCGGATCTTCGGCGCCTCCATCTTCTGAGCGCTTCGTTCGGATTCGACATGCGCGAAACCATCCAGGACGGCAAGTTCGTCGAGCTGACCTACAAGGTCACCGACCGCAGGACGGGGCACGTCCTCACCAGCGTCGAGTTTCCGCTGGGCTACGTCCACGGGCACAACGAGATCCTGGCCCCTTCCGTCCACATGGCGCTCGCAGGCAAGTCGGCCGGCGACGTCATCGAAGTGCCGATCGACGGCAACCGGATCTTCGGCCCGAGAGACGAGTCGCTGGTGTTCACCGACGACATCGACAACGTCCCCGAGGAGTACCGGCAGGTCGGCTGCTCCATCCTGATGGAGAACGACAAGGGCCAGACCAGGAGCTTCGTCGTGACGTGGCTGGACGACGAGAAGCTGACGGTCGACGGCAACAATCCGCTCTGCGGACGCGAGGTCGTCTTCACGCTGGAAGTGGTCGGCGTGCGCGACGCCACCGACGAAGAGACGCGAACGGGCCAATCGGTGGTGGCGAACGCCGCCGTCGACCCGTCGCTGCTGCGGCCCGTGTAAGCGGCGGCGAAACGTATCGGATCGAATCGAAATCGGCTTCGGTGGTCTGCACCCGCAGTCCCGACCGCACGGCAGGAGAGCTGAATCATGAGCGAGCAGAAACCCGTCACCAAGGTCCCGGACGGCAAGACGCCGTGGTACACGACGCGCCAGATGGCGCCGAACGAGAAGGGATTCGTCGGTTACCAGACGATCTGGAAGCCGATGCAGAAGGAAGTCCCCTACCAGACGCCGAAGCAGCCGTAGCGGCGTAGCCGGAGGCTCGCCACCCGTGCGGGTCCGCGGCGAGGCATCTCCGGCGGACGGGGCCGCTGCAGTCGACGACCCGAACGCGTCCCGGAGGTCTCCTGCGAACTCGGGGCGGCTCGTCCCGTACGTGCGATTGAGATCTACCGTGACCGTGGAGACCACCATGCGCAAATCCCTGCTGGCGGCCCTGCTCGCCGCCTCCCTGCCCGCCGCTGCCGCCGATCCCGCGTGGGTCGGGGAAGCGCGCGGCGTCGCGGGCTCGGTCCCGCCGAAGCTCCTCGCCGTGCTCACCGAGGAAGTGGGCAGGAGCGGCCCCGAAGGCGCCATCGCGGTGTGCAGCGTGAAGGCGCCGGAGATGGCGAAGGCCGCGTCGGAAGCGTCGGGCTGGAACATCCGCCGGGTGAGCCTCAAGAACCGCAATCCGAAGGCCGTGCCGGACGCGTGGGAGCGCGCGGCGCTCGAGGAGTTCGACCGGCGCGCCGCAGCGGGCGAATCCCCCGCGGCGCTGGAGAAGTTCGCCGTCGTCAAGGAAGACGGCCGCGACGTCTACCGCTACATGAAGGCGCTGCCCGTGCAGGAGCTGTGCGTCTCCTGCCACGGCCCCGCCGAGCGGCTGTCGCCGGCGACCAAGGCCGAACTGGCCAAGCGGTATCCGGACGACAAGGGCACCGGCTACGTCCCCGGCCAGATCCGCGGCGCGATGACGATCAGGAAGCCCGCCTGACCGGACGGCGACTGTGGCCCGCGCGCCGGCACTGCCCGGACGCGCGCGCCGACGAATGGACGTCGGTCCGCCGGCGCTTGCGTACCGGAAGGACGGGGCGTCGGATAAGCTTCGAGGCTGCCCGGCGCACGAGCGCCGGCCCCTGGCCACCGACGACAAGGAGTCCCACGATGAAGCGCATCCTCGCATTGCTCGCAGCAGCGATCTTCGGCGTCGCCGCCGCCGGCCTCGCCGGGGCCCATACGCCGGCGCCCAGGGCCAAGGAGCGCATCGTCATCCAGGTCAGCACGCCGGAGCCGCGCATGTGGAACCAGGCGCTCAACTACGTCGAGAACCTGCAGGACCTGTACGGCAAGGACAACGTGAGCATCGAGATCGTCGCGCTGGGCCACGGCATCGGCGTGCTGAAGCTCGACTCGCCGCTGGCCAACCGCGTGGCCGACGCCTTGAAGCGCGGCGCGAGCGTCCAGGCCTGCCAGGTCACGATGCGCCGGCAGAAGCTCGAGCAGGCCGACATGCTCCCCGACATCGGCTACGTCCCGGCCGGGCTCGGCGAGATCGTCAAGCGGCAGAAGGAAGGCTGGTCGTACATCAGCGGCTGACGGCGCGGCCGGCAAGCCGAAGCCGCGCGAACGCGCGCCGCTGCCCGCGCCCGGGCGACCCGCGACGGTGATGGCTGCCGGCGCGGCGCACAGCGTTTTCCTTGACGTAGCGCATCGCGGGCCTCCGGCCCGGCCACCGAGAATCGCCCATTGCCGGGGTCGCCGGCCAGAGACGAGAGGCGGTCACATGTTCGAGGTCATCACCGCTGGCACGCAACGACGCGCGCAAGGTTGGGGTCTGGCCATCGTCGCATCGGCGCTGATCGCGCTCGGCATGAGCGCATCCGTCGCGGCGAGCCCGAACGAGCGCGACCAGGGTCCCGCCGCCCCGGGCGGCATCGACCACCCCAAGGGGGCCGGCGCGGTCTCGAGCGGCGTGGCGCTGCCGCCGGTCGCGCCGGTCACCGGCAGCCGCAGCAAGCCGGTGCCCTCGTGGGGCAAGCCGCTGCCGTACCCGATCGTGATCGCCGACCGGCGCAACAACCGGCTGATCGAGGTCGCACCGGACAAGAGGATCGTGTGGGAATTCGCGTCGCCGAATCTCACCGTCTACAGCGGCAACGAGGACGTCAACTTCTCGCCCGACGGCAAGCGGCTCGCAGTGAGCGAGGAGGACAACTTCGACGTCCACATCGTGGATTACGAGAAGCGCGAGCTCACCTGGACCTACGGCACTCCCGAGCAGAAGGGCAGCAAGCCCGGCTTTCTCAACTACCCCGACGACGCGCACCTGCTGGAGGACGGCAACTTCCTCACCGCGGACATCCGCAACCACCGCGTGCTGATCATCGACCCGCGCACCAACCGGATCGTCACGCAGTGGGGAACCACCGGCAAGCGCAACCACAATCCGCCACGCGAGCTGGCCGCTCCCAATGGGGCGACACCGATGGACAACGGCGACATCCTGATCAGCGAGATCGGCGGAGCGTGGATCACGCGCATCACGCGCGAAGGCAAGGTGGTCTGGAGCGTGCCGGCGCCACGCGTGCGCTATCCGTCCGACGCCTTCCCGACGGTGGACGGCAAGCACGTGATCGTGGCCGACTTCTCGAAGCCGGGGCGGGTGGTGATCTTCGACCCGGCCACGCGCAAGGTGATCTGGGAGTACTTCGTCAAGGAAGGAGAAGGCGCGCTCGACCATCCGTCGCTCGCGCGCGAGCTGCCGGGCACCGGTGACATCATCATCGCCGACGACCTGCGGCATCGCGTGATCGTGGTCGACCGCACGACCAAGGCGATCATCTGGCAATACGGCGTCACGGACCGTGCGGGGCACGCGCCCGGGTACCTGTTCTATCCCGACGGCTTCGACCTCGACGTGTTCCGCGACTGGCGCGGGGCGGCCGCCAAGCCGTAGGCGGCGTGGCGCCGCGTACGGTCCGGGTGGTCCCGGCCGCGAAGGCGGCCTTCGTCGTCGCCGCGAGTTCGGGGTTCGCGCTCGCGCTCGCGTACGACCCGGCGGATGCGCTGGCATCCGTGGCGCGGATGCTTCTCGCCGATCCCGCCGCGCGGTTTGCGCGCAGCCTGCACTTCTGGTCGGCGCTGGCCCTTCTGGCGCTGGCGATGCTGGCGGTGTGGGAACGTCTGCGCAGGAGCAGCTCAGCGGGAGTCGCCACGGGCGGCGGACGGCGCGGGACGGCGGGTGCGACGCCGCACGTCGCGGAAAGCGCCGGGGACACGCCCAGCCGACTTCGCGAAGGGTTGGGCGCGGCGCTGGGCGCGGTTGCGATTGCGCTGCTGGCCGGATCCGGGTTCGCGCTGCGGGGCGAGACCGACTCGCTGCGATTCCTGGCGGCGACCGGCGGCGCGCTTGCCGCCATCCCGGGCATCGGGCCGCTCGTGGCGAGGGCGCTCGTCGGGGGCGGCGACGAGTTGCGGGTGATCCTATTCCACCACGCACTCAGCTTCACGTTGCTCGCCGGCTGGTGGTTGTACGGGCGCCAGCGTCCCCGTTGGCCGCGATGGACCGCCATCGCCGCGATCATGCTGCCCACGGTGCTGCTCGCGCTCTGGCTTGCGCCCGCGCTCGACGACGGCCTCCCGTCGGAGGTCGAGGCTCCGCGGACCGTGCAGGAGGCGACGCGCGCCTGGAGCGAGACCTGGCGCACGCGGTTCGTGCGGGGCTGGGTGTTTGCCGCACCCGATCCGGCGGCGCTTCCCGGCGAGCGGCCGCTTCCCGTCGCGCTCGGACGCCCGGAAGGCTGCCTGGTGTGCCACGCGGGCGTGACCGGACTCTCCGCCGCGCACGACCCCAGGGCGGTGGGCTGCGCGTCCTGCCACCGCGGGAACGTCTACTCGCTGCAGGCGAGCCTCGCCCACGACGGGATGTTGCTCGTGCCGGGAAACCTCGCGACGGCCGCTCGCACCTGCGGCGGCGACTGTCACGCCGACGTCGTCGTGCGCGTCCGGCGCTCGCTGATGACCACGCTTGCCGGCATCGTCACCGTGAACCGGCTGGCGTGGGGCGAGCCGCAAGACGGCACGGCACCCCACATCGCGAGTATCGGCCAGTCGCCGGCCGACAGCCACCTGCGTCAGCTCTGCGCCCTGTGCCACCTCGGCGCGCCGAAGACCGAGCCCGGACCCGTCAGCGAGCTTCCGCAGGGCGGCGGCTGCACCGCCTGCCACGTGCACTACGGTTCCGACGCGCGCGCGGCACTCGAGCGCCATCGCGCCGAACGCGCCGGCGCAACGGGTCCCGCAGGCGGGCCGGGTGCGGCGCCCCCCGCCGTGCACCCGGACATCGCGCTGCCGGTCGGCAATGCCCCGTGCTTCGGCTGTCACAGTCGCTCGGGGCGCATTTCGCTCTCGTACGACGGCTGGCACGAGGCCAATCCGCCGCCGCCGGAAGCGCAACCGGCGCGCACGCGAACGCTCGAGGACGAGCGTGTCGTCGTCCAGGTGGCGCCGGACGTCCACTCGACGCGCGGCCTGCTGTGCATCGATTGCCACACGGCGCAGGAGGTGATGGGCGACGGGACGCTGCACGCGCGCCAGTCGGAGCAGCTGCGCGTGGCGTGTGGCGATTGCCATCCGCACAGCCGCCCGGTCACCGTCGCGGCCTCCGAAGTCGACAGCGGAAGCCGGCGCATCATGCGCCTGCGCAACTTCCCCGCTGCAGAGCGGGTCCTGGCCACCGCATCCGGCGACGTGCTGGTGAACGCGCACGTCGACGCGGACGGGCGCGCCCGGCTCGTTCGCAAGCGCGACGGTGTCGCGCTGGACCTGCGGCCGGCGCGACCGCAGTGCCGCGATGCGGTGCACACGCGCGTGTCCTGCACCGGCTGTCACACGGCGTGGGCGCCGCGCTGCCCCACCTGTCACACGCGCTTCGATCCGGACGACAAGGGCCACGACCTGCTCGACGACAGGCCGGTGCAGGGCGCCTGGGTCGAGTCGAGCGAGGCGTTCACGACGGCACCGCCGACGCTCGGAGTGCGCCGGATCGACGCCCCCGGCGCGAGCCGGACGACGGTCGAGCCATTCGTGCCGGGCATGATCGCCAGCTTCGACGGCAGCAGGGCGCAGGGTGGCGCAGCGGATCCGGTCTTCCGCCGCTGGTACGGCCGTGCCTTCTCGCACACGGTGTCGAAAGCGGGCCGCACGTGCACGTCGTGCCACGGCGATCCGGTCGCACTTGGCTACGGCGAGGGGCGGCTCGACTTCGTCGCGCTGGGTCCGGGACGCGGGCAGTGGCGCTTCGCCCCGGCGCATGCGCCGGGCCCCGACGGCCTGCCTGCCGACGCGTGGATCGGGTTCCAGCGCGCGCGCACGCGCGACGTCTCGTCGCGGGAGGACGTGCGGCCGCTCGCGGTCGAGGAGCAGCGGCGCGTGCTCGCCGTGGGGGCGTGCCTCACTTGCCACGACGGGGCATCACGGGTGATGCAGGGGCTGCTGCGCGGCGAGGGACGCATCCACGAGCGCCTCTCGGCGAGTTGTCGCGTCCCGGTCTGGGAGGCGAGCGAGCCGGCGCGGTGACGCGACGCAACGTGCACCGGTTCACTCGACCGGCACACCGCGGTCTGAAATGCGGGAGTGGGGCGGACGGGAGCGTCCGGGAATGCGGGGGCGGTTCACTTCTTTGCGGACGCCCCGCTTTGTGCTTCAATGCGCGGCAGTCGAATCATCCACGGACCGATCGATGGCGGATCGCCGCCTCCAGGTGTTCCACGCGGTCGCGAAGCACCTCTCGTTCACCAAGGCGGCCGAGGCGCTGTGCATGACCCAGCCCGCCGTCACCTCGCAGATCCGCCAGCTCGAGGAGCACTTCAACACGCGCCTCTTCGATCGCGGGCACGGCCGCATCGCCTTGACCGCCGCGGGCAGCCTGGCACTCGAATATGTCGAGCGCATCCTCGCGGTCTCCGCCGAGCTCGACAGCCGCCTGCAGGAGGCGAGCGGGCAGATCGGCGGGCCGCTGCTCGTCGGCGCCAGCACGACGATCGCGGACTACCTGCTGCCGCCCGTGCTGGGTGCCTACACGGCGCGCTTCCCGGCCGTCGTGCCGCGCCTGTTCGTCGCCAACTCGGAGTCGGTGCAGAGCCGCGTCGCCGAGCGCAGCCTCGACGTCGGCTTCATCGAGGGCGATTCGCACCTGCCGCTGCTGGCGGCCGACGTCTGCTGCGAGGACGAGCTGCAGGTCACGTGCGCGCCGTTTCATCCGCTGGCGAAGCTCGCGTCCGCGACGCCCGAGTCGCTGACGAACTACGCCACCATCAGCCGCGAGCCGGGATCGGGCACGCGCGAAGTGATCGATCGCTACCTGCAGGCGGCGGGTGTCTCGCCCGACGCGCTGCAACGCGTGATGGAGGTCGGCAGCCCGGAGGCGCTGAAGGGACTCGTCGCCACCGGGCTCGGGTTCGCCATCATGTCGCGCGCGACGGTCGTCAACGAGATCCGGCTGGGGCAGCTGGTGCAGGTCCCGCTTGCGCCGCGCCTCATCCGCAGGATGTCGGTCGTCTATCCCAGGGAGCGGATCCACTCGCAGCTCGTGAGCGGCTTCGTCCTGTTCGCGAAGCAGAACCTCGGCCGCATGCCTGCCCCCGGCGTCGGCGGCGCAAACACCCGCTAGCCTGCAAGGCGGCAGGCGTCCGGTGACGGGCCGGCCGCGCCGGGACGCCGATGCGCCGGCCCGGTCAGCCTGCCGCAGGGACCTGCGCGACGCCGATGCCCGCGTAGTACTCGCGCAGGACCGCGACGACCTCGGGCCGGCTGAACTCCGGCGGCACGTCGAGGCCTTCGGAAAGCGACTTGCGCAGCTGCGTGCCGGACACCTGCAGCCGGTCGGCGTCCGCGTGCGGGCACGTGCGCCCGGACGCCATGCCGCCGCACTTGTAGCACCAGAACGTGACGTCGATCTTGAGCGGCCGGATCTGCAGCGTGCCTTTCGGCACGTGGTCGAACACGTGGTGGGCGTCGAACGGGCCGTAGTACTTGCCGACACCCGCATGGTCGCGGCCGACGATCAGGTGCGAGCAGCCGTAGTTCTGGCGGAACACCGCGTGCAGCAGCGCCTCGCGCGGGCCGGCGTAGCGCATGTCGAGCGGGTAGCCCGCCTGCACGACGGTCTTCTTCACGAAGTAGTTCTCGGCGAGCGCGGCGATGGCCTTCGTGCGCACGGCCGCCGGGATGTCGCCGGGCTTCAGCGCGCCGAGCAGCGAGTGCACGAGCAGCCCGTCGCAGACCTCGATCGCCGTCTTGGCGAGGTACTCGTGCGACCGGTGCATCGGGTTGCGCGTCTGGAACGCGGCGATCGACGTCCAGCCCAGCGACTCGAACAGCGCCCGCGTCTCGCGCGGCGTCATGAAGAGCGCCGGGTACGCCTCGGCGAAGCCGCCCGTCGACAGCACCTTGATCGGCCCGGCGAGGTTCACCTCCGGCTGCGCCATCACCATGGCGACGCCGGGGTGCGCCGGATCCGTCGTGCGGAACACCGTCGCGCATTCGTGCGCCTTGTTGATCGAGTACTTCTCCGTGACGAGCATCGTCGCCAGCGGCTGCCCGTCGTCGGGATCGATCAGCGCGATCTCGTGGCCCGTGCGGATCGTGTCGACGAACGCCAGGTCCGCCGACAGCGTGATCGGGATCGGCCAGAAGAGGCCGCTCGCCGTCTTCATGCCGTCGCACACGCCCTGCCAGTCGGCGTGCGTCATGAAGCCCTCGAGCGGCGTGAAGCCGCCGATGCCGAGCATGACGATGTCGCCCTTCTCGCGCGAGCTGACGGTGAGCTTCGGCAGCGTGGCGGCCTTGGCCTTCTCGGCGGCGAGCGCGTCGCCCGTCAGCAGCAGCGGCCGCAGGTCGCGGCCTCCATGGGGATCAACCAATGACATGACGACTCTCCTCCAAAGGGTCAGACCCCGTGCGAGCCATTGTCCGCAGGCGCGAACTCGAGGGACCGACCCTCGGGTCCGCGGCCTGCCGGGGTGCCGCCCGGCACGACGACCAGGGCGTTCGAGACAGGACACCAGGTCATGCCGGACAAGGCCTACGAGACGGCCTGGTAGTACAGGTTCTGCGGATGATTCGCCTGCGCGAAGAAGAACCAGCGCTCCGCCAGCAGGCCGCAGTACTGGATCGCGAAGGCCATCGCCAGCACCGGCCCCGATCCTTCGGCCACGGCCAGCAGGACGAGCGGTGCCACGAACGCGGCGCCCAGGAACGCCCACTTCACCGACCGCAGCGTGCCGGCGGCCCGGCCGTGGAAGAACTCGCGCGTGTTGAACGAGCCGCCGAGGAACCCCACCGATTTCTGCACGATGTGCGGGTGCTTGATGCCGATCGCCGTCTGCATCGTCGACCGGGGACGCAGCCGTGCGTTGCGGACCAGCGACGCGCCGCGGGAGACGAAGCCCAGCAGCGTGATCACGAACGCCCACCCCGCCAGGAAGCGCGTGACCTCGGGCGCCGCCCACGCCGAGAACGCGGCAGCCAGCGTGAAGCCGGACGCGCCGCCCAGCAGCGTGTAGTTGACGACGGTGAGCGGGCTCGCCCACTCGCGCAGGAAAGGCAGGCCGGCGTAGATCATCGCCGTGCACAGGAACAGCGCGAACGCGAGCACGGTGCCGGCGGCGCCGAGCGCGACGGTGGCGTCGAGCGCGACGCCGGACGGCAGCGTCAGCAGGACCGGCTGCCAGTGCAGCAGGTGCGCGACGCCGTACAGGAACACCGCGCCCATCAGCGCCGGCAGCACGATCACCTCGCGCGACAGCCACGACGTGCGCCACCGCGCCGCGGCGCGCCACGCGCGCTCGGGCCGGCCCAGGTGGAAGAACGAGGCGACCAGCCCGCCGACCAGCAGCGCGAGCGCCAGCAGGCTGCCGTGCGCGTAGAACGCGTGCCCGTCGGGCGCAGGCAGCACCGCCGCGAGCGCGTACAGCTGCACGGTGAACAGCGCGAGGAAGAGCCCCTGCCCGGCGCCGATCAGCGTGGTCAGGAGGAGGACGGAGAAGTCGGGCCGCATCGCGCTACCAGGACATGACGTCGTCGAGCGACGGCTCGGACTTGGCCGGCTTCGGCAGCAAGCCGTCGACCTTCAGCGGGTTGTCGGCGCGGGCGAGCTCGTCCTCGTGGATGTGCATCGGCGTCTTGCGCCGCGGCAGGTAGTGGTTGGCCGGGTGCGTCCCCCACTCCGGCATCAGCGCGTATCCGGCGTGGTCGCGGATCGCCTGCGACACCGCCGAGTCGGGATCGTGGATGTCGCCGAAGAGGCGCGCGGACGTCGGGCACGCCAGCACGCACGCCGGCTTGCGTTCGGCCGCGGGCTTCGTCTCGTCGTAGATGCGGTCGACGCACAGCGTGCACTTGGTCATCACGCGGCGCTCGGGGTCGAGCTCCCGCGCGCCGTACGGGCACGCCCACGAGCAGTACTTGCAGCCGATGCACTTGTCGTAGTCGACCAGCACGATGCCGTCGGAGGCGCGCTTGTACGACGCGCCGGTCGGGCACACCGGCACGCACGGCGGGTCCTCGCAGTGCAGGCACGACTTCGGGAAGTGCACGGTCTGCGTGTTCGGGTATTCGCCGACCTCGAACGTCTGCACGCGGTTGAAGAACGCGCCCGTCGGATCCTTGCCGTACGGATGCAGGTCGGCGAGCGGCCCCGCCGAGCCGGACGTGTTCCACTCCTTGCAGCTCGTCACGCAGGCGTGGCAGCCCACGCACACGTTGAGGTCGATGACGAGGGCGAGTTGCGTCACTGCTCCTCACCCCCGGCCCCTCTCCACTGCGTGGAGAGGGGAGATCTGCCGGCGAAGAATGCCAGCCACTTCGACGTCGCCGCCGTTCCCGGCGCCGCGGGCATCGCGGCGAAGCTCGGCCACGTGGCCTTCTCCTCGTCCAGTCCCGCCGGGTAGATGCGCACACGCACGTCGTACCACGCGGCCTGCCCGGTCACCGGGTCCGAATTGGAGATCGTCGCGCCCCCGGCGCCCGGCAGTTCCTCCGAGATGAGGTGGTTCAGCAGGAAGCCGCGCTCGGCCTCGTTCGCGTCGGGGGCGAGCCGCCACGCGCCGGGCGCCTTGCCGATCGCGTTCCACGTCCATACCGTGCCCGGTTCGACGGCTTCCGAGTACTTGCAGAGACACCGCACCTTGCCCCACGGCGACTCGACCCACATCCAGCCGCCGTCGTCGATGCCGGCGGCGCGCGCGACCTTCGGGTTCACGTACAGGTGGTTGTGCGCGTGGATCTGCCGCAGCCACGCGTTCTGCGAGTCCCACGAGTGGTACATCGCCATCGGCCGCTGGGTGATCGCGGCCAGCGGGTACTTCGCGCGGTCGGTCTGCTGCGCTTCCAGCGTGTCGTAATAGAACGGCAGCGGGTCGAAGAACGTGTCGATCCGCGCCTTGAGGTGCTCCGGAGGCTTGCGCGTGATGCCCTTGCCCCGCGCCGCCAGCCGGAACTTCTGCAGCACCTCGGAGTAGAGGTGGATCAGGATCGGCTCGGCGTAGCGCTGGATGCGGTTGCGCTGCGACCACTCGAGGTAGCCACGGTTCCAGTTGCGCATGTACTGGTACGACGGCGGCAGCCGGTAGTGGTAGACGCAGTTGTTCTGCGCGTACATCTCCCACTGCCGCGGATTGGGCTCGCCGCGCATGAACTTCTCGCCGCCCTTGCCGCGCCAGCCCGAGAGGAAGCCGATCCCCGAGCCAGGCTCGGTTTCGTAGTTGACGATGAAGTCCGGGTAGTCGCGATACTTGCGCGTGCCGTCGGGCCGCACGAACGCGGGGAGCTTCAGGCGTCCGCCCAGTTCGATGAGCACCTCCTGGAACGGCTTGCACTGCCCGGTCGGCGGCACCACGGGAACGCGCACCGAGTCGACCGGGCCGTCGAACTCGGAGATCGGCCGGTCGAGCATCGACATCACGTCGTGCCGCTCGAGGTACGTCGTGTCGGGCAGAACCAGGTCTGCGAACGCCGTCATCTCGGACTGGAACGCGTCGCAGACGACGAGGAACGGGATCCTGTACTCCCCGTCGGGCCGCTTGTCGTTGAGCATCTTCCGGACCTCGGACGTGTTCATCGTCGAGTTCCAGGCCATGTTGGCCATGAAGATCAGCAGCGTGTCGATCGGGTACGGGTCGCCGCGCCACGCGTTGGTGACGACGTTGTGCATCATCCCGTGCACGGCGAGCGGGTACTCCCACGAGAACGCCTTGTCGATGCGCACCGGGGAACCGTCCTCGTTCACGAAGAGATCGTCCGGCTCCGCCGGCCAGCCCAGCGCCAGCCCGTCGAGCGGGTGGTCGGGCTTCACCGCGAGCGGCGTGCTCGGCGTCTTCGCGCACGGCGGGATCGGGCGCGGGAACGGCGCCTTGTGGCGGAAGCCCCCCGGCCGGTCGATCGTGCCCAGCAGCGACATCAGGATCGCGAGCGCGCGGATCGTGTGGAAGCCGTTCGAATGCGCGGCGAGCCCGCGCATCGCGTGGAACGCGACCGGGTTGCCGGTGACCGTGTCGTGCTCGCGGCCCCAGATGTCGGTCCATGCGATCGGCAGCTCGATCTTCTGGTCGCGCGCCGTGATGCCCATCTCGTGCGCGAGCCGCCGGATCGCCTCGGCCGGGATGCCGGTGATGCCGGCCGCCCACTCCGGCGTGTAGTCGGCCACCCGCTCCTTCAGGAGCTGGAACGCCGGCTTGACCGCGGTGCCGTCGGAAAGGCGGAACTCGCCCAGCAGGAACGGGTCCGTGCCCTCCGTGTGCGTGACGACGGGCCGGTTCGTCGTGCGGTCCCACCACAGCTTGTTCTGCGGGTCGAAGCAGCCCTCCTCCTTCGGCACCTCGGTGCGCACGAACATGCCGAACTCGTCGTTCGCCTCGTTCACGTTCACGAGCTGGCCCGCGTTCGTGTACTGGACGAGGAAGTCGCGGTCGAAGAGGCCGAGCGCGATGAGCTCGTGGATCAGCGCGAGCAGCAGCGCGCCGTCGGTGCCGGGACGGATCGGCAGCCACTCGTCGGCGATGGCCGAGTAGCCGGTGCGCACCGGGTTGATCGAGACGAAGCGCCCGCCGTCGCGCTTGAACTTCGCGATCGCGATCTTGAGCGGGTTGCTGTGATGGTCCTCGGCGGTGCCGATCATCACGAAGAGCTTCGCGCGCTCCAGGTCCGGGCCGCCGAACTCCCAGAACGAGCCGCCGATCGTGTAGATCATGCCGGCCGCCATGTTCACCGAGCAGAAGCCGCCGTGCGCCGCGTAGTTCGGCGTGCCGAACTGCCGCGCGAAGAGGCCGGTGAGCGCCTGCATCTGGTCGCGGCCGGTGAAGAGCGCGAAGAGCTTCGGGTCGGTCGAGCGGATCTTCGCCAGCCGCTCGGTCAGCAGGCGGAACGCCTCGTCCCACGTGGTCTCGACGAACTGCCCGGCCCCGCGCTCGGTGCCGGGCTTGCGCAGCAACGGCCTGGTCAGCCGCGCCGGCGAGTACTGCTTCATGATGCCCGACGCACCCTTGGCGCAGATCACGCCCTGGTTGAGCGGATGGTCCGGGTTGCCGTCGATGTAGCGGACCTTCCCGTCGCGCAGGTGCACACGGATGCCGCAGCGGCACGCGCACATGTAGCACGTCGTCGTGCGCGTCTGCGTCACGGCGCCCGGGACGGGCGGCGCGAGCGGGTCGTGGACGGGCATCGTCGGCATGGGCGGCGGCTCTTGCTTCCCGCGGGGCGCCCGGGCGCGGAAGTCGCGCCGGGACGAGCGGCATCCTCGCCCGCCCGCGAGCCTTCGTTTATCACAAATCACCGGCCGCATCGTCTATAACCGCGATGGGTCAAGGCAGATAGCCCGGATGGGGGATGAACGGTCGCGATCGCCCCCCGGCGCGGCGCCGGTGAGTGCGCGCCTCGGTTGCACCGGCATGGCGCAACCCCCATAATTCAGAGAGATAGACACGCTCCGGATCCCCGGCCCGGCGACCCGCCGGAACGGCGACCGCGGAGTCCCGATGGAGGATGCCGGTGACGACGCAAACCGTCGGTCGCCTGCGCGCCGACCCGAGTCCTGCCGCCGACCCCGCCGCTTCCCTTTCGGTCGCGGGCGCCGGCAGTTCGCCGGCACGGCCGCAACCGAACGCCGACGCCGACCTGCAGGCCGTGCTCCTGCCGATGCTGGACGCAGTGGTCCGCATGGCCGGCGCCACGGCGGGGGCCATCGCCGTTATCGGCGCCGATGGAGAGCGTTACGAACCGGTCGTGACCGTCGGGCCGGCCGCCGGAAACGGCGGCCTCGCCGCGTGGTGCCCGCGCTGCGACGACTCGCGCAGCCCCGAGTCCGCCTGCGTCAAGAGCGAACTCTGCGGCCACGGCGAGCGCATTCCCGCGGACACGCTGGGCGCGGTCTGCCGGCACGTCGTCGCGGTGCCGCTGCGTCACCGCGACCGCCCGGTGGGGGCGCTGCACCTGCAGTTCGCGGAAGCCCGCGCGCTGCCCGCCACGATGACGCCGCTGCTGCGAGCCACCGGCGACCTCGTCGGTACCGCGCTCGACAACGCGCGGCTGTCCCGCGAGAACCTGCGCATCCGCCTGACCAGCGAGCGCCAGATGCTCGCCAACGAGGTCCACGACTCGCTTGCGCAGGGCCTCACGTACATGCGGATGCGCATGACCCTTCTGCGCGACGCGATCCGCCAGGCCGACGAGCTGCGCGCGCACAAGTACGCCAACGACGTCGACGACACGCTGGAGAGCTCGCAGCGCCGGCTGCGCGAGCTCATCACGTACTACCGCAGCCAGATGGATCCGCAGGGCCTGCTGCACGCGCTGTCCGAGACGAGCGAGCGCTTCCTCGACCGCACGGGCATCGCGCTCGACTTCGTCAATCACGTGCCGGACCTGAAGCTCTCCGGCGACCGCGAGATCGAGGTCTTCCACATCGTGCAGGAAGCACTGGCCAACATCTCGCGCCACGCGCGTGCGACGCACGCCCGGCTGACGCTCGGCTGCCGGAGCGGCGACTACGTCTTCGTCGTCGAGGACGACGGCGTGGGATTCGCGGCGAGCGGCGACGGGCCCGCGGGCGGCCACTACGGCATCGCGATCATGCGCGAGCGCGCGCGGCGACTCGGCGGCGACGTCGCGCTCACGGCCGCCGGCCCCACCGGCACGCGGCTCGAACTCACCTTCCCGATCACCACGCCTTACGGCGAGGCCATCCCATGAGCGACCAACCGATTCGCCTCGTCCTCATCGACGACCACGGCCTGTGCCGGCGCGGCCTGTCCGAACTGCTCGAAGCTCGGGCCGGCATGAAGGTCCTCGGCAACACCGGCAACGCCGACGAGGCGGTGCGCCTGCTGCGCGACGAGCGTCCCGACCTCGCGATCATGGACCTGCGGATGCAGCCTACCGACGGCCATCGCCTGCTGACCCGGCTGCGCGCCGAGGGCATCGACACGCCGGTCGTCGTCCTGACGATGAGCGACTCGCAGGAGGACCTGGGCCGCGCGTTCCGCGCCGGCGTGCGCGGCTACCTGCTGAAGGACATGGACCCGGACGACGTCATCGACGCGATCCGCCGCGCCGCGCGCGGCGAGGTGATCGTGTCGCCGGCGATGGCCGTCAAGCTGGTCGACCTGCTGCTGCCCGCGCAGCAGGGCACGTCGCGCGCCGACTACATGAAGTCGCTGACCGAGCGCGAGCGGGAGATCCTGCAGCACCTGGCCGACGGCAAGAGCAACAAGGCGATCGCGCTGGCGCTCGGCATCTCGCACGACACGGTCAAGCTCCACGTGCGGCACATCCTCGCCAAGCTCGGCCTGCGGTCGCGGGTCGAGGCGGCGGTGTTCGCGGTGGAGCACCGGGTGGCGGCGGGGTCGGGGTAGTCTTGATCGCGCAAGTTGTTGCTGCAATCCGGTTGCACCGACCAGGAACCACGAATCTACCCCAGCCCTCGGATCTGTGACGGTCGGTCAGATTGCCGGATGGAACCTCCTTTGGGGACGAGTATGAGGCGGCTTGTTGTCTTCGCCGATGGAACATGGAGCCGCCCTGATCACGTCGACCGCGGGAAGCGCAAGCCTACGAACGTGACGAAACTGGCTCGCGCAGTCAATCCAATCGCAAGTGATGGAACGTCGCAGATAACGTACTACGACGCGGGGGTAGGTACGCACTGGTCATTTGCGGACAAGTGGCTCGGTGGCGGCTTCGGCGTCGGTGTCATGACCAATGTCGCCCGGGCATATCAATGGATCTCCTACAACTACACCTCTGATGACGAGTTGTTTCTGTTTGGCTTTAGTCGTGGTGCGTTTACGGTTCGCAGCCTCGCAGGAATGATCGATCTGATAGGAGTCCTTCCGAAGGATCACGCATATTACCTTCCTGAGGCGGTTCGCCTTTACACAAGACGCGCAGACTGCGCACTGCTGTCACACTTTCGTCACCGCCACAACACGACGTCCGCAAGAATCCGGTTCGTTGGCGTTTGGGACACCGTTGGAGCACTCGGAATTCCGCTTCCGTTTTTCGACAAGCTAACTCGACGCAAGTACGAGTTTCACAATATTGCGCTCGGTCAGTGCGTAGATCACGCACGTCAAGCGTTAGCAATTGACGAGCTCCGGCGACCATATCAACCTTGCCTCTGGTCCACACCTACTCGAAAGGGCCAGACCATCGAGCAGCGTTGGTTCCCCGGTGTTCACGCCAACATTGGCGGCGGCTACGCAAAGGACGGATTGGCTAACGGCCCGCTGCACTGGATAGCAAGTGAGGCGGCTCGCCAAGGACTCGCTCTTGATAACGCGTTTCTCGCTCACTACCGTCCATTCGTTGGACATGAGTTGCGCAGGACCTATTGTGGCCTTTGGCGGCTCTTCGGCAGTTCTACTCGTCCCATCGGGACAATCACGCCCGCAACGGAAACAGTGGACGTTACCGCGCTCGAGCGCTATCGCGATGACCCTTCCTACCGGCCGCCCAATCTTGAAAGGTACCTATCTCGCAATGTCCCTCGCGTCGCGTCCAGCGCGCCCAAGCCTTAGCGCCACGTGGGTACGCTCCATTTGATCAATTCACGGGCAGCCTCCCCGGATCCCTCCGGTATTAGGGAGCGCTCAAAGAGTGAAGCGCTGCAACTCGCTGGGCGTTTCGCAGCATACATTATTGGTTTGTATCAACATGGATATCTTCGCGACGATTCAGTGGAAGAGTACTGCATCGGAATTCGTGAGAGGACGTGGGTCTTCCCCGCCCATCGAGTTTCCGATCACTCATATCCATTGATCAACTCCGATTGCTCGTGCAGCACCCTATTGTCTATCTCGAAGGCAATTCAGTCTTGCGAGCGCAAGTATGAAGGCCTGTCGCCGCGTCTGCAGTCGAAATTCGCGAAAGAGGTCACGCTACGTCTGCTAGCGTGGCACGATGACTTGATCAAGCGGCGCGTCATCATTGACAGCATCAGTGGCGAAACCGCGCCGTTGTTTCTCGATGGCGCGCACAATCAGCAATTCGATATGCTTCGCGCGCGGGTACGCAAACTTTGTGCGCGCCGTTCCGAAATGGAGGTGTCGATCCTCGTTGGAATGGGCGACATGGATTCGTCAACGCCGAAAACTCCAATCTTCTTGTCCACTCCGATTCCGTCAGCGCTATTTCAAGCGCTGTTGCTGCATCGATGTTTACGCACATTCGCCTTGCTTGATTTGAAGATCGTTCCAGCCTGCAGCAGCGCGACCTTCGCTCTACGGTCAAAGCGATGGTGGAAGTTCGATGGGCGCACGGGCAGCTTTCTGGGCGAACTGACGCCCTAGACGTGGTCTCTGGAGGAAAGCCAAGTCCCATGCTCCCCGATCGGGATTGGTCCCGCGGCCGCGCCACGAAGAGCATGCGGTTCTACGCAGTAGTAGAAAGCGTGGAGGACGACTCTTTAGCTGGCACTATTACCGTTCAATTGGATGCCATCGATGCAGCCAGCTTCGACAGGATCAGCAGCGCCTTCGACCGAGGAAGCACTCCGACATCGCACTTAGAGGGAATTCGTCGCTTGCGCGCCGCGGTCCTAGTCGTATCGGCACCTAGTGATCAGCGCGACCTTTTCCAGACTGCAGAGACTGCACGCACATGGATCCTTGTTACGCTTCGGCCGAAAGGTGGAAACGTTTCCGTTGCCGTCTACGACGGTCTTGACAGCGATGAACCTGCTGTGCTGCGGTTCTTGCAGGAGGTCCGGCCCGTTGCGGAGGCGCAACGCGCGGGCCTTGGACAGATAACGGCTCTGCTAGGCAACTACGTCTCGACACCCGTCGCGATTTCTGACGAGCTTCGTAAACTCAAGTCGCGCCAATTGTGTCATGTGGGTGTTGTTGACGTCGGACAGGGAAGTTGTACAGGCGTGTTCGACGATAGTGGTGTCCCTGGAAGCTATGTAGACCTTGGTGGTGGGTGCGGCGCCAATGGCCGCACTTGGCCACGGGAACTGAAGCTTTGCTTTTCGTCCAATCCACTGGTCATACTGACACATTGGGACTGGGATCACTTCGCAGGGGCCTTTCGACTTGGTGAGGAATGTGGGCGCCATGCACGCTCGATGCAGTGGATCGCACCCGCTCAGCCGCTCGGCATTTGGGGGGCGAAGCTTGCGGGTTTGCTGATTTCGGCCAAGCGGCTACTCGTGTGGGATGAAGACTTGGGCCAAGTCAGTTGCGGACAGTTCGCAATTTCGCGTTGCCGCGGAGGCTCGATGGACCGAAACAACTCGGGGCTAGTGGTCCGAGTAAGTTCTTCTTTCTCCGGGTTCGGGGATTCGCCTAGTGTGCTTATCTGTGGCGATGCGTCGTACTCAGTCATTCCAAGAAAATTTCTTGCAATGCTCCAAGGAATTGTCGTGCCTCATCATGGTGGAAACACTCTAGGAACGATCCCGCGCCCCTTCCGACGGAGTGCGAAGGCTGCAATTTCGTTTGGAGCAGGAAACAAGTACGGGCATCCTAAGCAGTCAACCATCGACTCACTTCGATTGGCTGGATGGCATCAAATCGCAACCACCGCAGATTGTCCTCTCTCGCCCACGCGCGGGCACGTGCTCATGCTCCCAACCGGAGGTATACATGGTGCCCGTGTCGTACCGCCGTGCGATCGGCGGCAATGTACGCTGGATCTTCGGAAGTAGGATCCTCGACTTTGCAGAGTCAAGAAATGAAGGTCGGGTGAAGCAGTAGCTCCCGCGCTGACCCAGCCGGCGTGATCTCCTTTGACGCCGACGCGATGGTCAAACGCAGGATTGGCCCGAA
>JBGAMF010000184.1:0-3771 GCA_044223185.1 Casimicrobiaceae bacterium | reverse complement strand
ACCGTGCGCGGCCGCGCGAAGCCGGGAAAGGCCGGGTCGAGCAGCGCCGCCAGGATCTGCCGCACCCGGTCGGCGCGGAAATTGCCGCAGAGCAGCCCGTCGCCGTCCCGCATGCCGCGATATCCCGCCAGCACGGTCGGCCGGACGAACTCGTCGCTCTCGCCGCGGGCATAGGCGGCGTCGATCGCGCTCTGCGGGTCGGCGGCGCTCTCGCCCTTGCCCTCGACCAGGCCGTCGTAGGCGAGCGCCACCCGCTCCCAGCGCTGGTCGCGGTCCATCGCGTAGTAGCGGCCCACGACCGACGCGATGCGCGCGCCGGGATGGCGCGCGCACACGGACTCCATGAACGCGAGCGACGCGGCGGCACTCGACGGCGGCGTGTCGCGGCCGTCGAGGAACGCGTGGACGAGCACCCGCGGCACGCCGCGCGCGGCGGCCATCTCGACCATCGCGGCGACCTGCCGCTCGTGGCTGTGCACGCCGCCCGGCGAAAGCAGCCCCAGCACGTGCAGCGCGCCGCCGGCCGTGCGCGCGGCGTCGCAGGCGCCGGCGAGCGCCGGGTTCGCCGCGAACTGTCCGTCGGCGATCGCGCGGTCGATGCGCGTGTAGTCCTGGTAGACGACGCGGCCGGCGCCGATGTTGAGGTGGCCGACCTCGGAGTTGCCCATCTGGCCTTCGGGCAGGCCGACGGAGAGCTCGGAGGCGTCGAGCGTCGCGTGCGGACAGGTCGCGAGCAGCCGCGTCCAGTGGGGCATTGCGGCGTTGCTGATCGCGTTGTCGGGCGCCGGCGCGCGGCAGCCGAACCCGTCGAGGATCAGCAGCACGAGCGGACGCACGGCGGGGCGCACGGCGGGGGCGGTGGGCATGCGGCGGGGCGGTGGCGGGATCGGGTATCATTTTACGCTTGGCCGTCACACGTTCGCCGCGCGCATGTCGTTCATCGAAAAGAACTGGATCCTGATCCTCGTGATGTTCGTGTCGGGGGCGATGCTCCTCTGGCCGATCCTCCAGCGGCGCTTCTCGCCGGTGAAGGACATCGGCAACCTCAACGCCACGCACCTCATCAACCACCAGAACGCCGTGCTGCTCGACGTGCGCGAGACCGCCGAGCTCGCCGGCGGCAAGCTGCCCAACGCCGTGCACATCCCGCTGTCGCAGCTCGCCGGGCGCGCGGGCGAGCTCGCGAAGTTCGCCGGGCGGCCGGTGGTCGTGTACTGCGCGCGCGGCAACCGCAGCCGGGCCGCCGGCGGCGCGCTGGCCAAGCAGGGGTTCGCGCAGGTCTACTCGCTGCACGGCGGCATCGGCGCGTGGCGCGACGCCGGGCTGCCGCTGGAGAAGGCATAGGCGATGCGCGCCGACGACGTCGCGACGGGCGTGCAGGAGGGCGGCGGGCCGGCGGTCGCCGCGCCGGTGACGATGTACACGACCGCCGTGTGCCCGTACTGCGTGCAGGCCGAGCGCCTGCTGCACGCGAAGGGCGTGCGGGACATCGAGAAGGTCCGCGTCGACGTCGAGCCGGCGCGGCGCGTCGAGATGATGCAGAAGTCCGGCCGGCGGACCGTCCCGCAGATCTGGATCGGCGACACGCACGTCGGCGGCTACGACGACCTCGTGGCGCTCGACCGCGCCGGCCGGCTCGTCCCGCTGCTCGCCGGCCGCCCGGCCTGACCCCGCCGGCGCCGGGGGGCGCCGTGGAGTAAAATGGCGAGTTCTCCCCCTCCCACCAAGGACACATCAGCATGGCAGATCAGGACAACGCCGCGCCCGGCGGCGACGGCAGCGCGCAGGCCGCTGGCCAGCAGCAGGCAGGCTTCGACATCGCGCGCATCTACGTCAAGGACCTGTCGCTCGAGAACCCCGGCGCGCCGCAGTCGTTCCAGCTGACCGAGGCCCCGAGCATGGAAGTGGGCCTGCGCACGCGCGCCGAGCAGGTGGCGCCCGACGTCTACGAAGCCGTCCTGACGCTGACCGTCACGGCGACTTCGGGCGACAAGAAGGTCTTCCTGGTCGAGGCCGCGCAGGCCGGCCTCTTCAACATCCGCGGCGTGCCCGCGTCGGACATGCAGCCGGTGCTGATGATCGCGTGCCCGAACGTGCTGTTCCCGTACGCGCGCGAGACGATCGCGGACGCGGTGATGCGCGCCGGCTTCCCGCCGGTGCACCTGGCGCCGATCAACTTCGAGGCGCTGTACCAGCAGCAGCTGGCGCAGATGCAGCAGGCGGCGCCGGCCGTCACCAACTGACCGGCCGCATGCCGCGCCGGACCCGGTCGCTCGCGCCGCGCGCCGCCGTCGCGGTCGCGGTGCTGGCCGCCGCGGCCGTGCACGCGGCCGAGTTCCGCACTACCGCGGAGGCGCCGACGCTCCTGTACGACGCGCCGTCGGCGCGGGCGCGCCCGCTCTTCGTCTACGGACGCGACGTGCCGTTCGAGGTGCTGGTCAGCGTCGAGGGCTGGACCAAGGTCCGCGACGCCGGCGGGGCCATCGGCTGGATCGCGGCCAAGGGCCTCGCCGACCGCCGGATGCTCGTGGTGCGGGTCCCGGTCGCGGACGTCCGCACGGCACCCGACGACACGTCTGCCGTGGTGTTCCGGGCCGAGCAGAACGTGCTGCTCGAGCTGGCCGAGCCGGCGAGCTCGCCCGCTGCGACGGCCTCGCCCGGGTGGGTAAAGGTCCGCCACCGCGACGGGCAGTCCGGTTTCGTCCGCCTGCCGCAGGTGTTCGGACTGTAGCGCGCCACCGGTCCGCGCCATGTCGACCACCGTCGCGGTGCTGGGCGCCGGCGCATGGGGCACGGCGGTCGCGTGCCACCTCGCCACGCGCGCCGCGCAGCCGTCGCACGTCACGCTCTGGGCGCGCGACGGGGCGCAGGCCGGCGCCATCGGGTCCGCGCGCGAGAACGCGCGCTACCTGCCGGGCGTGCAGTTGCCGGAGTCGGTCGTCCTGACGGCGGACCTGGCGACGGCGGCACGCGCCGGGCTCCTGGTCGCCGCCGTGCCGGTGGGCGCGTTGCCGGAACTCGCCCGGCGGCTCGCCGCCGAGGGGGTCCGGGCGCCGCTCGTCTGGCTGGCGAAGGGCTTCGTGGCGTCGCCGGCGTTCCCGGCGGGCTTCGGGCTCGCGCACCAGCTGATCGCGCCGGACTGGCCGGCGCCGGTCGCGATCGCGTCCGGGCCGACGTTCGCCGAGGAGGTTGCGCGCGGCCTGCCGGCGGCGCTGACGGTCGCCTCCACCGACGAGGAACTCGCCACCGCCGTGGCGGCGCTGCTGCGCGGCGACACGCTGCGCGCCTATGAGACCGACGACATCGCGGGCGTCGAGGTCGGCGGCGCCGTCAAGAACGTGCTGGCGATCGCCGCCGGCGCGAGCGACGGCCTGGGGTTCGGCCACAACGCCCGCGCCGCGCTCGTCACGCGCGGGCTCGCCGAGACCGGCCGGCTGTCGCTGGCGATGGGCGGCCGGCGCGAGACGCTGATGGGGCTCGCCGGCTTGGGCGACCTCGTGCTGACCTGCACGGGCGACCTGTCGCGCAACCGCCGCGTCGGGCTCGCACTGGCGCAGGGCCGGCCGCTGCCGGCGATCCTGGCCGAACTGGGCCACGTGGCCGAGGGCGTGCGCGCCGCCCGCGCCGCCCGCGCGCTCGCCGCGCACCACCGCGTCGAGATGCCGATCTGCGAGGCGGTCGACCGTGTGCTGCACGAGGGGCTCTCGCCGCGCGACGCGGTGCTCGGGCTCCTGCGGCGCGAGCCTAAATTGGGGTCAGAGCTGTAATACG
>JBGAMF010000183.1:0-3815 GCA_044223185.1 Casimicrobiaceae bacterium | reverse complement strand
GCCGCGCCCTTCGGGCCTCGGCTCGACCTGCGGTCTCGCCCGCCGCGCTCATGCGTCCCGCGTCACCCGCACGAGTTCGGCGAGGGACGTCGTACCTTCGGCGATCCAGCGTGCGCCGTCGGCGCGCAGGCTGCGCATCCCGGCACGCGCCGCGGCGCCGCGCAACGCGAGCTCGTCGGCGCCGTCGTGAACGTGCCGGCGCAGCGCGTCATCGACGACGATGAGCTCGTAGACGCCGGTGCGGCCGCGGAACCCGGTACGGTTGCACTCCGGGCACCCCGCCGCGGTCCACACCGGCTGCGTGGCCGGCAGGCCGAGTTCGGCCAGGAGCTTGCCCTCCCCCTCCGACGGCGCCTGCGCCGTCCGGCACGCCGGGCACAGCGTGCGCACCAGGCGCTGCGCGAGCACCCCGAGCAGGCTCGACGCCAGCAGGTACGTCTCGACCCCCATGTCGGCCAGCCGCGTCACCGCGCTGGCGGCGTCGTTCGTGTGCAGCGTGGCGAGGACCAGGTGGCCGGTCAGCGACGCCTGGACGGCGATCTGCGCGGTCTCGAGGTCGCGGATCTCGCCGATCATGATCACGTCCGGGTCCTGCCGCAGGATGGCGCGCAGCGTGCGCGCGAAGTCGAGCTCGATGCGCGGGTTCACCTGGGTCTGCGCGACGCCGTCGAGTGCGTACTCGATCGGGTCCTCGACGGTCATCATGTTGACGCTGCCGCGCGGCAGCCGCGACAGCGCCGCGTACAGCGTCGTCGTCTTGCCCGAGCCGGTCGGGCCCGTCACCAGCACGATGCCGTGCGGCTCGCGGATCAGCCGGTCGACCGCCGCGCGCGTGTCCTCGGCCATGCCGAGCGCGGTGAGGTCGAGCCGCGCCGCCTCCTTGTCGAGCAGCCGCAGCACCACGCGCTCGCCGGGGCCGGTCGGCAGCGTCGACACCCGCACGTCGACCTGCCGGTCGCCGAGCTTCAGCGTGATGCGCCCGTCCTGCGGCAGCCGGCGCTCGGCGATGTCGAGGCTCGCCATGATCTTGAGCCGCGACACCAGCGCCGCGTGCAGCGCGCGCGGCGGCTCGATCACGTCGCGCAGCACGCCGTCGATGCGGAAGCGCACGACCGCGCGGCCCTCGTACGGCTCGAAGTGGAGATCCGACGCGCGCTCGCGCAGCGCCTGCAGCAGCAGCGCGTTGATCATCCGGATCACCGGCGCCTGCGTCGTGCTGTCGAGCAGGTCCTCGGTGGCCGGCAGGTCCTGCATCAGCCGCGCGAGGTCGGTCTCGCGCGCGAGGTCCACGGCAAGCGACGCGGCCTCGGGTGCAGCCTGGTTGTACGCGCGCGCGAGCTCGCGGGCGAACTCGTCGGGTTCCACTGCGCGCGTCACGAGCGGCCGCTGCAGAACCCGCTTCAGCTCGGCCACGCCTTCGGGAGTGGCGTCCGGGCGCAGCAGGACGACGAGCGCGTCGCCGTCGGTGCCGGCGGCGAGCACGCCGTGCGCCTTTGCGAACGCGTAGGGGATCCGTGCCGCGAAGGCCGCGGCCGACGGCGCGAAGTCCGGGCGGGCGGTCACGGTCGCCTGCGCCGCGCGGGCCTACGTGGGCGGCGGCGCCGGTGGCGCCGCGGCCGGCGGGGCCGGCGGCGGCGTGCCGATCGGCGGGACGAGCGGCGGGATGGCCGGCGGCGGCGCCCCGGGCTGCGTCGTGTTGCTCTGGACTTCGCCCGCGGCGGTGCCCGGCGACACGCCCTGCGGCGGCAGCACCGGCGCCGTCTGGTCGTTCCAGAAGTAGCGGTACTCGGGCCGGTTCTTGAGCTGCTCGCCCATGATGTAGTCGTAGCGCTCCGACGTGATCGCGCGGCCCTGCGCGTCGGAGCGCACGACCGTGGGCTTGAGGAACACGAGCAGGTTGACCTTCTGCCGCTTGCGGGCGTCGTAGCGGAAGAACGCGCCGATCAGCGGCAGGTCGCCGACGAGGGGCACGCGGTCGGACCCGTCGGTGAAGCTGTCCTGGATCAGGCCGCCCAGCACCGCCACGCTCTGGTCGTCGACGATCACCGACGACTCCAGCGCGCGCTTCGACAGCACGAGGCCCGTCGTCGTCGAGAACGACTCGATCCGCGACACCTCCTGGTAGATGACGAGCCGCACGGTGCCGCCCTCGGTGATCTGCGGCTTCACCCGCAGCATCACGCCGATGTCGCGGCGCTCGATCGTCTGGAACGGCTGCACGGTCGACGACGAGCCGGTCGTCGCGTACTGGCCGGTCACGAACGGCACGTTCTGGCCGACGATGATGCGCGCCTCCTCGTTGTCGAGCGTCAGCAGCGTCGGCGTCGACAGGATGTTGGCGCCGGCCTCCTGCTCCAGCGCGCGGGCGAGGAACGCGAGGTTCGTGATCGTGCCGAGGCCGGGGATCGTCACGGTCCCGTTGAGGATGCCGGCGTTGAGGCCCTGCCCGAGCGCGCCCAGGTTGAGCGAGCCCGAGATGATGTTGTTGCCCGAGTCGCGCGCGCCGAAGTTGGTCCCGCCGAAGCCCTGGACGTTGTTCTTGTTGATCCCCTGCAGGATCTGCCACTGGATGCCGAACTCGGCCATGCGGTCGGCCGCGACCTCGACGATCAGCGCCTCGACGAACACCTGCGCGCGCCGCACGTCGAGCCGCTCGATGATCGCGCGCAGGTTGTTGTACAGGGGCTCGGGGCCCATGATGATCAGCGCGTTGTTCGCGTTGTCGGCCTGGATCGTGAGCCCCCCCGGCAGCGCGCCGCCGCCGCCGCCGACGGCAGCGCCGGCGAACGGGTTGGCGGTCGCCGCGGTTGGCTGCGGCGCCGCCGCGGGCGTCGCCGTGCCGAGCTGGTTGCCGATCGCCGACGGCCCCGCCGCCGCCGCCGGCGCATCGCCGCCGCCCGACAGGAGCGAGCGCAGCGTCTGCGCGACCCGCGCAGCCTCGGCGTTCTTGAGATACACGATGAACATGTTCCCGCCGGGGCGGCCCGGCGTGTCGAGCTGCTCGATCAGCGCCTTCACGCGCGCCGCGCGCGCCGGGTTGTCGGAGCGCAGCATCACGCTGTTGGAGCGCGGGTCGGCGACGAGCGTCACGCGCTGCTGCGCATCGCCCGCCTGCGCCCCGCCCGTCGCCGCTTCCGCGCCGAGCAGGCGGTTGATGAGCGGCACGACGTCGAGCGCCGACGCGTACTTCAGCGTGACCATCGACGGCTCGCCGGCAGGCGGCTGGTCGAGCGAGGAGATGATCTTCTCGATGCGCCGCAGGTTCTCCGCGTAGTCGGTGATCACGAGCGCGTTCGCCCCGGGGAACGCGGCGATCGTGTTGTTGGGCGTGATCAGCGGGCGCAGCACGTTCACGAGCTGCTGCGCCGACTCGTTGCGCAGGATGATCACCTGCGTCTGCAGGCGGTCGCCGCCGCCGCCCTGGCCGACGTCGGAGCCGTGCATCTTGGCGTCGGTCTCGAGCACCAGCTTGGTCACGCCGTTGCCCTCGATCGCGGCCACGCCCTGCAGGCGCAGCGCCGACAGCAGCGTCGGGTAGACGAGGCTCTTGGGCACGGGCCGCGCCGAGATGATGTTGACCGTGCCCTTGATCTTCGGGTCGAGGATGAAGTTCCGGCCCGTGATTTCCGACACCGCCTTCACGACGGCGTCGATCTCGGCGTTGACGAAATTCAGCGTGACGGTGTCATCGGCACCGCTCGCCGGAAGCGCGATCGCGACCGCGGCGAGCAGGCCGGCCGCCCAGCGGGCGACCCGGGAGATGTTGCGGGGCAGCAGACGACGAATGCGCAACTTGGAGGCACCCCGGACGTGAT
>JBGAMF010000044.1:15224-30251 GCA_044223185.1 Casimicrobiaceae bacterium | reverse complement strand
GGATCCAGACGACGCATGGCTTGCTGGCGCCAGCGCGCGCGCCAATGACGTCGGCCTCGAGCTCCCGACCATCCACCGCCTTGTAGACGTGGGTGTCGCGAACCGGCGTCGTTTGCGATGTCGCCTGCATCTGGACCCCCCGCTCCAAGTGAGACAGAGCGCATTGTCCGCCGCTTCAGGCAGGCAGGGGCGGCGCGGTCAAACGCAACGAGCCACCCCGGTTTCGGGTCGGGAAGGGCTAGGACGCGCCTTTCTTCCCGGCGACCGCACCACCCTTCTTCGCATCCTGCCGGCCAAGCTCCTCCTTGGTCAGCTTGACCTTCTTCACCTTTTCGGTCTTTACCTTTTCCTTCTTCACTTTCTCCTTCTTCACCTTCTCCTTCTTCACGACCGGCCCCGCCGCTGCCGCCTTCGCGAGCCGCTTGGCCTGCTTGGCCGCGACGTCGAGAAGCTTCTTGTTCTTCTGGTGCTGCCTTCTGGCTTTGAGCATTGACGCGTGACTCATCTTGGCCTCCGATGGATGAACGATGAAATTCGACTTCAGTTTGACCTGATTTTGCGTTCTTGGCCAACGGACCGCATCGAGCCCCGGGAGTGGCCCAAGCGCCGGCATCCTTGCCGCGCTTGCACCGCGTCCATGCGCAGGATGCGCCGCGAGCGCCAAGTCAGCGCATGCGCGAGAGCGTGTTGTCGCGCAGGACGAGCGTGTGCCACAGGGTCGCCGCGACGTGGAGGCCGATCAGCACATCATGCGCGCGAGCGTTCGTCGCGCAGCGCCTTCCAGTGAAGAGCGTGCACGTCCTCCAGCCCAGGACCTCGTGGGCGAAGGCCTTGTCGACGGGCACGAACGTGGAAGCGCGAATCCCAGCAGGGCCACCGTCTTGCCGTCCGCCTGCATCATCGCGATGCCGATGAGCGGCAGCACGACCATCAGGCCGTAGAACGTCCACTCGACCGCGTGCGCACCAGCCCGCTGCCAGGCGGACGGCGGCGGAACGATGCCCGGCATCGGGTTGAAAGACCGAGGCGGAACCAGACGAGCGCGAGCACGACGAGGCCGACACTGTGCCCCAGCACCAGGCGCAGCGCGGCCCCTGGGGGCGAGCTCGGCCAGTTCGATCAGCGCAAGCGCGATGAGCCGCTGCCGCGCGGTGCCAGGTCGGCGAGCTGATCATCGCGAGCGAGGCGACGATGAGGATCGCCATGCCCCAGTGAAATCCCCGCGCGAGCGAGCCGAAGGACTGGTCGGTGTTGCGCAGCGCCATGGCCGGCAATGCAGATCGTAGCGGGCGAAGCGCTTTCGCGAACACGATCGCGCCGTTCTTCCCGGACATGGACTGCGTCGCCCGGCGCGTAGTTCCTGCCGAGGATCTCCTTCGCGAGCGGATTTCGATCTGCTGCTGGATCGCGCGCTTCAGCGGCCGCGCGCCGTAGACCGGATCGAAGCCGGCCTTGGCCACCGCGGCCAGCGCGGCGTCGGTCACGTCGAGCCGGATCTCGAGCTTGGCAAGCCGCGCCTCGAGCGCCTTCAGCTGGATGCGCGCGATGCTGGCGATGTTCTTCTCGTCGAGCGGGTGGAACACGACGATCTCGTCGATCCGGTTGACGAATTCCGGCCGGAAGTGCTGCTTGACCTCGGCCATCACCGCGATCTTGATCAACGCCTGCTCGCTGCCCTCGTCGGCCATCTGCTGGATCCGGTGCGAGCCCAGGTTCGACGTCATCACGATCACCGTGTTCTTGAAGTCGACCGTGCGGCCCTGCCCGTCGGTCATCCGGCCGTCGTCCAGCACCTGCAGCAGGACGTTGAACACGTCCGGGTGCGCCTTCTCGATCTCGTCCAGCAGGATCACCGAATACGGCTTGCGGCGGACTGCCTCCGTCAGGTAGCCGCCTTCCTCGTAGCCGACGTAACCCGGCGGTGCGCCGATCAGCCGCGCGACCGAGTGCTTCTCCATGAACTCCGACATGTCGATGCGGATCAGCATGTGGTCGGAGTCGAACAGGAACTCCGCCAGCGCCTTGGTGAGCTCGGTCTTGCCCACGCCGGTGGGCCCGAGGAACAGGAACGAGCCGTACGGCCGGTTGGGGTCGGACAGGCCCGAGCGCGAGCGCCGGATGGCGTCCGACACGAGCCGCACCGCCTCGTCCTGGCCGACGACGCGCGAGTGGATCTTCTCCTCCATGTGCAGGAGCTTGTCGCGCTCGCCCTGCATCATCTTCGACACCGGGATGCCGGTCGCGCGCGAGACGACCTCGGCGATCTCCTCGGCACCGACCTGCGTCCGCAGGAGGCGCGGCGCCTTCTTCTGCTCGCTCGCCAGCGCACTGTCGGCCTTCTTCAACTGCGCCTCGAGCTGCGGCAGCTTCCCGTACTGCAGTTCCGACATCCGCTGCCAGTCGCCGCGGCGCTTCGCCTCGTCCATCTGCAGGCGGACCTTGTCGATCTCCTCCTTGATGTGCTGCGTGCCGACGACGTCGGCCTTCTCGGCTTTCCAGACTTCCTCGAGGTCGGCATATTCGCGCTCGAGCCGCGCGATCTCGCCCTCGATGTGCTCGAGGCGCTTCTTCGACGCGTCGTCCTTCTCCTTCTTCACCGCCTCGCGCTCGATCTTCAGCTGGATGAGGCGCCGGTCGAGCTTGTCCATCGCCTCCGGCTTGGAGTCGATCTCCATCTTGATGCGCGCGGCGGCCTCGTCGATCAGGTCGATCGCCTTGTCCGGCAGGAAGCGGTCGGTGATGTAGCGGGCGGACAGCTCCGCCGCCGCGACGATGGCGGGGTCGGTGATCTCGACGCCGTGGTGGATCTCGTAGCGCTCCTGCAGGCCGCGCAGGATGGCGATGGTCGACTCGACCGACGGCTCGTCGACCAGCACCTTCTGGAAGCGGCGCTCGAGCGCCGCGTCCTTCTCGACGTACTTGCGGTACTCGTCGAGCGTGGTGGCGCCCACGCAGTGCAGCTCGCCGCGCGCGAGCGCGGGCTTCAGCATGTTGCCGGCGTCGATCGCGCCCTCCGCCTTGCCGGCGCCGACCATCGTGTGCAGCTCGTCGATGAAGACGATCGTCCTGCCCTCGTCGGCCGCGATGTCCTTCAGCACGGCCTTCAACCGCTCCTCGAACTCGCCGCGGTACTTCGCACCGGCGAGCAGCGCCGCCATGTCGAGCGACAGCACGCGCTTGTTCTTGAGCGACTCCGGCACCTCGCCGTTGACGATGCGCTGGGCGAGGCCCTCGACGATCGCCGTCTTGCCCACGCCCGGCTCGCCGATCAGCACCGGGTTGTTCTTGCTGCGCCGCTGCAGGATCTGGATCGTGCGGCGGATCTCGTCGTCGCGGCCGATCACCGGGTCGAGCTTGCCTTCGCGCGCCCGCGCCGTGAGGTCGATCGTGTACTTGTCGAGCGCCTGCCGCTGGCCTTCGGCTTCCTGGCTGTCGACGCCGGCGCCGCCGCGGACCGCGGCGATGGCGTCCTCGAGCGCCTTCCGCGCGAGGCCGGCGTCCTTGAGGATGCGCCCGGTCTCGCCCTTGTCGCCGGCGAGTGCCAACAGGAAGAGCTCGCTGGCGATGAACTGGTCGCCGCGCTTGACCGCTTCCTTGTCGGTCAGGTTGAGCAGGTTGTTCAAGTCGCGGGAGACGGTGATCTCGCCGCCCTGCCCCTCGACCTTGGGCAGCCGCTCGATCGAGCCCTTCAGCGCCGCCTGCAGCTTGGGCAGCGCCACGCCGGCGCGGGCGAGCAGCGACGTCGTGCCGCCGTCCTCCTGCGCGAGCAGGGCGGCCAGCAGGTGCTGCGGCTCGATGAAGCCGTTGTCGTTGCCCAGCGCGAGGCTCTGGGCGTCCGCGAAGGCCTGCTGGAACTTGGTCGTGAGCTTGTCGAAGCGCATCGGAGGTCCTTGATTGTTCGGGCTTCCCGTGAATATGGGGAAAAAGCCTGCAATTTCAACAGGGGAAACCCTCCCGCGGCGGGAAAGCGGCGGCGCCGGCGGGGTCCGTCGCCGATGCTACGATTGCCGGCCCGTCGTGCGGACGCCCCCATGTCGAATCCCGAACCCGAAGTCCAGCCCCAGTTCCCGCCCGCCACGCAGGGCGAGCCGCCGGTGCCGCCGCGGCCGGCGAAACTGACCGAGGTGGTCGGCGCCGTGTTCTGGAGCTTCTTCGGCGTCCGCAAGGGCCACGCGATGCGCAAGGACGCGGTGACCGTGCGCCCGCATCAGGTCGTGCTGGTCGGCGTCGCGATGGGCCTGGGCCTCGTGCTGACGCTGCTCTTCGTCGTCCGCCTGATCATCCGCGCCGCGGGCGCCTGAAACTGGGGTCAGAGCCGTAACTCTGGCGCGCATCGCGCTTGCGTCGGGCACGAGGATGCGCGCGCCAGAATTACGGCTCTGACCCCAATTTCGGGCGCGTCGCTGCCGTCGCTTCGGCCGCCTGCACGAGCTCGGCGTCCGTCGTCAGCAGGTCGGGGCAAAGCCGCAGGCGGGGGCCACGCGCGTCGGTCACGACTCCCGCGTCGCGCAGTCGCGCCGACCACGCTTCCGCGCCCGGGTCCGTGATCACGACGAACGCGCCACGGTCGTCCGTCCCGCCTGTCGCCGGCACGCCGTGCGCGTCCAGCAGCTCCACCAGCCGCCGCTGCAGCGCGAGCGAGTGTGCCCGGATGCGCGCGACACCGAGCCCCAGCGCCAGCACCTGCCCGGCACGCGCCTGGTAGAACGGCAGCACCGGCGGCGTCGACTCGAGGAAGGCGTCGCCGCCTTCCCCGTACACCGGCGGGTCCGGCCGCGCGTACGCGAACGGGTCACGCTTGGCGAACCAGCCGGTGTCGAGCGTGCGCAGCGCGCCGTCGAGGTGGCGCGGGTGCAGGTACAGGAAGCACGCGCCGGGGCCGCCGCGCAGGTACTTGTACGAGCCGCCGACCGCGAAGTCGACGTCGAGTGCCGCCACGTCGACGGGGAACACGCCGAGCGAGTGGTAGACGTCGAGCAGCACGCGCGCGCCGGCGGCGTGCGCCGCGGCGACGATGGCCGGCAGGCCGGCGAGCCGCTGGCCGGTGTTGAACACGACCTCCGACACGACGACGAGGCCGGCCCGCGCGCCGATCGCCGCGACGATGTCCGCGGTGTCGAAGCGGCCGTCGGCGCGGGCGTCGACCAGCGTCAGCGCGATCCGCCCGCGCCGCGCGTACTCGCGCAGGATCACGTCCAGCGAGTCGAATTCGCCGCGCGTCGCAACGACACGCGGCACGCCGTCGTGCGTGTTGAGGATCGCGCGCAGCCCCTGCCCGGCGCTGGTCTTCGGCACCACGCAGTCGGCACGCGGCGCGCCCGCGAGGCGCGCGAGCCGCGCGCGGTACGCCTGCATCTCGGCCGCCCACGGCTCCCACGCGCCGCCCATCCGCGCATACCAGGCGGCCACGCCCTCGCGCACGTCGTCGTCGGTGGCGTCGAGCGGGCGGCCGAGCGAGTGGTTGGCGAGGTAGACGCGGCCGCGCCACGCTTCGCGCACGCGTGCGAACAGCGGTGCGACGCGCATCTGCAGCCCGTCCTCGGTCAGCGGGCCGGCGGGCAGCGCCGCGACGGCGGCCTCGATGCGCTCGACGGTCGTGGCGGGTGCGCTCATCGGCGGGCTCGCGGCGCGCTACTTCGCGCCGATGACCGTGCGCACGTCGATCAACTCGGGGAAGAACGGCGCGTCGAGCGCGCGCTTGAGGTACGCGACGCCCGACGAGCCGCCGGTGCCGGGCTTGTGGCCGATGATGCGCTCGACGGTCTTCAGGTGCCGGAACCGCCACAGCTGGAACCCCTCGTCGACGTCGACCAGCTTCTCGCACATGTCGTAGGCGTCCCACCACTGCCGCGGGTTCTCGTAGATCGTCCGGAACACCGGCACGAGGTCCGGCTGGCGACGGTACGGCTGCGTGAAGTCGCGCTCGACGCTGGCGGCGGGCACCGGCAGCTCGCGGCGCGCGAGGTGGCGCAGGAACTCGTCGTACAGCGACGGCGCGCGCAGCAGCGCCTCCAGCCGGTCGTGCGTGGCGGGATCGTGCCGGAACACGTCGAGCATCGCGGCGTTCTTGGCGCCCAGCAGGAACTCGAGCGCGCGGTACTGCGCCGACTGGAAGCCCGACGAGTTGCCGAGCACGGGCCGGAACGCGTCGTACTCGGACGGCGTGAGCGTCTCCAGCACCGCCCACTGCTCGAACATCTGCTTCTGGATGAGCTTGACGCGCGCGAGGATCTTGAAGCACGGCTCCAGCGCGTCGGCCTGCACGAAGCGAATCGCCGCGCGCAGTTCGTGGATCACGAGCTTCAGCCACAGCTCGGCGACCTGGTGCTGGACGATGAACAGCATCTCGTCGTGGCGCGGTGCACCGTCGGCGTCGCGCGAGCGCGGCTCCTGCGCGGCGAGCAGCCGGTCGAGCCGCAGGTAGCCGCCGTAGCTCAGGCGGTCGGCGAGGTCGGTGACGATTCCCGGTTCGAGGTCGTGCGCGCTCATCGGAGTACCTTCGCGCTGCGCGCTCCGGCTCATTGGACACCCCGGCCCGCGGGGCGGGCCTTCGTGCGCATGACGGTTACGGCAGCGTGCGAAAGGCCGAGTATACGCAGCGCGGCGGGACGCAGGCGGCCGGCGCCCGTGCCCCGTGCGGCGGCGCCCGTCGCACCGCCGGCGACGATGCGAAGCCGTTTGCTACCATCGGCGCCCATGTCGCCCGCCCTCCGTGTCCTCGCCGCCGCGCTCGCGACGCTCGCCGTCGCCGGCTGCGGCAGCGAGGTCGGGCAGCGGCGCTCGCTCGCCCTGGCCGACTGCCGCCTGCCGGGGCTCGCGACCGCCGCGCGGTGCGGCGAGCTCGAGGTCCCCGAGGACCGCGCGCGCGCGGACGGGCGCAGGATCCGCATCTTCGCCGCCGTGCTGCCGGCCAACACGCCGACGCCGAAGGACGATCCGCTGCTCGTCCTCGCCGGCGGTCCGGGCCAGGCGGCGTCGTTCCTCGCGCCGTTCGCCGCGCGGCTCACCGAGCTGCGCCGCACGCGCGACGTCGTGCTGGTCGACCAGCGCGGCACCGGGCGCTCGTCGCCGCTGACGTGCCAGGCGTTCCGCCCGCGCGACGACGACGTGTTCGTGACCGATCCCGTCCCGCGCGCGCGGCAGTGCGCGCAGGAGCTCGCGGCGCAGGGCGTGGACGCCGCGCAGTACACGACGACGGCGTGGATCGCCGACCTCGAAGCGGTGCGCGTCGCGCTGGGCTATCCGCGCTGGAATCTCTGGGGCGGCAGCTACGGCTCGCGCGTCGCACAGGAATACCTGCGACGGCATCCGGATGCGGTGCGCACCGTGACGCTCGACGGCGTGGCGCCGCCGGCGATGGTGGTCCCGCTCGACATCTGGCGCACGCGCGAGCAGGCGCTCGCCGCCGTGTTCGACGCCTGCGCGGCGTCGCCGGCGTGCCGCGGTGCGCATCCGGACGTCGCCGGCTCGCTCGCCCGCATCGAGCGCGCCCTGGGGCCGGCCGGTCGCGACATGGACGTCGTCGACCCGCGCACCGGCGCCGTACTGCGCCACCGGATCACGCCCGACGTCGTGCTCGCCGCGCTGCAACCGCTGACCTACACGCCCGAGACGGCGAGCCTGCTGCCCGAGATGCTCGCGCTCGCCGCCGCCGGCGAGCTCGCGCCCCTGTTCGCCGCCAGCCCGGCGCTGTCCGGCAACCTGGCCGAGCAGATGAACGCGGCGCTGCACTTCTCGGTGACGTGCGCCGAGGACGTCCCGCGCATCCGCCCCGGCGGCGAGCAGGCGGCGCTGGCCGGACTGGCGACGCGGCGGCTCGCCGAGCAGACGCTCGCCGTGTGCGGCGTGTGGCCGCGCGGGCGCATGCCCGCCGACTTCGCCCTGCCGGTGCAAAGCGACAAGCCGGTGCTGCTGCTGTCCGGCGGCATGGACCCGGTGACGCCGCCCGCGTACGGCACCGTGGTGGCGCAGGGTTTTCCGAACAGCCGGCACGTGATCGCCCGCGGGTACGGGCACATCGTGTCGCCGCACGCGTGCGCGCCGCGGCTCGTCGGCGCGTTCGTCGCGGCGGGCAGCGTCGCGAAGCTGCCCGAGCCGTGCATCGCCCGACTCGAGAAGAGCAGCCGGCCGCCGCTGTGGCCGGACCGCCTGGGCCCGCAGCCGTGATCGCGATCGACGGCCTCGCCAAGTCGTTCGGCCGCAAGCGCGACGTGCACGCGGTGCGCGGCGTGTCGTTCGTCGCCCGCGACGGCGAGATCACCGGGCTCCTCGGCCCAAACGGCGCCGGCAAGACGACGCTGCTGCGGATGCTCGCCACGCTGATCGTGCCCGACGCCGGCTCCGCGCGCATCGGCGGCCTCGACGTCGTGCGCGACCGCTACGCGGTGCGCGAGCGCATCGGCGTGCTGTCCGACGCGCGCGGCCTCTACCCGCGGCTGACCGCGCGCGAGAACATCGGCTACTACGGCGAGCTGCACGGGCTCTCGGGTCCGGCGCTTTCCGCGCGCGTCGACGTGCTGCTCGACACGCTCGGGCTGGCGGCGCTCGCCGACCGCCGCGCGCAGGGCTTCTCGCAGGGCGAGCGGATGAAGGTCGCGATCGCGCGGGCGCTGGTGCACGACCCGGCGACCATCCTGCTCGACGAGCCGACCAACGGCCTCGACATCATGAGCGTGCGCGCGCTGCGCGAACAGCTGCGTGCGCTGCGCGGCGCGGGCAAGTGCCTGCTGTTCTCGTCGCACGTGATGCAGGAGGTCGCCGCGCTGTGCGACCGCATCGTCATCCTCGGCGCGGGCCGCGTCGTCGCCGACGGCACGGCGCCGGAGCTCCTCGCACAGAGCGGCGCGGCCACGCTCGAGGACGCGTTCGTCGCGCTGCTCGGCAGCGGCGAAGGGCTGGCGGCGTGAAGACCTTGCGGGGCGCCCCTCACCCCCGCCCTCTCCCCACTGCGGGGCGAGAGGGCGTGGACGTGGCGGCTCGACTCCACTCGGGACGCGCGGCCACTGCCCGTCCGGGTGGCCCCCTCTTCCGGCGGCATGGCGCCGCTGCACGCCGCGGGGCGCGGCGATGACCGCGGCGGGGCTCGCGCGCGTGGCCGCGGTCTTCCGCAAGGAAGTCCGCGACGCGCTGCGCGACCGGCGGACGCTGCTCGTGTCGCTGCTTACCGCTGCGGCCGCGGGGCCGATCTTCCTGATGCTGATCTTCAACCTGATCGCGCGCCAGGCCGACCGCGCGCGCGAACTGCACCTGCCCGTGGTCGGCGTCCAGCACGCGCCGGCGCTGGCCGCGTTCCTCGAGCGCAACCAGGCCATCCTCGTGCCGGCGCCGGACGACTACGAGGCGAAGGTGCGGGCGGGCGAGCTGGACGTCGTGCTGGCCGTCGACGAGAAGTTCGCCGCCGACGTCGCCGCCGGCCGGCAGGGCACGGTCCGCCTCGTGTCCGACCGCTCGCGCGACCGCGCGCAGGCGTCGATCCGGCAGGCGGAGAACCTGCTGCGTGCCTACAACCGGCAGTGGGGCACGCAGCGGCTGCTGCTGCGCGGCGTCGCGCCCGCCGTCGCGAACCCGCTCGACGTCGAGGACGTCGACCTCGCCACGCCGCAGCAGTCGGGCGCACTCATCCTGTTCCTCGTCGCGTTCTACGGACTGCTGGCGTCGGTGATGGGAGGCATGGCGGCGGCGCTGGACACGACCGCCGGCGAGCGCGAGCGGCAGTCGCTCGAGCCGCTGCTGATGACGCCGGCGCGCCCGGCCGAGCTCGTCGTCGGCAAGTGGCTCGCCGTCGCGCTGTTCAACGCGCTGGTGGTCGCCATCACGCTGGCGGGCTTCTACCTGACGCTGACGTTCGCGCCGCTGCCGCCGGTCGGCGCGCCGTTCCTGTTCGGCGTGCGCGAGTTCGGCCGCTTCCTGGTCGTGCTGGTCCCGCTGATCCTGCTGATGCCGGCGGTGCTGCTGTACGTCGGCAGCCGCGGGCGCACCTTCAAGGAAGCGCAGGCGAACGTCTCGGTGCTGCTGTTCGTCGTGTCGATGGTGCCGGCGATCCAGCTGTTCCTGCAGCAGCGGGAGCCGGACTGGCTGGCGCTGGTCCCGGTCTCGGGGCAGTACATGCTGCTCAAGCTCGCGCTGCGCGGCGAGGCGATTCCGCTCGCGCAGCTCGCGCTGTCGTTCGCCGTGCCCGCGCTGCTCACGGGGCTCGCGCTCGCCGGCGTCGCAAGGCTCGTCGGCCGCGAGGCGAGCTTCGCCTCGCGCTGACGCCGCGCGCGATCGCGTGCGAGAATCGCCGCGTGCCGCGTACCCGCAAGCCGCCTCCCGTCGAGACCGCCGCGTCCGCGATGATGGACACGCGCGAGGTCGCCGCCTACCTGCGTCTCAAGGAGCGGCGGGTCTACGACCTGGTGAAGGCCAACGCGCTGCCGCACATCCGGGCCACGGGCAAGCTGCTCTTCCCGCGCGCGCAGATCGACGCGTGGCTCGCGGGCAAGGCGGCGGCGCCTGCGGCACAACCGAGGGCGGCCGCGCCGCCGATCGTCGCCGGCAGCCACGACCCGCTGCTCGACTGGGCGGCGCGCGAATCGGGCAGCGGCCTTGCCGTGCTGGCGTGCGGCAGCCGCGCCGGGCTCGATCGCCTCGCGCGCGGCGAGTCGATGGTCGCCGCCACGCACTGGCGCGACGGCGCCACCGGCGACTACAACGTGCCGCTCGTGCGCGACGTGCTGCCGGGCGTTGATGTCGTGGTCGTCGAGTGGGCGCGGCGCGCGCAGGGGTTGCTGCTCGCTGCCGGCAACCCGCTGAGGGTGACCGGGCTACCCGACCTCGTGCGCAAGCGCGCGCGCGTGGCCGGCCGGCAACCCGAAGCCGGCAGCCAGCACCTGTTGCTTCTGCTGCTCGAACAGGCGGGCATCGCGCCCGGCGACCTCGCCTGGCTCGCCCGCCCCGCGCGCGCCGAGACCGAGCTGGCCGCCGCGATCCACGACGGCCGGGCCGACGCGGGTGTCGCCATCGAGGCCGCCGCGCGCGCACACGGTCTCGACTTCATCCCCCTCACCGAAGAGCGGCTCGACCTGGTCGTCCGCCGGCGCGACTACTTCGAGCCGCCGATGCAGGCGCTGCTCGCGTTCGCGCGCGCGCCCGAGTTCGCCGCGCAGGCGGCGGCGATGGGCGGCTACGACGTGCGCGCGACCGGACGGGTAGTGTTCAACGCCTAGCGCCGCCGGGCCGCCCCAAGGCGCGCGCCCCCCTGTGGGGGGAAGGGCGCGCAGCGCCCTCCGGGGGGAACCACTCAGCGCCGCCGGGCCGCCCCAAGGCGCGCCCCCCCCTGTGGGGGGCAGGGCGCGCAGCGCCCTCGGGGGGAACAACTCACCGCGCGGCGTTGGGGAAGAACAGCTGCTCGCCGCCGATCCTGTAGGACGCGATGGCCGCCTGGCCCTTGGGCGAGACCACCCAGTCGACGAACTGCTGACCCAGGTCCTTCTTCACGTGCGGGTGCTTCGCCGGGTTCACCAGCATCACGCCGTACTGGTTGAACAGGCGCTGGTCGCCTTCCACGAGAATCGCGAGGTCGCCGCGGTTCCTGAACGAGAGCCAGGTGCCGCGGTCGGCCAGCACGTAGCCGTTCATCGACGAGGCCGTGTTGAGCGTCGGGCCCATGCCGGAGCCGGTGTCCTTGTACCAGGCGCCCTTCTTCGCGTCGAGGTCGACACCTGCGGCCTTCCAGTAGCGCAGCTCCGCCGCGTGGGTGCCACTCTTGTCGCCGCGCGACACGAACGGCGCCTGTGCCGCCGCGATCTTCTGCAGCGCGGCGAGGATGTCCTTGCCGCCGGCGATCTTCGCCGGATCGCTCTTCGGCCCGATCAGCACGAAGTCGTTGTACATGACGGGCAAGCGCTTCACGCCGAAGCCGTCGGCGACGAATTTCTCCTCGGCCACCTGGTCGTGGACGAACACCACGTCGGCGTCGCCGCGGCGCGCCATGTCGAGCGCCTGCCCGGTGCCGAGCGCGACGACGCGCACCCTGATGCCGGTGTCCTTCTCGAACAGCGGCAGGATGTGGCCGAACAGGCCCGACTGCTCGGTCGACGTCGTCGAGGAGACCACGATGAACTTCTCCTGCGCGGCGGCGGGCAGCGCCCCCAGCGACAGCAGCAGCGCGGCGAGGGCGGCGAGACAGGTGCGTCGGATCACAGTCGTTCTCCTTCCAGGAAAGCCGCCGCCTCGGACGTGCGCGGCGATGCGAAAAAGTCGCGAGCGGGCGAGCGCTCGGCGAGCCGCCCCTCGTGCAGGAACACCACGTCGTCGGCGAGGCGCTTGGCCTGCGCGAGGTTGTGCGTCGTCATCACGATGGTCGTGCCGCGCGCGTGGATGCCGCGCACGATGTCCTCGACGGCGCGGGCGGCCTTCGGGTCGAGGCTCGCCGTCGGCTCGTCGAGGAACAGCACTTCCGGCCGCAGCGCCCACGCGCGGGCGAGCGCGAGGCGCTGCTGCTCGCCGCCGGAGAGCACGCGCGCGGACCGCGCCGCGAGCGCGGACAGGCCGACCTCGGCCAGCGCGTCGGCGATGCGCGCGTCGGCCTCCGCCCCGGTCACGCCCGCCAGCGTCAGCGCGTAGCGGATGTTGGCGGCCGCCGCGCGCCGCAGCAGGACGGCGCGCTGGAATACCATCGCGTGACCCGCCGGCCGGGTCGTCCCGCCGCCCCAGGTGACGACGCCGGCCGTCGGCCGCGCGAGCCCGTGCAGCACGCGCAGCAGCGTGCTCTTGCCGGCGCCGTTCGGCCCGAGGATGAACGTGCAGGTGCCGCGGCCGATCGTGAGGTCGACGTCGCGCAGGACCCGCGTGCCGTTGTGCCCGATCGCCACGTCGGCGCAGACGATGGGCAGACCCGACGGCGCGCGGTCGTCAGCCATAGCGCACGCGCGCCCACTCGCGGACCAGCTGCGCCGCGGCGTTGACGATCAGCACGATCGCGATCAGCACGATGCCGAGCCCGAGCGCGAGCGGCAGGTCCCCCTTGCTCGTCTCCAGCGCGATCGTCGTCGTCATCACGCGCGTGACGCCGTCGATGTTGCCGCCGACGATCATCACCGCGCCGACCTCGGCGATGGCGCGGCCGAAGCCGGCCAGCAGCACGGTGGCAAGCGAGAAGCGGGTGTCCCAGGTCAGCGTCAGCGCGGCCGACGCGGTGCCGGCGCCCAGCGACGTCAGCTGCTCGCGGTACTCGCTCCAGGCGTCGGCGACGACCTGCCGCGACAGCGCCGCGATGATCGGCGTGATCAGGATCGTCTGCGCGACGATCATCGCCGCCGGCGTGAACAGGATGCCGAACGCGCCGAGCGGCCCCGCGCGCGACAGCAGCACGTACACGACGAGGCCGACGACGACCGGCGGCAGGCCCATCATCGCGTTGAGCAGCACGGTCAGCGCCTGCCGGCCCGGAAAGCGGCCGACGGCGATCGCCGCGCCCAGCGGCAGGCCGAGGCACGCGGCGAGCGCGGTCGCGGTCAGGCTGACGCCGAGCGAGAGCGCCACGATCTCGACCAGCTTCGGGTCGAGGTGCGCGACCATCGCGGCCGCATGCCAGAAGCTGTCGGTGAACGTGCCCACTCCGCGCCGTCGAGTGCAAAAATTCCATTATCGCTGCAATTTGATGCATTTTGTACATTTCATGGATTCGGTCGGCCGGCGGTCACGTCGACCGATTTCGCGCGCCGGGACGCCCCGGGCGCGAGGGCCCCTCTAGAATCGCTGCAGCGCCGGACGCCGCGGCGCCGCGTCCTCACGATCGACCCGCGCCGCCCGCCGGATTCCGTCCATGACTGCCGCCGACCCGACCCGCGCGCACGCGCAACGTACGCCGGACGCGCTCGCCTACGTCGGCCAGCCCAACCGGATCGCGCTCACCTACGCCGCGCTCGACCGGCTCGTCGACGCCGTCGCGCTGCGCGCGCTCGCCGCGGGCGTGCAGCCCGGCCAGACGGCGATCGTCGCGCTCGCCGCCCCGCTCGCGCACGTGGTGACGACGCTCGCGCTCGCGCGGATCGGCGTGGCCTCGGCGGTGGGTACGCTGCCCGACCGCTTCGCCGACGTCAGGCTCGTGGCCGCCCCGACCGCCGGCACGGCGATTCCCGAAGTCGTGGTCCGCGAGGACTGGTTCGCCGCCGGGCCGGAGGCCGCGGCGGCGCGCCTGCCCGCGCCCGGCGGCGGCAACTCGACGTGGGCGATCTTCGGGACGTCGGGCACGACGGGGAACCCGCGCCACTTCGCGGTCACCCACGACATGCTCGCGCGGCGCGTGGCGATCGGCGCCCGCACGGTGCCGATGCCCGCCGTGCCGAGGCAGCTGACGCGGATCGGCTTGCAGACCGCCTACGGCGCGTTACGGCTCCTCAGCGTGCTCGGTGCCGGGGGGCTGGTCGCGTTCCCCGACGACCGCGACGTCGCCGCATCGCTGCGCGCCCGCGCGCTCAACATGCTCGTGATGGCGCCGGCGGACATCGCCCGCTTCCTGCGGATGCTGCCCGCGGATGCGGCACCGTTCCCGGACCTCGCCGTGGTCGTGCTGGCCGGCAGCATCGTGCCCCGCCTGCTGCACGACGAGATTCGCGCGCGCCTGTGCCCCAACGTGCGCATCGCCTACGGCGCGACCGAGGTGGGTCCGACCGCCGGCGGCGCGCTCGGCGAGGTGATCGACACGCCGGGCGCGGTCGGCTTCGTCGACCGGGAGTGCGACGTGCAGTGCGTCGACGGCCAGGACCGGCCCGTCGCGCCGGGCGTGGTGGGCGAAGTCCGCATCCGCCGCGAGCCCGGCGCCGGGGTCTATCTCGACGATGCCCCGGCGTCGACGCGCGCGTTCCGCGGCGAGTGGTTCCACCCCGGCGACGTCGGGATCCTCACCGCCGACCGCAGGTTGCGCATCCTGGGACGGCAGGACGAGCTCATCGACCTCGGCGGCGACGCGCTGTCGCCCCACGTGCTCGAGGAGCGCGTGCGGTCGCTGGGCGACGTCCGGGACGCGGCCGCGTTCGCGGTGCCGGA
>JBGAMF010000044.1:0-15179 GCA_044223185.1 Casimicrobiaceae bacterium | reverse complement strand
GTGCCGGACGCGCACGGCATTGCGCAGCTGTGGATCGCCGTGGAGCCGGGCCCCGCGCTCGACGCCGAATCGCTGGCCGCGCGGTGCGCGCAGGCGCGCGCCGTGCCGGCGGGCACGCGGTTCGTGGTTCTGTCCGCCCTGCCGCGCAACGCCGCCGGGAAGGTCGTGCGCGACGAGCTCGTGCGCCTGGTCGCTGCCCGCGCGGGCGGCTGATCCCGCGCCGCTACTCGCCCCGGATCCCGGCGCGTACGACCAGGTCGGTCCAGCGGGCGTTCTCGTCGGCCAGCAGCCGGGCGAACGCGGCTGCCGTCGACGTTTGGACGACGATGCCCTGCGCGTCGAGGGCAGCCGCGAATCCCGGCGCGACCGCTGCGGCGGCGATCGCCTGGTTCAGCCGCTCGACCACCGCGGCGGGCGTGCCCTTCGGCGCGAGAAAGCCGTACCAGAGGTCGAGGTTGCCCACGTCGAGCCGCGCTTCGCCGAGGGTCGGCACCTGCGGCAATTGGGGCAGCCGTTGCGGGCTTCCGGTGGCGAGCGCCGTGAGCCGGCCCGCCTGCACGTGCGGCAGCACGACGCTGGCCGGGAGCAGCATGGCGTCCACCCGGCCGCCGAGGAGGTCGGCCACGGCGCCGGCGGTTCCCTTGTACGGGACGTGCAGCATCGACACGCCGGCCTTCTGCAGCAGCTGCGCGGTGGCGAGGTGGTGCGCGGTGCCGACCCCCGGCGTCGCGTAGGTGAGCTTGCCCGGCGCCGCCGCGGCAGCGGCGAGCAGGTCGGCCACCGTGCGAACCGGCAGCGCGGCCGGGACCACCAGCACGTACGACTGCCACCCGACGAGCGAGATCGGCGCGAAGTCGGCGAGCGGGTCGAATTTCACGCCCTTGTAGAGCACGTGGCTCACCACGAACGACAGCGACTGGACGATCAGCGTGTAACCATCCGGCCGGGCGCGCGCGACCTTTTCGGTGCCGATGGTGCCGGCGGCGCCGACGACGTTCTCGACGATCACCGGCTGTCCCAGCGTTGCGGCGAGCCGCGGCGCGAACTGCCGCGCCATGACGTCCACGCCCGTGCCGGGCGTAAAGGGCACGACGAGCGTGATCGGCTGATCGGGCCACGCGAGCGCCGTGGCGCTCGCTGCCGCCGCGAGCGCCGCGGCGAGCGTCCGCGCGCAAGCGCGCAGGAAGCCCCGGCGCTTGCGTCCGCACTCCGTCCGCTCTCGTGCGTTCATCGGCCCTCCTGCCCGTACCACCTAACGCATTCTATCCGGCGGCGACGGCGCGGTTTGCCGCGACTCGCGAAAACCGGTATGGTGGCGCGCCGCTTTCGGCGTACGTCACGGAGCTCTATCGATGATGCACAAGGTTGCGCTGGTGGTTGCACTGGTGCCTGGCCTCGTCCTCGCGGGGACGACGGGCGCGGCGGCGCAGGCGCTCGACGGGCGCCTGAAGCAGATCGCCGCCACCAAGTCGATCGCGATCGCCCACCGGACGGACGCCGCACCGTTCAGCTTCCTGGACGCGAACCGGGAGCCCGCCGGCTTCACGATCGACCTGTGCCGGCGCGTCGTCGCGTCGATCGAGAAGCAGCTGGGCGTCAGCGGACTCAAGGTCAAGTACGTGCCGGTGACCACGCAGACGCGCTTCGAGGCGATCGCCAAGGGCCAGGCCGACCTCGAGTGCGGGGCCAGCACGATCACGCTGGCGCGGATGAAGACCGTCGACTTCTCCAGCGTGGTCTTCATGAACACCACCGGGCTGCTCGCGCGGTCCGCCACCGGCGCCAAGTCGCTGCCGGACCTCGCCGGCAAGCGGATCGCCGCCGTGCGCGGCACGAGCAACGAGCGCGCGCTGGCCAACCAGCTCGCGCGGCAGCAGGTCAAGGCCACGGTCGTGCCGATGGGCAGCAGCGACGAGGCGATCGCGGCGCTCGATGCGGGCAGCGTCGACGCCTTCGCGAGCGACACCATGCTGCTGGTCGGCCTCACCCCGCGGTCCAAGGATCCGAAGGCGCTGGCGCTGCTCGGCGACCTGCTGTCGTACGAGCCCTACGGCATCGCGCTGCCGCGCGGCGACGCGTCGCTGCGGCTCGCGGTGAATACCGCGCTGTCGCAGACCTTCAGCAGCGACGCGATCGACGAGATCTTCAGCCGCTGGTTCGGCGCGTTCGGCAAGCCCACGGCGTTGACCGAGGCGGTCTACATCCTGGGCACGTTTCCCGAATGAACGCGCGCCACGCACCACCCGCGCGCCGCGTGGTCGCGGCGCTCGCCGCCGCGGCCGTCGCGCTTGCGGTCACGGCCTGCGCGGCACCGGCCGCCGATCCGGAACGCGCGGCGGCGAACGAGCAAAAGCGGGACGAGCTCCAGCAGATGGAGCGCCGCGGCCAGCGCAACGACGACCGCCCGCTGCCGAAGTAGCGGCTCCGGCGCAGCGTCAGAGGCGGAACACGCGCTGCGCGTTGCGTCCGCGCACCTTGTCGCGCGCCGCGTCCGGCAGGGCGTTCACGCGCGCGAGGCAGCCCGGCATGTCGCCGATCGTGTGCGGGTAATCGGAGCCGTACATCACGTTGTCGGCGCCGAACACCTTCATGCACAACTCGAGCACCTCGGGCGCGAACACGACGGCGTCGGCGTGGATCTGCGGCAGGTACTCGCTGGGCCGGCGCGCGATCTTCTCGCGGCACGCCGGGATGTTGGCGAAGCACTGGTCCATCCGCGACACCAGGTAGGGCAGCGCGCCGCCGCCGTGCGCGGCGATGATCGTGAGGCGCCGGTACCGCTCGAAGAAGCCGTCGTAGATCATCCGCGCCGTCGCGAGCGACGTGTCGAACGTGAAGCCGATGGAGGCGGTGAGCTGGAAGCGCGCCATGTCCATCTCCCCGACGCCCGGCGGTGCGGTCGGATGGACGAGCACCGGCAGCGCCTTCGCGTCGATCGCGTCCCAGATCGCGGCGAACGCAGGGTCGGTCAGCGGCATGCCGCCGACGTTGGCTAGCACCATCACGCCCGACGCGCCGGCCGCGACCGCGCGGTCGAGCTCGGGCAGCGCCAGGTCCGCGTGCTGCCACGGCAGCGACGCGAACCAGCGCAGGCGGCCCGGGTGCGCCGTGCGCGCGGCCGCCATGTCGTCGTTCATGATCCGCGCCGCCTCGAGGCTGACCTCGGGCCCGCCCCAGTAGCAGTTCGGACACGTCAGCGACACGACGCAGATGTCGACGCCGCAGGCGTCCATCGTCTTCAGGCGCAGGTCGTAGTCGAACATCGCCGGCACCGGCGTCATGAACGGCGCGCCGTCGAGGTGAATCGCACGCAGGCCGCCCACCACCTCGCTGACCGTGTAGCGGGGCCCGCCGTGCCGCTTGAGCAGGTCGAACCAGGCCTCGGTGAGGCAGTGCGTGTGGACGTCGATGACCGGGCTTGCCACGGGCGGCTCTCCTTCGTTCGAATGGCTGCGCGGCCGCCGGTCCTCAAAGGGCCGTCCCGAGGGAACGACCTGCCCCCGCGGGAGCAGCGGGCGCCGCGAGCGTGGGGGGGTTCGGGTCCTAGTCCACCTTGGCGCCGGACTCGCGGAGCGCCTTCGCCCACAGCGGCTGCTCCGCGGCGATCATCGCGGCGAACTCACCGGGCGTCTGCGGCGCGAACGGCTCCATGCCGAACTTGACGAGCTGCGCGCGGAACTCGGGCGTGGCCTGGATCCGCTGCAGCTCCTCGGACAGCTTCGCGACGATCTCCTTCGGCGTGCCCGCGGGCGCGACGATGCCCTGCCACGCCTGCCAGTCGAAGCCCGCGACCGTCGCCCCGATCGGCTGCACGCCGGCCACGAGCGTGGTCGGCTTCGCCGCCGAAGTGCCTAGCGCCGTGACCTTTCCGGCCTGGATGTTGGGCACGGCGACGGTCGCGTCGGAGAACATCACCTGCACGTTGCCGGTGAGCAGGTCGGTGAGCGCGGCGGGCGTCCCCTTGTACGGCACGTGCTGGATCGCGAGCCCGTACTGCGTCTTCAGGTTCTCCATGAACAGGTGGTGCGGACTGCCGCTGCCGACCGACGCGTAGTTGAACTTGCCGGGGTTGCGCCGGATCGCCTCGAGCATCTCCGCGACGTTCTTCGCGGGGAACGCCGGGTTGGCGATCAGGAAGAAGTTGACGGTGCCGACCGGCGACACGGGAGCGAAGTCGCGGACGGGATTCACCGGCGAGTTGGGGTAGAGCGCCGGGCTGATGCCGAGCGTCGTGCTCGTCGCCATCAGCAGCGTGTAGCCGTCCGGTGGCGACTTCGCGACGAGTTCGGCGCCGACGAGGGTCCCCGCGCCCGGCTTGTTGTCGATGACGACCGGCTGCTTGAGCGACGCGGACAGCCGCTCGCCGATCGCGCGCGCGAGGAGATCGGTCAGGGCGCCGGGAGGATACGGGACGACGAGCCTGATCGGGCGGACCGGATAGGCCGTCTGCGCGAGCGCGGCCGGAACGGCAAGTGCGGCGAATGCGGCGAGCGCCGCCAGCGCGAGTGCGCGCATCGTGCGTAGCGTCATGGCAATGGTGTTTCGGGCAGGGTCCGTCGCACGGTACGGGAGCCGTGCCGCGGGTGTCAAGCGCGTGCAGCGGCGCCAAGCCGCGCCCGCCGCGCGGCGCCGGCACTCGCGATCGGCGGCGAGTTCGCCGTATACTCGCAGCCCGGGCGAAGCCGCCGGTCGAGCGGCCGCCTCCGAAGGCGAGGAGGAAGACGATGAAGCATTCATTGGCGGTCGCCGCCAGCGTGGTCCTGTGCGCCGTGGCGACCGCGACCGCCGCGCCTGCTGCGTACGCGCAGGAGCGCATCGACAAGCCCATCCGGATCCTCGTCGGCTTCGCGCCGGGCGGCACCGCGGACATCATCGCGCGCGTCGTTGCCGAGAAGATGGCGCCGGCCATCGGCCAGCCCGTGATCGTGGAGAACCGGCCGGGCGCGATCGGCCGCATCACCGCTGACGCCGTCAAGGCGGCCGCGCCCGACGGCACCACGCTGATGGTCATGCCGATCGGGCCGATGGCCGTCGTTCCGCACGTGTACAAGGACATCACGTACGACCCGATCCGGGACTTCACGCCGGTCGCGCTGGGCGCGACGTTCCAGTTCGCGCTCGCGGCCGGCCCCGCCAGCGGGGCGAAGACGTGGAGCGAGTTCGCCGCCTGGGCGAAGGCGAACCCCGCCAAGGCCGGCTACGCGACGTCGGGCGCCGGCAGCCTGCCGCACTTCTTCGGCGTGCTGCTCGGCCGCGGCATCGGCGTCGAGATGGTGCACGTGCCGTACAAGGGCTCCGCCGCGTACCTGAACGACCTCGTCGGCGGACAGGTGCCGGCCGCGATCGACGCGATCGCCGACCTGACGGAGCTGCACCGCGCCGGCAAGGTGAAGGTGCTCGCGAGTTCCGGCGCGACGCGCTCGACCGCCCTGCCCGACGTGCCGACGTTCAACGAGCTGGGCGTGGCCGGCGTGGAAGCGATGGGCTGGTTCGGCTTCTTCGCGCCGGCGAAGACCCCGAAGCCGATCGTCGACGCGCTCAACGCCGCGATCAACAAGGCGCTGACGTCGCCGGACGTCGCCGAGAAGCTGTCGAAGCTCGGCATGGACCCGGCGACGGGCTCGCCGGAGCTGTTCGCGAAGGTGCTCGCCGACGACTACGCCAAGTGGGGCCCGATCGTGAAGGCGTCGGGCTTCAAGCCGGAGTGACGCGCATGAACATCGCCCGCCTCGTACTGCCTGCCCTGCTCGTCGCGGCCAGCGCCGCGGGCGCCCAGTCGCCGATCCGCTCGATCGACGTCAGCGAGAAGGACGACGGCTACGTCGCCGAGCTCGTGATGTTCGCGCCGGTGCCGACCTCGGTGGCGTGGGACGTGCTGACGGACTTCGAGAAGATGGCCGGCTGGGTGCCCAACGTGCGCGAGAGCAAGGTGCTCGCGCGCGACGGCAACACGCTCGAGATCGAGCAGCGCGGCGTGGCGAAGTTCGGCGTCGCGAGCTTTCCCTACGTGAGCACGCGCAAGATGGTGCTCGACCCGCCGAAGACGGTGCTCGCCACCCAGGTGAAGGGCAGCATGAAGCGGTTGCAGTCGCTGATGAAGGTTTCGGCCGAAGGCAGCGGGACGCAGCTCAACTACCGCCTCGAGCTCGTGCCGGCGGGCCTCGCGGCGCTGGCGCTGTCGAAGGACTTCCTCAAGCACGAGCTGACGGAGCAGTTCACGGCGATCGTCGGCGAGATGGTGCGGCGCGCGAAGTAGCCGCGCGCGGGCCGCGCGAACGCGGCCGGGGCCGCCGGCCCGCTGGCGAAGGGGCCGGGCCTGTGCCACGGCACGGCGGGCAACGGCTACGCGTTCCTGGCGCTACACCGGCGGACAGGCGACGCGGTCTGGCTGGAGCGCGCACGCGCGTTCGCGATGCACGCGATCGTGCAACGCGAAGCGATGCACCGGCAACATGGCCGCGGCCGGTTCACGCTGTGGACCGGCGACCCCGGGGTCGCCGTCTACCTGTGGCACTGCGTGGCCGGCGCCGGCGGCGTGCCCTGCCTCGACGTCCTCGATTGAAGCGCGGCTTCGCGGCGCCGCACCGCGTCCGCTTCGTTGCGCGAAGTCATCCCTCGCGGTTGCGCATCCAGTCCGCCGTGCCGAACAGCGCGTTCAGCAGCGCGTCGGCCAGCGCGGCAGGCACCGCGACGTCGTCCATCGCCATGCGCATGCACGCGAGCCACGCGTCGCGTTCGGCGGTGGCGATCGGGAACGGCAGGTGCCGTGCGCGCAGTCGCGGGTGGCCCAGGCGCTCGACGTAGAGCTGCGGCCCGCCGAGCCAGCCGGAGAGGAACCAGTGGAGCTTGTCGCGTGAGCCGTCGAGGCTCGCCGGATGCAGCCGGCGGATGCCGGCAAAGCCTTCCTCCAGGTCCATCCGGTCGTAGAACGCGTCGACCAGCGCGCGCACGCCGGCGTCGCCGCCGAGTTGCTCGTAGGGCGTGGCCGGCGCCGGGCGCGCTTCGTCCATCGCCGCCGGCCTATCCCAGCTGCCGGATCACGGCGAGCGGCGGCAGGCGCGTGGTCGCGCGCGTGCCGATCCAGCCGGCGAGCGTCACGGCGGCCGCGCCGCCCAGCACGCCGTAGACGACTACCAGCGGGTTGGCCTCGAACGGGATCTTGAACACGTGTTCGGCGAGCGCCCAGCCGGTGGCGATCGCGCCGGCGGCGGCAACGACCCCGGCGAGCGCGCCCAGCAGCAGGAACTCGGCGATCTGCGCGGACCGCAGCTGCCGCTGCGACGCGCCCAGCGTGCGCAGGATCGCCGCGTCGAAGCGCCGCTCGTCCTGTGTGGCCGCGATCGCCGCCTGCAGCACCAGCAGGCCGCCCGCCAGCGTGAACAGGAACACGAACTCGACCGCACGCGACACCTGGTCCATGATGCCCTGCACCTGCCGGACGATCTCGCCGATGTCGATCGCGAGGATGTTCGGGTGCTTCTGCACGAGCGCGGGCAGCCAGCCGCCCTTCGCGTCCGGCGCGCGAAACGCTGCGATGTACGTCGCCGGCATCGCGTCGAGCGGGCCCGGCGGGAACAATGCGAAGAAGTTCACGCGGAAGCTGTCCCAGTCCACCTTGCGCAGGCTGGTGACGGTGGCGGTGACGCGGCTGCCCGCGATGTCGAAGGTCAGCGCGTCGCCCAGTTTCACGCCCAGCGTGTCGGCGATGCCCTCCTCCAGCGACATGCCGGCGTCGGCGGCGCGCGCGCCGGCCGCCCAGAAGGTCCCGCGTGCGATCGTGTTCCCCTTGGGCAGCGCGTCCGCCCACGACAGGTTGAACTCGCGCTCGGCCAGTCGGCGCGCGCGGGTGTCGGTGTACTTCTTCGTGTCGACCTCCGCGCCGTTCACGGCGACGAGCCGCCCGCGGACCATCGGCCGGAACGCGACGTCGGCGCCCGTGTTCGCGGCGAGCTGCGCGCGCGCGTCGGCGACCTGGTCGGGCAGCACGTTGATCAGGAACTGGTTCGGCGCGTCGGGCGGAAGGCTCGCGCGCCAGTTGCGCATCAGGTCGCCGCGCACGACCGTCAACAGCAGCAGCGCCATCAGGCCCAGCGCCAGCGCGCCGATCTGCAGGCTCGACGCGAACGCGCGCCGGCGCAGGTTGGCAAGGCCGAAGCGCCAGGTGACGCCGCGCTGCGGCAGGCGCTTCAGCAGCGCGAGCAGCATCCACGCGACCAGCGCGGCGGCGAGCAGCAGCCCGGCCACGCCGCCGACCATGATGAGGCCCGCCTGCGCCTCGCGCGCCTGCACGCCGATCAGGAGCGCGACGGTCGCGGCGCCGAGCGCGTAGGCGAGCACGCCGCCCGCGCGCGGCCGCGGCAGGTCGCGCCGCAGCACGCGCAGCGGCGGCACGCTGGCGAGCGCCACCAGCGGCGGCAGCGCGAAGCCGAACAGCAGCAGCACGCCGGTCGCGAAGGACGTCGCGCCGGGCAGCCACGTCGGCGGCGGCAGGTCGTTCGCGACGACGGACGCCATCAACGACACGAGCAGCTGCTGCCCTGCCAGTGCGACGAGCACGCCGAGCGTGCACGCCACCACGCCGAGCACGAGGAACTGCACGAAGAAGAGCGCGAGGGTCTGGCCGACGCGCGCGCCGAAGCAGCGGAACATCGCCGCGGCGTCGAGGTGACGGCGCAGATAGCGCGACGCCGCCAGCGCGACGGCCACGGCCGCGAGCAGCACCGCGACGAGCGCGGCGAGGCCCAGGAACTTCTCTGCGCGCTCGAGCGTCTGCCGCACCTCGGGCCGCAGGTCGCGCACCGTCTCCATCCGCTGCCCCGGCTTCATCTCGTTACCCAGCCACGTCCGGTACGCTTCGAGCGTGCCCGCGCCGGCGCGGTCGGCGACCAGCAGCCGCCACGTCGCGCGGTTGCCCGGCTGCAGCAGGTTCGTCGCCGGCACGTCGTCGACGTTGAGCAGGAGCTTGGGCCCGAGCGCGAACACGATGCCGGCGACCTCGGGCTCCTGCTGGACGATGGCGCCGACCGTCAGCGTCGACTCGCCCACCGAGATGCGATCGCCGACCTTCACGCCGAGGCGATCCGCGAGCCGCTGGTCGGGCCACGCCTCGCCGCGCGCGGGAATGCCGGTCGCGACGACGCCGTCGGGCCGCGCGGGATCGGCGAGCACCACCGTGCCGCGCAGCGGATAGCCGGCACCGACCGCCTTGACGTCGGTGAGGACCGCCGGCGCATCCGCCGCTGCGGAAGCCGGCGGCGGCACCATGCTGTTGAAGCGGATGACCGGCGTCGTCGCGAGTCCGCGCGCGCGCGCCGTGGCGGCGAACTCCTCCGGCAGCGCGCGGTCGCCCGAGATCATCAGGTCGGCGCCGAGCAGCAGGTTCGCCTGCGACGTGAGCGCATTCTTCACACGGTCGGCGAAGAAGCCGACCGTGCCCACGCTGCCCACGGCGAGCACGAGGGCGGCGACCAGCACGCGCAGCTCGCCGGCGCGCCAGTCGCGGCGCAGCAGGCGCAAGGCGAGCGCGACCGTGCGCACGGCGCCCCCTCAGGCAGCCGCGCGCTCGTCGCCGACGAGGCGGCCGGCGGCGAGCGACAGCCGGCGCCCGCAGCGGCCGGCGAGGTTGAGGTCGTGCGTGACCAGCACCAGCGTGGTGCCGTGCTCGCGATTGAGGCGGAACATGAGGTCGGCGACTTCCACGCCCGTCGCGCCGTCGAGGTTGCCGGTCGGCTCGTCGGCCATCAGCAGCTTGGGCTCGCCGGCGAACGCGCGCGCGATCGCGACCCGCTGCTGCTCGCCGCCGGACAATTGCCGCGGATAGTGCGTGACGCGCCGCGCGAGGCCCACGCGGTCGAGCCACGACCGCGCGCGTGCCTGCGCGTCGTCGGCGCCGGCGAGTTCCAGCGGCAACATCACGTTCTCCAGCGCCGTCAGCGCCGGCAGCAGCTGGAACGACTGGAACACGAAGCCCAGCAGCCGCTGCCGGAGCGCGGCGCGCGCGTCCTCGTCGAGCGTCGACAGCGCCCGGCCGTCGACGTGGACCTCGCCGGAGGTGGGCCGGTCCAGCCCGGCCAGCAGGCCGAGCAGCGTCGTCTTGCCCGAGCCCGAAGCGCCGACGATGGCGATGGACGCGCCCGGCTCGACCGCGAACGAAACGCCGTCGAGGATGGTCAGCGGCGCGTCGCCGCTCGCCACGACCTTGGTCAGCGCTTCGGCGCGGATGATGGGTTCGCTCATGCGTTCGCGGGTCCGGGCAAGCGGACGAGAGTGTGCAGATGCGGCCGCCGCGGACCTTTTGCAAGACTTCCGGCGACTGCGGCGTCCCCGGGCACGGATTGTAGCGTGCGGCCGGCATCCGCCCTTCGACGGTGCGGCGGTGCCCGCAGGCTACAATCCGCGGCCATGGGCGCCCCGACTTCGACGCCGCGGCTGCGGCTTCGTTCCCTGGTCTGCGCGTGGCTGGCCGCGCTGGCCGTCGCAGTGCCGGTGCTCGCGCAGCCGCGCGAGCCGGTGCTGCTCGTCGTCGGCGACTCGATCTCCGCCGGCTACGGCCTGCCGGCCGGCAAGGTGTGGGTCGACCTCCTCGCCGCGCGGCTCAAGGCCGACGGCTACCGGTACCGCGTGGTCAACGCGTCGATCACCGGCGACACGACCGCCGGCGGCCGCGCACGGATCACGCCGCTGCTCGTCGCCCATCAGCCGGCGGTCGTGATCATCGAGCTGGGCGGCAACGACGCGCTGCGCGGCGGCCGGCTCGCCGCGACGCGCGAGAACCTCGACGCGATGGTGACCCTCGTGCAGCGCGCGAAAGCGAAGGTGCTGCTGGTCGGCATGCAGATGCCTTCCAACTACGGGCCCGCGTACGTGCGCGAGTTCAACGAGGTCTTCACGACCGTGGCGAAGACGCACAAGGTGCCGCTGGTGCCGTTCTTCTTCGAGGGATTCGGCGAGGACATGGCGTACTTCCAGTCCGACCGCATCCACCCGACGGCGGAGGCGCAGCCCCGCCTGCTCGACAACGTGTGGCCGGCGCTGAAGCCGCTGCTCGCCAGGTGAACGCCACCCCCGGCGCGCACGCGCGCGCACCGCAGGGCGCCAAGGTCGGCGTCGAGGCGCTGCCCGCGCATCCGGATCGCATCGACGTGCGCAGCCCCTCCGAGTTCGCCGATGACCACATCCCGGGCGCGGTGAGCCTGCCGGTCCTCGACGACGCCGAGCGTGCGGAGGTCGGCACGCTGCACGCGCGCGAGTCCGAGTTCGCGGCCAAGCAGCGCGGCGCGGCGATCGTCTCGCGCAACATCGCGCGCATCATCGAGCGCCACTGCCAGGGCAAGCCGCGCGACTGGGCGCCGCTCGTCTACTGCTGGCGCGGCGGCAAGCGCAGCGGCGCGCTGGCGCACGTGCTGCGCGAGATCGGCTGGCGCGCCGTGCAGCTCGACGGCGGCTACCGGGCCTACCGGCGGCACGTGGTGGCCGCCCTCGCGACGCTGCCCACGCAGTTCCGCTACGTCGTGATCTGCGGCCTGACCGGGTCGGGCAAGAGCCGCCTGCTCGCGGCAATCGCCGGCGCCGGCGCGCAGGTGCTCGACCTCGAGGGTCTCGCGCGGCACCGCGGCTCGCTGCTGGGCGACCTGCCGGGCGACCCGCAGCCGTCGCAGCGGCGGTTCGAGAGCGAGCTCCTGGCCGCGCTCGAAGGGCTCGACGCGTCGCTGCCCGTGTTCGTCGAGTCCGAGAGCCGCAAGATCGGGACGCTGCAGGTGCCCGAGTCGCTGCTCGCGACGATGCGCGCATCCGCGTGCGTGCGCGTGGCGACGCCGCAGCCGCTGCGCGTCGCGCTGCTGAAGGAGGAGTACGCGCACTTCCTCGCCGACCCGGACGCGCTCGCCGCGCGGCTCGCGCTCCTGGTGCCGCTGCACGGCCGCGCGGCCGTCGAGCGCTGGAACGCGCTCGCGCGCGCCGGCGACTTCGACACCCTGGTCGGCGAGCTCCTCGTACGCCACTACGACCCGATGTACGCGCGCTCGATCGAGCGCAACTTCCCGCGCATCGCGCACGCGCACGTCGCCGTGCCTTCCGGCATCGCGGCTGGCGCATTCCACGCGCTCGCGCGCGACGTCGTGCGCGCCGTCGTGCATCCCGTTCCCGAGGCCGCCCTGTGACCGCCCGCGCGTTCCGGATCGTCAACGTGTTCGCCGAGAGCCCGCTCGCCGGCAATCCGCTCGCCGTGTTCGAGGACGCCCGCGGCCTCGACGCAGCGACGATGCAGGCGCTGGCGCTGCAGTTCAACCTGTCGGAGACCACGTTCGTGCTGCCGTCGCAGCGCGCGACCGCGCACGTGCGGATCTTCACGCCGACGTTCGAGATGCCGTTCGCCGGCCACCCGACGCTCGGCACCGCACACGTGGTGCGCGACACGACGGGCGCCGGCGACGCGGTCACGCTGGAGATGCAGGCGGGGGTGATTCCGGTCACGGCGGCCGGCGACGTGTGGACGCTGTCGGCCAACGCGCCGCGGCACCGGGTGCCTGCCGCGGCCCCGGCGGAACTGGCCGCGATGCTCGGCCTCGGGCCGGCAGACGTCGGCGGCAGGCCACTGTGGGTCGACACGGGCTCCGAGCAGCTCGTCGTGCCGCTTTCCACGTTCGACGCCGTCCGCCGCGCTGCGCCGACGGCGGACGCGCTGCAGCGAAGCGGCAACAACGGCCAGCGCGCGATGGCCTACGTCTTCGCGCGCGAAGGCGACCGCGTGCTCGCCCGCTTCTTCTTTCCGAAACACGGCTCCGTGATCGAGGATCCGGGCACCGGGTCGGCCTGCGCGAATCTCGGCGGGTGGCTGCTCGCCACCGGCGCGGCGCTGCCGCAACGCGTCACGATCGACCAGGGGGAGGCCGTCGGTCGCCCGTGCCGGCTCGGCCTCGAAGTCACGGCCGGCCGGGAGATCAGGGTGTCGGGGCGCGTGATCGAGATCGCGCGCGGTACGGTGCAGTTGTAGTCCGGGCGGGACGAAGCGGCCCCACGGGCCTCCGGCGCGCCGTGCCCCCTCACCCCAGCCCTCTCCCCGGAGGGCCATCCACGCCACCACCTCGGCACTGCTCCTGCGCTTCCCATCGCCGCGGCGCGCGCCTGCTCCACGCCACCACCGGTCCGCTCACCCCGCGCCGTGCGGGCGAAGAGTGCGGGCGAAGAAGTGCCAGGCGAAGGGAAGCGCCGGGCGAAGGGGCGCGGGCGAAGGGGCGCACGGGCGAGGGCGCGGGCGAAGGGGTGCCACTCGGCGCCGTTGCCAAGAGCTCGGGCGCCGTTGCCACGGCGCGCTGCCGCCGAAGGGGCGCGCCCGAACGGGTGCGGGCGCAAGTGCCGCACCGGGATGGCTCCCTCTCCCTTCCGGGGAGAGGGCTGGGGTGAGGGGGTGAGGGCTCTACGCCCCCCCGCCGAAACAGGCGGTTACAGCTTGCATCAGCATCGCGGTCAACACGCGCCTAGACTGCGCCGTTGAGGGCTGCAACGCCCGCGGGAGGACGGCATGACGACACCACGGTTCGCCGCGTTTGCCTGGCTGCTCGCCGCCGCCTGCGCGCAAGCCGTGCCCCCGCCGATGGGCTACGACGAAGCCCGCCACCTGCTCGCGCGCACCGGTTTCGGCCCGACCGACGCCGAGGTCCGCCGCTACGCGGCGATGACCCGCGAGCAGGCGGTGACCGGCCTCCTGCGCGGGACCCGCACCGAGGCCGTCACGCCGCCGCCGGCGTGGGCGCGCGACGACGGCCCGCTGCGCGCACCGCGCGGCGAGTCGGCGTCGGTCGAGGAGCGGCGCGCGTTCCAGCAGCGCAACGTCCGGGAAGGGTTGGAGCTGCGTGCATGGTGGGTGCAGGAGATGCTCGCGACGCCGTCGCCGCTCACCGAGCGGATGACGCTGTTCTGGCACAACCACTTCGTGTCGAGCCAGCAGAAGGTGCGCTTCGCGCGGCTCATGCATGCAGAACGCGACGCTGCGCGCCCACGCTCGGCAGCTTCGCGGAGCTGCTGCACGCCGCGTCGAAGAGGCCGGCGATGCTCGTCTACCTCGACCTCGCCGAGTCGCCGGGGCCAGCCGAACCGCGAGAACTTCGCGCGCGAGGTGATGGAGCTCTTCCACGTTGGGCGAAGGGCAGTACACCGAGCAGGACGTCAAGGAGGCCGCCCGCGCGTTCACCGGCTGGAGCCTCGACCGCGACACCGGCCGGTACCTCTTCCGGCCGGGGCTGCACGACTACGGGACCAAGACCGTGCTCGGCCGCACCGGCCGCTTCGACGGCGACGCGTTGCTCGACGTGATCCTCGCGCAGCCGCAGGCGGCGACGTTCGTCACCGCCAAGCTGTGGCGCGAGTTCGTGAGTGCCGATCCCGACCCGGCCGAGGTCACGCGGATCGCGAGGGTCTTCCGCGACCGCGACTACGACATCGGTGCGGCGCTGCGCGAGCTCCTGCTGTGCGACGCCTTCTGGGCCGCGGACAACCGCGGCACGCTGGTCAAGAGCCCGGTCGAGCTCGTCGTCGGCACGCTGCGCCAGCTCGAGCTGACGCCGCCGCAATCGGTCGCGTTCGCCGTCGCCAGCGCCGGCATGGGACAGAACCTGTTCGCGCCGCCGAACGTCAGGGGCTGGCCCGGCGGCGAGGCGTGGATCAACAGCAGCACGCTGCTCGCGCGCAAGCAGTTCCTCGACCGGGTCGCACGTCTCGACGACGCGCCAGGGGCGACGATGGCGGCAACGACGACGATGCGGGCGCCCGCCGAGGGCGTCGCGCCCGCCAATGCGGACGACGCGGCCGCGCAACGCTTCGCGCGGCGCGTCGAGGCCGGCCTGCGCGACCTCCGCTTCGACGCGGGCCAGTGGGTCGCGCGCCAGCCCGGCGCCACGCCTTCCGCGAAGATGCGGTCCGCGCAGGCGCTGCTGCTGCCGCTGCCGCCCGTCACCGCCGTGCCGCCCGCCGTCGACGCCGACGCCGGGGCATTCGTGCGCGCCGCGCTGCTCGATCCCGCGTACCAGCTCAAGTAACCCCCGCACACGAGGAGAACCGCCATGGATCGCCGTGCGTTCCTGCACTCCGCCGCCGCCCTCCCGTGGTTGCGCGTGGCGGCCGGCCCGCTGGCCGGGCTCGGCACCGCCGCGGTTGCCGTCGCCGCGGCGCCGGCGGACCGCCGC
>JBGAMF010000182.1:0-4058 GCA_044223185.1 Casimicrobiaceae bacterium | reverse complement strand
AACCAGGAGGATCACGTCAGCATGGCGACCAACGCGGCGGCGCGCCTGGTGCCGATGGCCGGCAACACGGCGGCGATCGTCGCCGTGGAGCTGCTCGCCGCCGCGCAGGGCGTGGACCTGCGGCAGCCGCTTGCGACGTCGCCGAAGCTCGCGGCGGCGCACGCGGCCAATCGCGCGTGCGCCGCCCACTGGGACGCCGACCGCGCGTTCGCCCCCGACCTGGCCGCCGTGCGCGCGCGCGTCGAGGCCGGGGAGTTCCTGCGCTGCGTTCCCCCGCTGCTCGGGCAGGACTAGACTACGCGGGAGGAGGAAGCCATGCGCCGAGACGACCCCGACACCCTGGCGACGCCGCAGCCCGGTACGCGCTTTTCCGACCGCACGATCCGCGCGCCGCGCGGCACGGCGCGGACCGCGAAGAGCTGGCTCACCGAGGCGCCGCTGCGGATGCTGATGAACAACCTCGACCCCGAGGTCGCCGAGAACCCGAAGGAGCTCGTCGTCTACGGCGGCATCGGCCGCGCGGCGCGCAACTGGGAGTGCTACGACGCGATCGTCGCCGCGCTGCGCGAATTGGGCGACGACGAGTCCCTGCTGATCCAGTCGGGCAAGCCGGTCGGGGTGTTCAGGACGCACGCGGACGCGCCGCGCGTGCTGATCGCCAACTCGAACCTCGTGCCGAAGTGGGCGACTTGGGACCACTTCAACGAGCTCGACCGCAAGGGCCTCATGATGTTCGGCCAGATGACGGCGGGCTCGTGGATCTACATCGGCAGCCAGGGCATCGTGCAGGGCACGTACGAGACGTTCGCCGAAGCCGGCCGCCAGCACTACGGCGGGGCGCTCGCCGACAAGTGGATCCTGACGGCGGGCCTGGGCGGCATGGGCGGCGCGCAGCCGCTGGCCGCGACGATGGCCGGCGCGTCGATGCTCGCGATCGAGTGCCAGCCGTCGCGCATCGAGATGCGTCTTTCCACCCGCTACCTCGACGCGCAGGCGCGCGACCTCGACCACGCGCTCGCGCTGGTCGCCGACGCCGGCAAGGCGCGCAAGCCGGTGAGCGTCGGGCTCGTCGGCAACGCGGCCGAGATCCTGCCCGAGCTCGTGCGGCGCGGCGTGCGGCCGCACATGGTCACCGACCAGACGTCGGCGCACGACCTCGTCTACGGCTACCTGCCGGCGGGCTGGAGCGTTGCGCGGTGGCGCGCCGCGCAGGCCGATCCCGCGCAGCACGCGGCGCTGGTCGCCGACGCGAAGCGCTCGTGCCGCGTGCACGTGGAGGCGATGCTCGCGTTCCACCGGCAGGGCATCCCGACGTTCGACTACGGCAACAACATCCGCCAGGTCGCGCTCGACGAAGGGGTCGCCGACGCGTTCGCGTTCCCCGGCTTCGTGCCCGCGTACATCCGGCCGCTGTTCTGCGAAGGCAAGGGGCCGTTCCGCTGGGCGGCGCTGTCCGGCGACCCGGAGGACATCCGCGCGACCGACCGCACGGTGAAGTCGCTGTTCCCCGGCAACGCGCACCTCACCCGCTGGCTCGACATGGCCGGGGAGCGCATCGCGTTCCAGGGCCTGCCGGCGCGCATCTGCTGGCTCGGCCTGGGCGAGCGGCACCTGGCCGGCCTCGCGTTCAACGAGATGGTGAAGACCGGCGAGCTGAAGGCGCCGATCGTCATCGGCCGCGACCACCTCGACACCGGCAGCGTGGCCTCGCCCAACCGCGAGACCGAGGCGATGCGCGACGGGTCGGACGCGGTGTCCGACTGGCCGCTGCTCAACGCGCTGCTCAACACGGCCGGCGGCGCGACGTGGGTGTCGCTGCACCACGGCGGCGGCGTCGGCATGGGCTATTCGCAGCACGCGGGTGTCGTCATCGTCTGCGACGGCACCGACGCCGCGGCAAAGCGCATCGAGCGCGTGCTGTGGAACGACCCCGCGACCGGCGTGATGCGCCACGCCGACGCGGGCTACGCGAAGGCGGTCGAGGTGGCGAAGGCGAAGGGCCTGCGGATGCCGATGCTGTAGCGCGGCTCCGCCTGCGCTACTTTGCGGGTGCCGCCGCGGGCGGTGGCGTCGGCGCCGCTGCGCGCGGCGCCCGGATGCCTTCCTCGATCCGCCCGATCATGTACGGGTAGAACGGGTTCGACGACATCCGGATCAGCGAGTCGAGCGTGACGGTGAGCGTCCCGCGCTCGCCGCGCAGCGCCATTGCGCCCAGGTTGACGCCGTAGTTGTCGGAGAGATCCGGCCGCATCCCGTACAGCGAGTCCTCGACCGGGAACGGGATCGCGACGTGCGACAGCGAGTAGACCTCGACGGGGTACACGAGGCCCAACGGCCGCACGGAATCGGTCGTGGCGCCCGCCTCGGTCACGCGCGCGACGACCTCGTAGCTGCGGTCGTCCGCGTTGGTGATCACGACCGTGCGGAAGTTGCGCGGCGGATCCGGCAGCAGCCGCGCCAGCATCGTCTCGGTCGTCGGCCGCAGCAGCGTGCCGAACTTGGCGCTGCGGTTGACGTCGAACAGCACCAGCTCGCTGCCGTTGTTCGGCAGCTGCTGGTAGAACGCGGTGATGATCGCCCGCGTGCTGACGGTGAAGTCGACCACCGACTGGAACGTGATCGCCGGCGGCAGGTCGCCGAGCCGGTTCGCGCGCGCGAGCCTCGTGATCTGCTCCTGCAGCGCGCGCGTGAGCAGCGACGACTGCCGCCCGCCGTTGATCGGGAACGAGTTGTACTTGAACGGGTTGAATTCCGGCACGATGCCGAGCCAGGACGCCTTGGCGAACGCCGGGAACACCGCAGGCCACCCGAGGAAGCCGGCGAAGCGCGCCATCTCGGTGACGCCGATCATCGGCGAGATCAGCACCAGGCGGTCCGGCCGCGACAGCGACTTGTCCTCGAGCGCGTCGAGCGCGTACTTCAGCGCGAGCGCGCCGCCGTTGGAGAAGCCGACGAGGTGCAGCGGCTCGTCCGGCCCGATGCGCCGGCGCGCCTCGCGCACGGCGAGCCGGGTCGCCTCGGCCCAGTCCTCCCAGTCGACGTCGGTGAGGCCCGCCGGCACCGTGCCGTGTCCCGTCAGCCGGGGGGCGATCGCCACGAAGCCGTCGTCGCGGTAGCGGCGCGCGATGTGGCGCAGGCTGTACGGCGAGTCGGTGAGCCCGTGCAGCAGCACGACGGCGCCGCGCGGCGTGCCCGCCGGCTCGAGGACGTACGAGCGGTTCCAGTCGGTCGGGAGCTTCGGCGGGTAGACGGGGCTCCCCTCGAAGTACCGGTTTGCCGGCACGCGCTCGCCTTCGGGCAGGCGCTGCGTCACGTTGTCGCGCACCTCGGCGAACGCGCGTTCCTCGGCGGCGAGGTACTTCTTCCAGTCCGCCTGCGCGAGCTCGGACGCCCGCAGCTCGTGCGGCACGAACGTGTGCCACGGCTCGAGCGGATCGCTGCGCCACGCGTCCCACGAGCGCACGCCGAGGATCGTCGCCGCGACGACGCCGACGAGCGCGGCGCTCCACTTGAGCAATCGCAGGGCCTTGCGGGTCATGGCGCGGTCATCGGGAGAGGGGGGCGGACGCCGACGGCCGCCATTGTTTCACGGCCGCGGCGGCGCGCGCCATCGCCGCGCTACTTGTGCCGGTCCGGGACGTGATGGTCGACGAGGACGTTGGCGACGACGCTGGTCCCGCCCTCGTCGACGACGTAGAGCACGAACGGGCGCGGCGCGCCGTCCTTCGGCTGCGCGTACATGTAGAACGCGAAGCCCTTGTTGCCGGACGCGTCGGTCGTGCGCGTGACGGTGACGCTCCTGCCCACGCCCGTCGACTGCGCGAAGAACGGCACGACGCGGGTCGCGAGGTTGCGCCGCACGGCCTCGGCGCCGGCCCGTGCCGTCATGGCGGGACTGATGGTCCTGGCGAGCGCGTCGACGTCCCCGGCACGCGCGAGGGCGATCCAGCGGTCGGCGTAGGCGCGGTAAGGCGCGCTCGCCGCCTGCATCTCGAGGTAGTCGGCCGGCGCCTGGCCGGCGCCGGCGGGCGCCTGCGCCGCGGCTGCGGACGCGCAGA
>JBGAMF010000043.1:0-33065 GCA_044223185.1 Casimicrobiaceae bacterium | reverse complement strand
GAGAGGGAGCAAATCGCGTCGCGCGCGCACGGTCGCCGATGTGCGCCGCAGGCCTCCCTCGCCCCGCGCAGCGGGGAGACGGTTGGGGTGAGGGGCGGCCCGCCGTCACGCCAGCACCCACGTGTCCTTGGTCCCCCCGCCCTGCGACGAGTTGACCACCAGCGACCCCTCCCGCAGCGCGACCCGGGTGAGCCCTCCGGGCACGAGGTCGACGTCGGCGCCGGACAGCACGTAGGGCCGCAGGTCGATGTGCCGCGGCGCGATCCCGGCGCCGACGAACGTCGGGCACGTCGACAGCGCGAGCGTGGGCTGCGCGATGTACTTCTCGGGCGCGGCCAGGATCCGCGCCCGGAACGCCGCGCGCTCCTCGGCGGTCGACGCGGGTCCGACCAGCATCCCGTAGCCGCCGGCGCCGTGCACCTCCTTCACCACGAGGTCGGCCAGGTGCGCGAGGGCGTAGTCGCGGTCCTGCGGCTTGTACAGCATGTACGTCGGGACGTTGTTGAGGATCGGCGCCTCGGACAGGTAGTAGCGGATCATGTCCGGGACGAACGGGTAGATCGACTTGTCGTCGGCCACGCCGGTGCCGATCGCGTTGGCCAGCGTCACCCGGCCGGCGCGGTAGGCGGCGAAGAGCCCGGGCACGCCGAGCATCGAGTCCCGCCGGAACGCCTGCGGGTCGAGGAAGTCGTCGTCGACGCGGCGGTAGATCACGTGCACGCGGCGGGGCCCGTGCGTCGTGCGCATGTACACCGTGTCGTTCTGGACCACGAGGTCCTGCCCCTCGACCAGGTCCACGCCCATCTGCTGCGCGAGGAACGCGTGCTCGAAGTAGGCCGAGTTCCAGGCGCCGGGCGTGAGCACCGCGACCGTCGGGCTCTCCTCGCCCTTGGGGCCCACGGCGCGCAGGTTCTCGAGCAGCAGGTCCGGGTAGTGGTGGACCGGGAGGATCGAGCGCGTGGCGAAGAGCTCGGGGAACAGCCGCATCATCATCTTGCGGTTCTCGAGCATGTACGACACGCCCGAGGGAACCCGCAGGTTGTCCTCCAGCACGTAGTACTCGCCGGCGCCGGCACGGACGATGTCGACGCCGGCGATGTGCGCGTAGATGCCGCCCGGGACGTCCATGCCGGCCATCTCGCGGCGGTACTGCGCGTTGCCGAGGACCCGGTCGGCGGGAATCGCGCCGGCCTTGAGGATCCGCTGGTCGTGGTAGACGTCGGCCAGGAACAGGTTGAGCGCCCGCACGCGCTGCTTCAGGCCACGCTCGAGCAGCGCCCACTCGTCCGCGGGGATGATCCGCGGCACGAGGTCGAACGGGATGAGGCGCTCGGTGCCGGCATCCTCGCCGTAGACGGCGAAGGTGATGCCGACGCGATGGAAGGCGCGCTCGGCCTCCTCGCGCTTCTGCGCAATGCGCGCGGCGTCGGTGCGCTCCAGCCAGTCGGCGAACGCACGGTAATGCGGACGGACCGCGCCGTCTGCGGTCGTCATTTCGTCGTAGGGGGCGGGAGGCATCCGGCGCGTCTGGGCGGCAATCCGGGCACCTTTAGCAACCGCCGGGCCAGCTGCCGATTCCTTTTATTTTCAGTTGGTTAATGGACACATGCCCAGGCTTGGCGCAAGCGCCCTCACCGTTTCGGCTCACGACAGCACCAACTTGGTGCGGCCTCGCGCGGGGTATCTCGCGCGTCCGGCAATTCCGGTTTGCCGTGGCCGGGCGGGTATGGTTAAATCGGTGCTCCTGTCTGGGTTCGCGGGGCGTTTAGCTCAGCGGTAGAGCACTCCCCTCACACGGGAGGGGTCGCTGGTTCGAACCCAGCAATGCCCACCACACTGAACCAAGGGGTTACGCGCGAGTGTAACCCCTCTTTTTTTGCCTTCGCGGCGGCCGCTGCGCCGCCCGGCAGGTGGAGACGACGATGCCCAGGACCTCCCGCAAGCCGCTCGATGCCATCGTCTTCGACGCCTACGGCACGCTGTTCGACGTCCACTCGGTGACGGCGCTCGCGGAAACGCTGGCGCCCGGCCGCGGCGCCGAACTCGCCCGGACCTGGCGCGCCAAGCAGCTCGAGTACACGTGGCTGCAGTCGCTGATGGCGGGTGACGGCTTCGCGCGCGAGGACTTCACGCGGGTCACCGCCGAGGCGCTCGACTACGCGGTCGCGGCGCTCGTGCTTCCGCTCGACGAGGCCGACCGCGCGCGGCTCGCCGCGGCGTACCTGACGCTCGACGCGTTCCCGGAGACGCACGCGACGCTCGCCGCGCTGGCGCCGCGGCCGCGCTGGATCCTGTCGAACGGGACGGTCGCCGGGCTCGCGCCGCTCCTGCGGCACAACGACATGGAGGCGCTCGTCGACGGCGTGCTGTCGGTCGACGCGGTCGGCGTCTACAAGCCGGCGCCGCAGGTCTACGCGCTGGCGGCGGAGCGGCTGCGCCTGCCGCCTGCGCGCATCGGCTTCGTGTCGTCGAACTGCTGGGACGCGATCGGCGCCAAGGCCTGCGGCCTCACTTCGTTCTGGATCAACCGCACCGGGGCGCCCATCGACCGCCACGGGCCGTGGCCGGATCACGTGCTGGGGTCGCTGGGGGAACTCGTCGTGGCCGTGTCGGGTTGACCCGGCGGCCGTGGGAGCGGACTCGAATTTCGCGGCGGCGACGGCCCGGCTGGACTCGCATCCCGCGGCGACTCGCGGCAGGGGTCAGACTCGAATTTCGCGGTCCGTCGGTGCCGTGCGATGCGCCGGTGCTGCGAAACTCGAATCTGACCCCTGCAGCCCTTACGGCATCAGCTGCCCGCCGTTGACCTCGATCACCTGCCCGGTGACGTAGCCGGACAGCGCGTCGGAGGCGAGGTAGAGGAAGGTCCCCGCGCACTCGTCGGACGTGCCGATCCGGTTCATCGGGATGGTCGCCTGCATCGCCTTGATCTGCTCGGGCGTCGAGTAGCGGTCGTGGAACGGCGTCGCGATGACGCCCGGCGACACGGCGTTGACGCGGATGCCGTCGCCGACCACCTCCTTCGCCCAGCCGTGCGTGACGGCCGACACGAAGCCCTTGGCGCCTGCGTACAGGATCGCACCGCCGCCGCCGCCGTGGCGCGCCGCGATCGACGTGACGTTGATGACGTTGCCCGACTGCTGCCGGCGCATCCCCGGGATCACCTCGCGCATGAACAGGGCGACCTGCGTGCAGTTCAACGCCAGCACGCGGTTGACGTGCTCGACCGTGTAGTCTTCGATCTTCACGCGGCCCAGCATCCCGCCCGCGTTGTTGACCAGCACGTCGATCCGGCCGAACGCCGCCAGCGTCTCGGCGACGATCCGCTTGACGTCGGCCTCGACCGTCACGTCGCCGCCGACGACGACCGCGCGGGCACCGGCGGCCTTGACCTCGCCGGCCACCTCCAGGGCGGCCTCCTTGCTGGCGTTGTAGTGGACGGCGACGTGGCTTCCGTGCCGGGCGAACGCGCGCGCGGCGGCGGCGCCGATGCCGGTCGACGCGCCGGTGATCAGCACGGCCTTGCCCTTGAGATCCGCAATCATGAATGGCTCCAGTGGGGATGGGACAGCGACAACGATACACACCCGCCCGCGCGCCAGCGCCGCAGGGCCGTCCCAAGGCGCTGGCCCCCTTTGGGGGAGGGGCGCGCAGCGCCCTGCGGGGGAGACCAGCGCCGCCGGGCCGTCCCAAGGCGCTGGCCCCCTTTGGGGGAGGGGCGCGCAGCGCCCTGCGGGAGAGCCCAGCGCCGCCGGGCCGTCCCAAGGCGCTGGCCCCCGCTGGGGAGGGGCGCGCAGCGCCTGCGGAGCCCAGCGCCGCCGGGCCGCCCAAGGCGCTGGCCCCCTTTGGGGAGGGCGCGCGCGCCTGCAGCAGGGAGCCAAATGGCTACGCCGACGCCTTCGCCGGCGCCTTGCCGCCGCGGCACGCCGCCACCGCGTCGCGCAGCGCCGCGATGGCCGCCGGGCGCGGGAAGCTCCTCCGGTAGGCCAGTGCCACGCGGCGCGCCGGCGCCGGCCGCGTGAAGGGCACCGGCACCACCAGCCGGCTGTGGTACCTGGGCGTCAGCGCGTCGCGCGGCAGCACGGAGATGCCGAGGCCCGAGGCGACCATGTTGCGGACGGTCTCGAGCGAGTTGGTCCGCGGCACGTGCGCGTCGGCGCGGTTCAGCTCCGGACACGACTCCAGCACCTGGTCGCGGAAGCAGTGCCCGACGGCGAGCAGGATCGTGTTCTCGGCGGCGAGCTCGGCCGGCTGCACCGACTTGCGCTTCGCCCACTTGTGCGTCGACGGCACGACGACCTGGAACGGCTCCTCGTACAGCAGCTCGGCGACCACTCCCGGCGGCGCGAACGGCAGCGCGACGATCGCGGCGTCGAGCCGGCCGGACTTGAGGCTCGCCTCCAGGTTCTCGGTGGTTCTCCTCGAGGTCGAGCGGCATCTGCGGCGCGACCGCGTGCAGCGCCGGGATGAGGTCCGGCAGCAGGTACGGCGCGACCGTGAAGATGACGCCGAGCTTCAGCGCGCCGGTCAGCTGGTTGCGGCCCGCCTGCGCGATCTCGCGGATGCGGGAGGTCTCCTCCAGCACCCGCTGCGCCTGCTCGACGATGCGCTCGCCGACGGGCGTCACCGTCACCTCGGCCTTGCCGCGCTCGAACACCTGCGCGCCGAGCTCCTCCTCGAGCTTCTGCACGGCGACCGACAGCGCCGGCTGGCTGACGAAGCACTTCTGCGCGGCGCGCCCAAGTTGCGCTCCTGCGCGACGGCGACGAGGTAGCGGAGCTCGTTCAGCGTCATCGGGTCGAGGTTGCGCTCGGCGAGGAAGCGGGCGAAGCCCGCGCCGCCTCGGGGTGCTTCAGCCCGAAGTCGACGGTCGCCTCGAGGTAGCCCAGCTTGCGCCCGCAGTCGTAGCGGCGGCCGGCAAACCGGTACGCGACGACGCGCTCATCGCCGAGGAGACGCGCGATGCCGTCGGTGAGCTGGATCTCGCCGCCGGCACCGGGGCGGATCGCGCGCAGGTGGTGAAAGATCCGCGGCGTCAGCACGTACCGGCCGACGACGGCGAGCGTCGACGGCGTCGCGCCGGGCTTCAGCTTTTCGACGATCCGCGTGATCGGCGCCACGCGTGCCGCCGCCGTCGCCGCCGGCGGTCTCGACGATGCCCCAGCTGCCGACGTCGGCGGCGGGCACCTCCATGACGCCGATCGCCGACGCGTCCTCGCGCGTGGCGACGTCGACCATCTGCTTCATCACCGGGACCTCGGCGTCGACGAGGTCGTCGGCCAGGATGACGGCGAACGGCTCGTCGCCGACGACCGGCGTCGCGCACAGCACCGCGTGCCCGAGCCCCAGCGGCTCCGACTGCCGGATGTAGATGCAGTTGATGCCGGGCGGGGTCGCCGCCTGCACCGACTCGAGCAGCGACGTCTTGTTGCGCAGCGCGAGCTCCGTCTCGAGCTCGTACGCCTTGTCGAAGTGGTCCTCGATCGCCCGCTTGTTGCGGCCGGTGATGAAGATCATGTCGGTGATGCCGGCGGCGGCGGCCTCCTCCACCGCGTACTGGATAAGCGGCTTGTCGACGACCGGCAGCATCTCCTTCGGGCTTGCCTTGGTGACGGGGAGGAACCGGCTGCCCAGCCCGGCGACGGGGAACACGGCCTTGGTGATCTTCTTCATCTGTCGGCTTCCGGTGCGCGGCGCTCTTCGATCAGCTGGCGGAGGCCCGCCTCGTCGAGAATCGCGACGCCCAGCGCCTCGGCCTTCGCGAGCTTGCTGCCGGCCTCGGCGCCGGCGACGACGTAGTCGGTGTTCTTCGACACGCTGCCGGCGACCTTGCCGCCGGCCTCCTCGATCAGCGCCTTCGCGTCGTCGCGCGAGAGCGTCGCCAGCGTGCCGGTCAGCACGAACGCGAGGCCCGCGAGCGCGCCGCCGGCGCGGCGAGCGGGCGCGCCTTCGGTCCAGTGTACGCCGGCGGCCCGCAGTGCCGCGACGACCTCGCGATTGTGCGGCTCGGCGAAGAAGCGCGCCACCGACGCGGCGACCACCGGCCCGACGTCGCGCACTTCGGCGAGCGCCGCCTCGTCGGCGTCCATCAGCGGCGCGAGCGCGCCGAAGTGCTGCGCCAGGTCCTTCGCGGTCGCCTCGCCGACGTGGCGGATGCCGAGCGCGAACACGAAGCGGGCGAGCGTCGTGCCCCTGCTCGCGGCGATCGCCGCGAGCACGTTGGCGGCGCTCCTCTCGGCCATCCGGTCGAGCGCGGCGAGCTGCGGCAGCTCGAGCCGGTAGAGGTCGGCCGGCGTGTGGACGAGGCCGCCGTCGACCAGCTGGTCGACGAGCTTGTCGCCCAATCCCTCGATGTCGAGCGCGCGCCGGCCGGCGAAGTGCAGCAGCGCCTGCTTGCGCTGCGCCGGACAGACCAGCCCGCCCGTGCACCGCGCGGCGACCTCGCCCGGCAGCCGGACGATCGCCGAGCCGCACTCGGGGCAGTGCGTCGGCATGGCGAAGGGCGCCGCGTGCGGCGGCCGCCGGTCCGCGACCACGCCCACGACCTGCGGGATGACGTCGCCGGCACGGCGGACCACCACCGTGTCGCCGATGCGCAGGTCGCGTCGGCGAATCTCGTCCTCGTTGTGCAGCGTGACGTTGGTCACCGTGGTGCCGCCGACGAACACCGGCGCGAGCCGCGCCACCGGCGTGACCGCGCCGGTGCGGCCGACCTGGACGTCGATGGCGAGGAGCTCCGTCGTCATCTCCTCCGGCGGAAACTTGTGCGCGACCGCCCAGCGCGGCTCGCGCGTGCGGAACCCGAGCGTGCGCTGCAGCGCGAGGTCGTCGACCTTGTAGACGACCCCGTCGATCTCGAACGGCAGTCCGTCCCGGCGCGCGCGAACGTCCTCGTAGAACGCGGCGAGCTCGGCTGCGCCGTGCGCCGCGCGGCGGTCGGCGCACACCGGCAGCCCGAACGCCTCCAGCGCACGCAGCAGCGCGCCCTGGGTGCCCGGCAGCGTCCACCCGTCGACCTCGCCGATGCCGTAGGCGAAGAAGTGCAGCGGGCGCGCCGCGGTGACCGCCGGGTCGAGCTGGCGCACGGCGCCGGCCGCGGTGTTGCGCGGATTGACGAACAGCTTGAGGCCGGCGGCCTCCTGGCGCGCGTTCAGCGCGGCAAAGTCCGCACGCGTCATGTAGACCTCGCCGCGGACCTCGAGCACCGGCGGCGCCCGGCCGGCGAGCTTCGCCGGAATCTCCGGGATCCGGCGCACGTTGGCGGTGACGTCCTCGCCGGTCTCGCCGTCGCCGCGCGTCGCCGCCACGGCGAGCGCCCCGCCCTCGTAGCGCAGGCTGATCGCGAGCCCGTCGAACTTGAGTTCGGCCATGTAGGCGACCGGCGGCGCGTCGGCCGGCAGGCCCAGCTCGCGGCGGATGCGCGCGTCGAACTCGAGCGCGGCGCCGGCCGTCGTGTCGGTCTCCGTGCGGATCGACAGCATCGGCACCCGGTGCGCCACCGGCGCGAACTCGAGGGCGCGCGCGCCGCCGACGCGCTGCGTGGGCGAGTCGGGCGCGACGAGCGCCGGGTGCGCCGCCTCGAGGGCCTGCAACTCGCGGAACAGCGCGTCGTACTCGGCGTCGCTGACCGTCGGCGCGTTCTCTTCGTAATAGCGGCGGTCGTGCGCGGCGAGCTGCGCGCGCAGCTCGCCCGCGCGGCGCGCGGCCGCTGCCGGAACCTTCTCACCCGCGGTGGCGGCCACCGGACGGCCTTACGCGCCGAACAACGCGAGCGCTCGCGGGCTCCCCGGCTCGATCCCGCACTCGCGCAGCCCTCCGGCGGCGGCGTCGACCTGCTTGCGGATCGCCGCGAGCGCGGTGTCGTCCAGCAGCCGCCGGTTGTCGTCGACGAGCTCCGCGCCGAGCGTCTGCGCGAGGCGCCTTGCCGCGAGCTTCATCTGGTCGAACGTCCGCGGCGGATCGGCCACGCGCGGCACGTCGAGCACCAGCACGATGCCGTTGGTCGCCGACAGCCGCAGCGTGTCGACGGTGAACGGCTCGTTGCGCAGGTTCTGCAGCGTGTAGAGCACGGCGCCCGTGTCCTCGTGCAGGAGCTCGAAGCGCCCGCCGGTGGCCAGGCGAAAGCCCGCGGCCTCGGCGATCCCGCGCAGCTTGGTGCCCGGGATGCTGGCCGGGTCGGGCTTCACCACGGTCAGGCCGATCTGCACGTCGACGTCCGCGCACAGGCGGTCGAGCGCCTCCGCACGGCCGGTCTCGGCGGCGGGGTCGGGCACCGACATCGCCGCCGGCAACAGCGGTGCCAGCTCGCCGATCACGCGGACGAAGGTGTCGATCTGCGCGCGGCTGGCCGCACCGTTGCGGTCGGCGAGCAGCAGGCACGCGGCGACTTCGACGAATTCGCCGCGCGTGTCCGCGGCCAGCGCCTGCCACGGCGACTCGGGCTGCGTCCGGCCGAACCAGCGCAGCCGCTTGCCCAGACGCGCGTGCAGGCCCGCGGCGAGCGCACCGACGCCGACCGGCTTGGCCGGCTGCAGCGTGATGACGCACTCGATCTCGGGATCGGGCTCGCGCAGCGATCCCGCGGGGCCGCCGCGTGCGATCGCGGCCGGCAGCTCCGCCGCGGGCGGCGCGTCTTCCTCCAGCGGCGGCGCGTCGTCCGCCGGCCGCGGCGCGACGACGTCCATCGGCACCTCGAACGGCGGCGCGCCGGCGTCGTCGGCGGACGGTCGGTAGGCAGGCACCGCGTCGCCGGGCACGGCGCCCGTGCGGGGGCCGGCGGCCTCGGCGTCGGTGCGCAGCGTGGGCTCGACGCGGCTGCCGGCGGGTACGGCCGGCGCACTCCCCGCCCCGCCCCTGGCGCCGCCGAAGGTCTCGGCGATCCGCCGGCGCACGCGGCGCTCCTGCCACCAGTTGTAGATGAGGACGCCGACGACCAGCAGGACGCCGCCGGCGATGAGGCCCAGTTGCAGCGGACTCATCGACAACGGCACGTGGGCTTCCGGGGGCGCATGGATAGGCGCCGAGTATAGCGCGAAGGCCGCCGCGGGACGCCGGGCTCAGGCCTCGGCCAGCGACAGCGCCTCGGCGATGTCGACGGCGACGACGCGCGACGCGCCGGGCTCGGGCATCGTGATGCCGACCAGCTGGTTCGCCATCTCCATCGTGATCTTGTTGTGCGAGATGAAGAGGAACTGCGTGTCGCCCGCCATCTGCCGCACCATCGCGCAGAAGCGGTCGGTGTTGGCGTCGTCGAGCGGCGCGTCGACCTCGTCGAGCAGGCAGAACGGCGCCGGGTTCAGCTGGAACAGCGCGAACACGAGCGAGATCGCCGTCAGCGCCTTCTCGCCGCCCGACAGCAGGTGAATCGACGAGTTGCGCTTGCCGGGCGGCTGCGCGACGACCGCCACGCCGGAGTCGAGGATCTCCTCGCCGGTCAGCACGAGGCGCGCCTGCCCGCCGCCGAAGAGCGCCGGAAACAGCTTCGCGAAGTTGCCGTTGACGATCTCGAACGTCTGCTGCAGCAGCTCGCGCGACTCGCGGTCGATCTGGCGGATCGCCGTCTCCAGCGTCGTCATCGCCTCGGTCAGGTCGGCGGCCTGCCGGTCGAGATACTCCTTGCGCTCGCGCGCCTGCGCGAGTTCGTCGAGCGCGGCCAGGTTCACCGCGCCGAGCTCGGCGATCGCCGTCGTGACGCGCTCGATCTCCGCCGGAAGCGTGCGTGCGCTGCCCCAGGCCTTGAGCGCGTCGGGCAGCACGGTGACGTCGGCGTGGGCCTCGGCCAGCTGGCCGCCGAACTGCTCCTCGGCGAGCGCGGCCGCCTGCTCCTTCAGCTGCATGTCGAGGATCTTCGCGCGCGCCGGCTCCTGCTTCTGCTCGGCCGCGAGGCGCGCCTCCTCGCCGGCGCGCAGGTCGGCCCCGAGCGCCTCCAGCCGGTCGCGCGCGGCCGCCAGTGCCTGCTCGGCCTCGCCGCGCGCGGCGAGCTGCTCCGGCAGCGCGGCTTCCACCGGCGTCCAGTCGATGGCCGCCCGCTCGCTCGAGAGCTGCGCCAGCAGCGACTGCTGCTGCGCGGCCTGCGCAGCGAGCCCCTCGCCGCGGCGCGAGAGCTCGGCCAGCCGGTCGCGGCAGCTGCGCTCGGCAAAGCCCGCCTCCTGCGCCGTGCGCTCGGCCACGCGCGCGCGCTCGCGGCCGCGGGCGAGCGCGACCGCGGCCTCGGTGCGGGCGTGCCGCGCGGCCTCCCGCCGCGCGAGCTCGTCGTGCAGCCGCGACTGCAGGTCGGCGATCTGCGCGACGATGGCGTCGTGCTCGCGTGCACCGTCGGCGTGCTTCGCGTCGACGTCGGCCATCTCCGCCGCGATCTGGGCGCGGCGCTTCTCAGCGGCCTCGGCGGCCTGCTTCAACTGCACCAGCTCGAGCTCGAGGTCGTGCACGCGCCGCTGCTGCGACGACACCGCGAGCCCTTCGGCGTGGTACGTCTGCTGCGCCGCCGCCAGGTCGGCGTCGACGGCGTCGCGCTGCGCACGGGCGTCCGTCGCGGTCGCGCGCGCGGCGGCGATCGCGCCTTCGAGCTCCTCCAGCTCGCGCTGCCGGGCCAGCACGCCGTGCAGCTCGCCGTCGGGAGCGAAGAACGCGACGCCCTGCGCGCCGACGAGGTGTCCGCTCGGCGTGACGAACGACTCGCCGGCGGCGAGCGCCGCACGCTCCGCGAGCGCGGTCGCGAGGTCCGGGCGGCAGCGCACGCCGGCCAGCCCGTCGACGAGCACGCGCGCGACGTCGGGATTCTTGAAGCGCACCTTCGCCAGCAGCGCGTCGTGCGCGCCGTCGGGGCCGTGGCGCGCTGGCGCGAGCGCGTACGCCGCGATCCGCCGCGGCGGCGGCGTGCCGCCGTCGACCCACGCGGCCGCGTCGTCGAGCCGCGCGAGCTCCAGCGCCGACAGCCGCTCGCGCAGCACCGCCTCCAGCGCATCCTCCCAGCCCGGCTCGATGTCGACGAGCTGCCACAGCCGGCGCGCGCGGGCGAGGCCGCGGTCCTCGAGCCAGCCGTCGACGTCGGCGCCGTGGCCGACCCTGTCCTGCAGCGCGGAGAGCGCCTGCTGCCGCGCCTCGAGGTCGGCGAGGCGCCGGCTCTCGCGCTCCCAGGCGTCGGCCGTCGTACGCTGCTGCCCTTGCAGCGCCTCGACCCGCACGCGCAGCGCGGCCAGCCAGCGCGTCCTGCTTGCCCGCGAGGTCCGCGTTCTCCTGCGCGAGCTGGTCCTCGACGTCGCGCACCGAGTCGGTGGCCGCCGGCGCCGTCGCGGCCAGCTCCTGCGCGAGGCGGTCGCGCCGGTCCGCGAGCTGCGCCAGCGCCTTCGCCGCGCTGTCGCGCCGGGTCTCGGCGACGCGCAGCCCCTGCTCGGTCTGCGCGATCTCGTGCTGGCGCTCGGCGAGCGCCGTGCCGGCGGCCGCGACGTCCGCGTCCAGCGCCGGCAGCGCGGCCTGCGCGGCCGCCTCGTCCGCAGCCGCCGCCTCACGGGCGGCGAGTGCCGTCGCGAGCGCCCTGTCGGCCTCACTGCGGTCCGCCGCGAGCGCGGCCTCCTGGCCGGCGATGGCGCCGAGCGCCTCGGTGAGCTGCGCGACCTGCTGCGTGATCCGCGTCTCGGACTCGCGCGCGAACGCGATCTGCTGCTCGAGCCGCGTCACTTCGGCGTTGGCGGCGTAGAACGCGCCCTGCCGGTCGTGCAGCGCGTCGCCGGCGGCGTAGTGCTCGGCGCGCAGCGACTCGAGCCGCGCCTCGGCCGCGCGCAGTTCCGCCTGCACCGACTCCAGCGCCACGGTGAGCGTCGCGATCTCGGTCGCGCAGCGCTCGCGCGACCGCGCGGCGTCCTGCTGCTTCGCGTACCACAGCATGTGCTGCGAGGACTTCTGGCGCGCCTCGAGCTCGCGGTATTGCGTCGCGACCTGCGCCTGCCCTCGAGGTGCGTGAGCTGGTTCGAAAGCTCCGTGCGGATGTCCTCGACGCGCGCGAGGTTCTCGCGCGTGTCCGCGAGCCGCCCCTCGGTCTCCTTGCGGCGCTCCTTGTACTTGGACACGCCGGCCGCCTCCTCGAGGAAGATGCGCAGCTCCTCGGGCTTGGCCTCGATCACGCGCGAGATCATGCCCTGCTCGATGATCGCGTACGCGCGGGGCCGAGGCCCGTGCCCAGGAACAGGTCGTGGATGTCGCGGCGCCGCACCGGGATGTTGTTGATGTAGTACGTCGAGTCGCCGTCGCGCGTCGCACGCGCTTGATCGCGATCTCGGCGGCGTACTACCTGGCGCCGATGCGGCCGAGGCTGCTGTCGAACTTCAGCTCGACCGACGCGCCCACCGGCTTGCGCTCGCCGGCGCCGTTGAAGATGACGTCCTGCATCGACTCGCCGCGCGCGACGCCTTCGACTCGCCCAGCACCCAGCGCACGGCGTCGATGACGTTGGACTTGCCGCAGCCGTTGGGGCCGACGATGCCGACCAGTTGTCCCGGGGTCGCGATGGTCGTGGGATCGACGAACGACTTGAAGCCGGCGAGCTTGATCTCGGTAAGGCGCACGGAAGGACTTCGCGAAGGGCGTGGCGGGGGCGCCGGCGGGCACGGAGGCGCGCGCGGGCGGCGGTGCGGTCGCGTTACGAAAGCGCGGAATTATAGCGGATTCGACCGCCGCGCCGGCCGCGCGTCAGCGGGCGGCCACCGGGATCGCCCGCGGCGGCAGCCGCCCCTCGGCCACGGCGTGGCAGGCGACCCGGCCCTGCCGCCCCTCCCCGGCCGGGAGGAGCGCCGGGCTCTCGCTGCGGCAGCGCGCGTCCGCGTGCGGGCAGCGGGGGTGGAACGTGCACCCGGGCGGCGGATCCAGCGGGTTGGGCACCTCGCCGGCAACCGCGATGCGCGCCTCGCCGGTCATCTCGAGGTCCGGCACCGCGTCGAGCAGCATGCGCGTGTACGGATGCTGCGGGTTCGCGAAGAGCTCGCGCGTGGGCGCCAGCTCGACGATGCGGCCGAGGTACATGACGCCGACGCGGTCGGCGATGTGGTGGACGACGGCGAGGTTGTGCGAGATGAACAGGTACGTGAGCCCCATGCGCCGCTGCAGGTCGCGCATCAGGTTCAGCACCTGCGCCTGCACGGAGACGTCGAGCGCGGAGGTCGGCTCGTCGCAGACGAGGAACGACGGCTGCGTCGACAGCGCGCGGGCGATCGAGATCCGCTGCCGCTGGCCGCCGGAGAACTGGTGCGGGTACTTGGCGCCGTCGGCGGCCGCGAGACCCACCTGCTCCAGCAGCGCCGCCACCCGCGCCGCGATCTCCGCCCGTCCCGTGCGCGGCGCCTGGCTCGCGATGGGCTCGGCGACGATGTCGGCGACGCGCCAGCGGGGGTTGAGGCTCGCGTAGGGATCCTGGAAGATCATCTGCATGCCCCGGCGCGCCTGCCGCAGCGCGCGCGCGTCGGTCGTGGCGCCCTCGCCGGCGATGGTGACGCCGCCGCAGGCGATCGCGCCGCGCGTCGGCGGGTACAGCCCGACGATCAGGCGCGCGACGGTCGACTTGCCGCAGCCCGATTCGCCGACGAGCCCGAGCGTCTCGCCCTTGCGGATCGCGAGGTCGACGCCGTCCACGGCCTTGAGGATCACCCGCCCCTTGCGCTCCAGCACGCGGTTGAGCCACGGCGGCGAGACGTCGAAGTAACGGGCCACGCCCGTCAGCGTGAGGAGGTCGGCGCTCATGGTGCGGCGCGCAGCCAGCACGCGGCGTGCGTCGCGCCGGCGGCCGCGAGGTCCGGCAGCTCGCGCCGGCAGCGCTCGAACGCCTGCGGGCAGCGCGGGTGGAACGCGCAGCCGGAGGGAATGGCGGTCAGCCGGGGCATCGCGCCTTCGATCTGCGTCAGCCGCGGACGCTCGTCGACGATCGACGGGATCGAGCCCATCAGCCCGACCGTGTACGGGTGCTGCGGCCGGTGGATCACGTCGGCGACCGGCCCGATCTCGACGATGCGCCCGGCGTACATGACGGCCACGCGGTCGGCGGTCTCGGCGATGACGCCCATGTCGTGCGTCACCAGCATCACGGCGGTGCCGTGGTCGCGGCAAAGCCGCTTCAGCAGCTGGATGATCTGCGCCTGGATCGACACGTCGAGCGCCGTCGTCGGCTCGTCGGCGACGATCAGCTTCGGGTTGGCGGCGAGCGCCAGCGCGATCACCACGCGCTGCCGCATGCCGCCCGAGAACTGGTGCGGGTAATGGTCGATGCGGCGCGCCGCGGCCGGGATGCCCACCTCGTCGAGCAGCGCGATCGCGCGGCTCCGCGCATCGCCCTCCCCGAGCGGCAGGTGCGTGCGGATGGTCTCGACGAGCTGCCGGCCCACCGTGTAGAGCGGGTTGAGCGACGTCAGCGGGTCCTGGAACACCGCGCCGATCTCGCGCCCGCGCACCGCGCGCATCGCCTCGTACGGCAGGTTGTCGATGCGGCGGCCGGCGAGCCGGATCTGCCCGGCCGCGATGCGCCCGGGCGGGTCGATGAGGCCGATGATCGCCGCGCCGGTGAGCGACTTGCCCGCGCCCGACTCGCCGACCACGCCCAGCACCTCGCCCGGCGCGATCGCGAGCGACACGTCGTGCACGGCGACGAGCGTGCCCCGGCGCGTCGGGAACTCGACGCGCAGGCCCTCGACCGCCAGCACCGGCGCCACCGGCGCCGGCGCGGCTACTTCGCGCCCGGCAGCTGGCATCCGGCGATCGGCTCGACGAAGTCGACGACCGGCGTCCACGCCTGCGAAATCGTGTTCTCGAACTGCGCGTTGATGTAGTACCGCTTGCACGGCTCGACGTTCAGGATCATCACGTGCAGCGGCGGCCCGCCGGCCCAGCCCGGCGCCGGCCCCTGCACGACCAGCCGGCGCTCGCCCGGATCGACGCGGATCAGGTTCGGGTTCGTGAACGCGCCGCGGTCGTCGACGCGGTCGATGATCGCCGGCCGCCGGTTGGGGATCGTCACGTTGAACCGCTGCCCGGTCAGCTCGCTCCACGTCGGCCCCCACGTCTGGCAGCCGGTCAGGAGCGTCGGTGCCAGCAGGGTGGGCAGGAACAGCCATGTCAGCTTGCGCATGTCGTCGACTCCGGTTGCGTTGCATTGCGGAACACGGGATCCGCAGGTCCCCGCGGCGACCAGGCGCCACGCGTCCTTGCCGCCCGCGCGCCCCTTGCGGGCAGCGCGCGTTGCGGGAATGCCATCAGCGCAGCCTCGGGTTCAAGGCGTCGCGCAGCCAGTCGCCGAGCAGGTTGATCGACAGCACGAGGATCACCAGCGCAGCTCCGGGGAAGATCGTAATCCACCATTCGCCTGAGAACAAAAATTCGTTGCCGATCCGGATCAGCGTCCCCAGCGACGGTTCGGTCGGCGGCACGCCCACGCCGAGGAACGACAGCGTCGCCTCGGTGAGGATCGCCGTGGCGATGTTGATCGTCGCCAGCACCAGCACCGGGCCCAGCACGTTGGGCAGCAGGTGGCGCGCCATGATGGCGGGCGGCGTCACGCCGATGACCCGCGCGGCCTGCACGTACTCCTTGTTCTTCTCGACCATCGTCGAGCCGCGCACGGTCCGCGCGTACTGCACCCAGTTCGACAGGCCGATCGCCAGCACCAGCACGTAGATCGCCACCTGGTCGTGCGCGTCCCGCGGCAGCGCCACCCGCGCGACGCCGTCGATCAGGAGCGCGATCAGGATCGCCGGGAACGACAGCTGCACGTCGGCCACGCGCATGATGAACGCGTCGGTCTTGCCGCCTGCGTAGCCGGCGAGCAGCCCGAGCGCCACGCCGAGCAGCAGCGCGAAGGCCACCGAGGCGAGGCCCACCAGCAGCGAGATGCGGGCGCCGAAGATGATCGCCGACAGCACGTCGCGGCCCTGGTCGTCGGTGCCGAGCGGAAACATCGCGCGCCCGCCCTCCACCCACGCCGGGGGCAGCCGCGAGTCGGACAGGTTGAGCGTCTTCAGGTCGAACGGGTTGTGCGGCGCGACCCACGGCGCGAGCAGCGCCGCCAGCACGCACACGGCGAACACGGCGAGCGAAGCCATCGCCACCGGCGAGTGGCGGAAGCTCCACGCGACGTCGCCGTCCCAGAGGGCGGCAAGGCGCGCCCGCCACGACGGCGCGGCCATCGGTCCCGACGCCGCGCCCGTCATGGCCGTGCGCCCGCGCGGGAACGCTCCGGCTGCGCCTCGCGCATCCCGGCGAGCGCCGCACGGACCGCGGTGCGCGCCTGCGTGTAGACGGCGTCCTTCCAGTCGTCGGCGTCCTGGTAGAACGCGTCGCGCAGCGCCCGCTTGATCGCGCTCCGCTGCGCCGCCGGCGCATCGGGATGGTTCGCGAGCCACTGGTCGGCGCGCAGGGCCGCCAGCACGTCGCCGAACGGCAGCGTTCCGAACTCGAGCGCGATCCCCGCGTACGCCGCCTGCGGGCACTCGTCGTACGCGGCGTTGTAGTTGACGCCGGTCAGCGGCGCCGACGTCGACGTGCCGTCGTGGAACGACGTCACGTCCGTGCCCCACCACGCCTTCGCGCGCGCGACGTCGGCGGCGTCCGCGCGCCCGGCGTAGATCTTCTCGCCGTGGCCACGCGGCCCGAGCCCCGTGTGGAAGTCGATCCAGCCCAGCACGGCGGCGCCGTGCGCGTGCGCGCGCAGCGCACTGCGCAGCACCCGGTTGCTCCACGCCGGGGCCGTGCCCGCGTAGAAGAGACCGTCCGGGAACTCGCACTGGCCGCTGCTGACCGCCGCCTGCAGCGCGCGCTCGCCGCGCGCCTGCACGTACGCGGCGAGCCGCGCGTGGTCGTCCGGCGCCGGCGGCCACGTGGCCGGCACGATGAAGCCGTGGACCTCGGCGTACGCGCCGTTGGGTGGCGGCAGCGGCTCGAAGCTCCGGAAGTTGCGGTTGAGGTCGACGTTGTCCTCGTTCGTGCGCCGCAGGTGCGAGAACCCGTACGGATTGAGCGCGTGCACGAGCACGACGCGCACGCCGGCGGCAGCGATCTGCGCGAGCAGCGCCTCGTCGTGCAGCAGCCCCACCTGGCAGCCCGAGCCGCAGAAGCCCTCTGCGCCGTGCGTGCCCGACGTGAGCAGGAGGACCGCGCGCGCGTCGGCGGGGCCGAGGGTGGCGACGTCGCACGACAGCGCCTCGCCGTCGGCGCCGCGCGCGCCCGGGTGCAGGTGCCGCTCGACCGCGAGCCCGCGCGCCCGCGCCGCCGCGAGGAAGCGCTCGCGCGCCTCCGCGTAGGTCGCCGCGAAGTGCGGCAGCGGGTCGAACGCCGTCACGGCTCGCGCAGCGGCATCGCCGCCTCGGCAAGCGCCGCGAGATACCCGGCGCCCAGCGGGATCACGTCGTCGTTGAAGTCGTACGTGCTGTTGTGCAGGAAGCAGCCGCCCTCGGCCCCGCCCTGCCCCAGCCGAGCGAACGCGCCGGGCCGCGCCTGCAGCATGAACGAGAAGTCCTCGGCGCCCATCGACGGCGGCAGGTCGCGCACGACGTTGTCGGGACCGACCAGCGACTCGGCGACGTCGGCCGCGAAAAGCGCCTCGCGGTCGTGGTTGATCGTCGCCGGATAGACGCGCTCGTACTTCAGCGTGGCGCGCGCGCCGAACGCCGCGGCGATCGAGCCGACGAGTTCGGTCAGCCGGCGCTCGATCAGGTCCTGCGTCGCCGGCCGGAACGTGCGGACGGTGCCGACCAGCGTGGCGTGCGCGGGGATCACGCTCATCGCGCCCGGGTGCCCGGCGTGCATCGCGCACAGGCTCACCACCGCCGTGTCGATCGGGCTCACGTTGCGGCTGACCACCGACTGCGCGGCGGTGATGATGTGACCGGCGACCAGCACCGGGTCGATCGCCGCGTGCGGGTGCGCGCCGTGGCCGCCCTTGCCGTCGATCGTGATCTCCACGCGGTCGGCGGCCGCCATCGCCGGGCCCGGCGTGATGCCGATCTGCCCCGGCGGCAGCCCCGGCCAGTTGTGCAGCGCGAACACCTGTTCCGCGGGAAAGCGCTCGAACAGGCCGTCCTCGATCATCGCCTTCGCGCCGGCGTACCCCTCCTCGCCGGGCTGGAAGATGAGGTACGCGGTGCCGTCGAAGCGCCGCGTCTCCGCGAGGTAGCGGGCGGCGGCCAGCAGCATCGTCGTGTGGCCGTCGTGCCCGCAGCCGTGCATGCGGCCGTCGTAGCGCGACTTGTGGGCGAAGTGGTTCTCCTCCTGCATCGGCAGCGCGTCCATGTCGGCCCGCAGCCCGACCGACCGCCCGCTGCCGTCGCGCGCGCCGCGGATCACGGCGACGATGCCCGTCCGCCCGATGCCCGCGTGGTGCTCGATGCGAAGCGCCGCCAGCCGCTCCTGCACGACGCGCGCGGTCCGGTGCTCCTCGAAGCCCAGCTCCGGGTGCGCGTGCAGGTCGCGGCGGATCGCGGTGAACTCGTCGTGCCAGCGGGCGATGTGGTCCTGGGGCTTCATGCGGCGGTCGATCTCACAAAGAGACGCCGAGGCGCAGAGAAACGCGCTCCATGGCGCTTGCCTCGGAGTCTCTGCGTCTCATTGTGACGGGTTTCAGTGCGCAAGGGCAGCGCGCTCGATGCGCAGCCGCGGGTCGACCGCGTAGTACAGCAGGTCGACGACGAGGTTGATGACGACGAACACCAGCGCGATGAAGCACAGGTACGCGGCCATCACCGGGATGTCGGCGAAGTACACGGACTGGATGAACAGCAGCCCCATCCCGGGCCACTGGAACACGGTCTCGGTGACGATCGCGAACGCGATGATCGCGCCCAGCTGCAGCCCGATGATCGTCATCACCGGCACCAGCGTGTTCTTGAGCGCGTGGCCGAAGTGGATCGAGCGGTCGGTGAGGCCGCGCGCGCGCGCGAACTTGATGTAGTCGGTACGCAGCACCTCCAGCATCTCCGAGCGGACGAGCCGCATGATCAGCGTCATCTGGATCAGCGACAGCGTGATCGTCGGCAGGATCAGCGACTTCAGGCCGCTCGTCGTGAGCAACCCCGTCGTCCACCAGCCGAACGCCACCGTCGTGCCGCGGCCGAACGACGGCAGCCAGCCCAGCTGCACCGCGAACACGAGGATCAGCAGGATGCCGATCAGGAACGTCGGCAGGCTGACGCCGAGCAACGAGCCGGCGAGCAGCACGTGCGACAGCCAGCTCGTGCGGCGCAACGCCGTGTAGACGCCGAGCGGGATGCCGACCAGCACGGCGAGCAGCGCCGCCGCGACCGCGAGCTCGAGCGTGGCCGGCAGGCGCTCCTTCAGCAGCACCGACACCGGGCGCGCCTGCCGCAGCGACAGTCCGAAGTCGCCCTGCGCGGCGTTGCCGGCAAAGCGCGCGAACTGCACGTAGAACGGCTGGTCGAGGCCAAGCTCCGCGCGCAGCCGCTGCCGGTCCTCGGTCGTCGCGTTCTGCCCGGTCATGAACGCGACCGGGTCGCCGGTGAAGTTGAACAGCCCGAACGCGATGAACGTGACGACCGCCATGACCAGCGCGGACTGGACGATGCGGCGGAGGATGAAGGCGAGCACGAGGGGGCGGTGGCGCCCGGCCGGAGCGGCCGGGCATGTTGCGGCGCGATGATGCCCAATCCCCTCTGGTGCGTCAACGCGAGCCGCGGCGGCGCCGCGCCTGCGGCGGCCGAGGCTTGCGCCCGAAGCCGCCGGCGCGCGCCGGCCGCCGCCGGCACGTCACTTTGCCGGCGTGCGAAACCGGTAGAGGTTTGGCGCGGGAATGAAGTCGAGGCAGCCGCAGGGCTCGAGCTCCGCCGGCTCGCAGCCTTGCCTGACCGCCCGGCCCGCCTCGATCCGCGAGTGGAACATGCGGCCGAGGATCGCCGGCGTCGCCTGCAGCGCCGGCGTGTTGGACGCGCTCCAGCGCGAAGCGCGCGGGTGACCGTCGAACGACCACCGCATGCGCACGCTCCAGGCGTACTGCGTGCCGGGCGCGAGCGGCACCTCCACCTGGTGCCGTGGCTGTGTCAGCCCGGACCGCTCGTAGACCGGCGGGTCCGGCTCGCCGCCGCGGTCCGCAAAGATCCGCAGGTCGTAGCGGTGATCGCGCGTGCGCTCCCACGGCTCCGCAGGCCACGGCGAAGGCGTCGTCGGCAGCGCCTCCCAGGCCAGCAGCGGCAAGGTCGAAGGCACGTCGGCGACGATCGGCCGCGCGGGACCGAAAAATGCCGACGTCCACCGCGCCGCGGGTTGCAGCGGCGCGTTCCCGCACGACGCGGGCAGTCGCGGAACGTCGAGGCCGGCGGCGGGCACCGCCTGCAGCAGCAGGTCGTCGACGATCCGCGCACCGAGGATGGCGACCGCGCGCCGCAGTTCGCGCTGTGCCAGCGCCGCGTCGTCGCCGGTCCAGGCGGCCATCTTGTGCGGCGGGCTCAGGTACACCATGCCGCGCAGGCGATCCGCGCGTCCGGTCGCCGGGTCGACAAGGCGTGCGCTCGCCGCGACGAACAGCGCGAGGTCGGGATCCTCGCCTGCCGCCGCCGTGAAGCCGAGCGCGGGCACGGCGACCTCGATCACGCCGCCGAAGCCGCGCGGACCCAGCTCGCGATAACCGGGCTCCTCGTCGGCCGCGGCCGGACCGGCGCCCGCGACGACTTCGACGCGATAACCGGCAAGGCCCGGGGCTTCGCGGGCCACGACGGCGGCGATCGCGTCGGGAAGTCCCAGTTCGGCTGCAATCGAATTCGCGACGCGCTCGATGGCTTCCGCCTGGGCTTCGGGCGTGGCCTGCGCGGCCCCCGCCGCGAGTCCGGCAACCGCGGCGCCCGCGAGCGCCGCGCCGGCGATGGGCGCGACGACGATCGCCGCGGGGCCCGCGGCGGCGATCAGTTGCAGCAGGAGCCCGACGCCGGTCAGCGTCCCCTTGGCGGCGCCCTTCGACGCCCCCTCGGCCGCGCCGCGCGCGTAGGTGTCGAGGACCGCCTGCGGCGCGTGGCGCGCCGGTACGACGGCCACGGCCGGCGCGACGCCGGGGCGCTCCAGCAAATTGCGGTGGGTGTCCGCGACGGGCACGGCGGCGCAGCCGACCAGCGCGGCGCCGCACGCGGCCGCCAGCTGCGAACGCAAGGCGTAAACCCGCACGGTGGATCCCCGCGAGAATTGCCCGACCTCCGTACATCGTAGTGCGGATGGGGCTCCCGGCGTTGATCGCGCGCAAGGAAGGGACACCTTCCGTGGCGTGCAAGCCGGGGCACCCCGCAAACGAAAAACCCCGCAGGCCAGGAAGCCTGCGGGGTTCGCGGCCTGCGCCGAAGCAACCTACTGCTTGATGTCGACGCCGTAGAACGTGTGGCGGCCGAACGGCGACAGCTTGAAGTCGATCACTTCCTTGCGCACGGGTTTGAGCTGCACCGCGTGCGCGATCGTGAACCACGGCGCCTGCTCCTTGAAGATCACCTGCGCCTTCTCGTAGAGCGGCTGACGTGCGGCCTGGCCGGACGTGGTCTTCGCCTTCTGGATCAGCTCCTCGTACGGCTGGTGGCAGAACTTCGCGACGTTGCTGCCGTTGGACTTGGCGGAGTCGCAGCCCAGCAGGTTGGCGAGGAAGTTGTCCGGGTCGCCGTTGTCGCCGGTCCACCCGAGCATTCCCATCTGGTGCTCCCCCGCCTGCATGCGCTTGCGGTACTCGCCCCACTCGAAGCTCTTGATCTCCGCCTTGACGCCGATCTTGTCGAGGTCCGCCTGCATCAGCTCGGCGATGCGCTTCGCGTTCGGGTTGTACGGCCGCTGCACGGGCATCGCCCACAGGTCGGTCGTGAAGCCGTTCGGGTAGCCGGCCTCCGCCAGCAGCTTCTTCGCGGCGGCCGGATCGTACGGGTCGTCCTTGATCGCGTCGTTGTACGACCACTGCGTCGGCGGGATCGGGTTCTTGGCGGCGACCCCGGTCGTCAGGTACACGCCGTCGATGATCGCCTTCTTGTTGATCGCCATGTTGACGGCCTTGCGGACGCGCACGTCGTCGAACGGCTTCTTCGTAGTGTTGTACGCGAGGTAGCCGACGTTCAAGCCCGGCTGCTCCAGCACCTGCACGTTCGGGTCCTTGCGGATCGCGTCGAGGTCGGCCGGGTTCGGGTACGGCATCACGTGGCACTCGCCCTTCTGCAGCTTGGCCCAGCGCACCGACGCGTCCGGCGTGATCGCGAACACGAGGTCGTCGATCTTCGCCTTGCCGCCCCAGAACTGCGGGAACGCCTTGTAGCGGATCACCGCGTCCTTCTGGTACTGCACCAGGTAGAACGGGCCGGTGCCGATCGGCTCCTGGTCGATCTTCTCCGGCGTGCCCGCCTTGAGCATCGCGTCCGCGTACTCCTTCGACTGCACGCCCGCGTATTCCATCGCGAGGTTCGACAGGAACGGCGCCTCGGGCTTGTTGAGCGTCACCCGCACCGTGTAGTCGTCGACCTTCTGGATCGACTTGATGAGCTTGGCCATCCCCATGTCGTTGTAGTACGAGTGGTTGGAGCTCGTCACCTTGAAGTACGGGTGCGCCTCGTTGCCCTGCCGCTCCAGCATGAAGATCATGTCGTCGGCGTTGAAGTCGCGCGTCGGCTTCCACGCGCGGTGGTTGTGCCACTTCACGCCCTTGCGGAGCTTGAACGTGTAGACGGTGCCGTCCGGCGAGATCTCCCAGGACTCGGCGAGGCCGGGCACGACCTTCGTGGTCCCGCGCTCGAAATCGACGATGCGGCCGTAGATCTGGCTGTTGGCGTCGAACGACGTGCCGGTCGTGTTCACGCCGGGGTAGAAGTTCTCGGGACTGCCCTCCGAGCAGTAGACGAGCGTCTTGGCGGAGGCGCCGGCGGCGGCCAGCGCGAAGGCGGCGGCGACGGCGAGGTGGACGGCACGCGGGCTGTTGCGGTGCTTCATCGGGTTCTCCTGATCTGGGCGCCGCCTTCAGGGCGGCGACAACCCGGCATTATCCTCCATCCGGCCCGGCGAGGCGCTCGGCGTGGTGGCAGGCCACCTGCCGCCCGTCGAGCGCCCGCGGCGCCGGCCGCTCGGCACGGCAGCGGTCGTCCGCGTGGGGGCAGCGGGTCGAGAACACGCAGCCGGCCGGCGGGTTCAACGGCGACGGCAGCTCGCCGGTGAGCACGATGCGCTCGCGGCGCACGCCGGGCAGCGCCGGGGTCGACGCGAGCAGCGCCCGCGTGTACGGGTGCAGCGGCCGCGCGAAGATCCGCTCCTTCGGGCCCTGCTCCATCGCGAGGCCCAGGTACATCACGAGCACGTCGTGCGCGATGTAGCGGACGACGGCGAGGTCGTGCGAGATGAACAGGTACGCGACGCCGAGGTCCTGCTGCAGGTCGGCGAGCAGGTTCAGCACCTGCGCCTGCACGGACACGTCGAGCGCGGAGACCGGCTCGTCGGCCACCACCAGCGCGGGCTCCAGCATCAGCGCGCGCGCGATGGCGATGCGCTGGCGCTGGCCGCCGGAGAACATGTGCGGGTAGCGGTCGAAGTGCTCGGGCCGCAGCCCCACCTTCGCGAGCATCGCGCGCGCGCGCGCGTCGCGCTCGGCCGGCGGCAGCGGCGTGTTGATCGCCAGCGGTGCAGCGAGGATCGCGCCGATCTTCTTGCGCGGGTTGAGCGAGCCGTACGGATTCTGGAACACCATCTGCACGGCGCGGCGCAGCGTGCGCTCGGCCGCCGGCGACGCCGCCACCGCGTCGGCGCCGTTCAGCCGCAGCGCTCCGCCCGAGGGCTTCTCGATCAGCGCAACCACGCGCCCCAGCGACGACTTGCCGCAGCCCGACTCGCCGACGACCGCCAGCGTGCGGCCGGCCTCGAGCGTGAACGAGATGCCGCCGACCGCGGTGAGCTGCGCCGGTGCGCGCAGCGCCCCGCGCCGCACCTCGTAGACGCGCGTCAGGCCGGCGGCGGCGGCGACCGGCCCGCCCGCCGGCGCACTTTCGCCGTGCGCGCTCGTGCCGGCCTGCGGATTCATGGCGCGGCCCAGACGGTTGCCCCGTCGCGCGCGATGTTCGCCGCGCGGCCGGGGTCGGACAGCGGATAGCGGCAGCGCACTTCCCCGTCCTGCCAGCGCCGCAGCGCCGGCCGCTCGCCGCACGCGGCGGTCGCGTAGGCGCAGCGCGGCGCGAACAGGCAGCCCGGCGGCCGGTCGGCGAGGCCCGGGACGACACCGGGAATCGTCGCGAGGCGGTCGCCGCCGGCGTGCCGCTCCGGCATCGCGGCGAGCAGCGCCGCCGCGTACGGGTGCTGTGGTGCCGCGAACAGCGCGTCCGTCCCCCGCTCCTCCATCACCTGCCCCGCGTACATCACCGCGACGCGCCGCGCCATCTCGGCCACCACGCCCATGTTGTGGGTGACCAGCACGAGGGCCATCCCGCGGTCGCGCTGCAGCCCGCGCAGGAGGTCGAGGATCTGCGCCTGCACGGTCACGTCGAGCGCCGTCGTCGGCTCGTCGGCGATGAGCAGCCGCGGGTTGCAGGCGATCGCCATCGCGATCATCACCCGCTGGTTCATGCCGCCGGACATCTGGTGCGGGAAGTCGCCGAGCCGGCTCGCCGCGGCCGGGATGCCGACCGCGTCGAGCAGCTCCGCCGCCCGCGTGCGCGCCGCCGCGCGGTCGAGATTGAGGTGCAGCCGCAGCGTCTCGGTCAGCTGGAAGCCGATCGTGAAGCACGGGTTGAGGCTCGTCGTCGGCTCCTGGAAGATCATCGCGATGTCGCGCCCGAGCACGCGCTGCCGCTCGCGCGCCGGCAGTTGCGCGAGATCGCGGCCGGCGAACGCGAGCCGCCGCGCGCGCACCCGGCCGGGGAACGGGATCAGGCCCATCAGCGCCAGCATCGTCACGCTCTTGCCGGAGCCCGACTCGCCGACGATGCCCAGCACGTCGCCCTCGTCGAGCGACAGCGACACCCCGTCGACCGCCCGCAGCACGCCCGCCTGCGTCGGGAACTCGACGGTCAGGTCTTCGATCTCGAGCAGCGCCATCGTCGAGGCCTAGCGCTTGAGCTTGGGGTCGAGGGCGTCGCGCAGCCCGTCGCCCAGCAGGTTGAACGCGAGCACCGTCAGCAGGATCATGAGGCCCGGGAACGTCACGACCCACCACGCGCGCAGCACGAACTCGCGCGCGTCGGCGAGCATCGTGCCCCACTCGGACGCCGGCGGCTGCGCGCCCAGGCCGAGGAAGCCCAGCGCCGCCGCGTCGAGGATCGCCGTCGACACGCCGAGCGACGCCTGCACGATCAGCGGCGCCGCGCAGTTGGGCAGCACCTCGGAGAGCATGAGGCGCAGGCGGCCGGCGCCGGACGCCTTCGCCGCCGTCACGTAGTCCTTGGAGGTCTCGGTGATGACCGCCGCGCGGGTGATCCGCACGTAGTGCGGCAGCACGACGACGGCCACCGCCAGCATCGCGTTCATGATGCCGGGCCCGAGGATGGCGACGATGACGATCGCGAGCAGCAGCGACGGCAGCGTCAGGATCACGTCCATCAGCCGCATGATCGCGATCTCGGTCACGCCGCGGAAGAAGCCGGCGACGAGGCCCAGCGCGATGCCGGCGACGATCGCCAGCGCGACGACCGCGATGCCGATCAGCAGCGACAGCCGCGCGCCGAAGATGAGCCTGGAGAGCATGTCGCGGCCGATCGCGTCGGTGCCGAGCGGGTACGCCCACGAGCCGCCCGCCTGCCACGCCGGCGGCTTCAGGAACACGGCGCTGTTGGTGAGGTCCGGCGGATACGGCGCCAGCACGTCGGCGAACGCGGCGACGAAGAGCATCGCACCCACGAAGAGAAGCCCGGCGACGGCGCCGTGGTTGGCGCTGAAGTAGCCCCAGAACTCGCGCCAGGGCGACGGCGGCGCCGGCGCGGCCTCGGGAAGCGTCGTGGCGGTGGTCATGCCGACTTCCGGATGCGCGGGTTGATGATGCCGTAGGTGACGTCGACGGCCAGGTTGACGGTCATGACGATGAGGCCCAGCAGCAGCACGCCGCCCTGCAGCACCGGATAGTCGCGGCGGTTGATCGCCTCGATCAGCCACTTGCCCACGCCCGGCCACGAGAAGATCGTCTCGGTGAGGATGGCGCCGGTGAACAGCACGCCGACCTGCAGCCCGATCACCGTGATCACCGGGATCAGCGCGTTGCGCAGCGCGTGCACGGCGACCACGCGCAGCGGGGAGAGCCCCTTCGCGCGCGCCGTGCGGATGTAGTCCTCGCCCAGCACCTCGAGCATCGCCGAGCGGGTCATCCGCGCGATGATGGCGAGCGGCTGCGTGCCGAGCACGATCGTCGGCAGCACGAGGTGCGCGACCGCCGATCGGAACGCGCCCTTCTCGCCCGACAGCAGCGAGTCGATCGTCAGGAACCCCGTTACCGGCTCGAGGTAGTACTGGACGCTGATGCGGCCCGACACCGGCGTCCAGCCGAGCTGCACGGAGAACAGCAGGATGAGCAGCAGTCCCCACCAGAAGATCGGCATCGAGTAGCCGGTCAGCGACACGCCCATCACGCCGTGGTCGAACGGCGAGTTGCGGCGCACCGCGGCGACGATGCCCGCCGGGATGCCTAGCAGCAGCGCGAACAGGATCGCGCACAGCGCGAGCTCGATCGTCGCCGGGAACAGCGCCGCGAACTCCTTCAGGACCGGCTCCTGCGTGATCATCGACTTGCCGAGGTCGCCGTGCAGCACGCGGTCGATGTAGATGCCGTACTGGACGAGCACCGGCCGGTCGAGCCCGTACTCCTTGCGCAGCGCGGCGTGGCGCTCCGGGTCGATGCCGCGCTCGCCGGCCATCGTCTCGATCGGGTCGCCCGGAACCAGGCGGATCAGGAAGAACGCGAGCAGCGTCATCCCGATGAACGTCGGGACGACGAGCGTCAGCCGGGTGAGGAGGAAGCGCAGCATCGGGGAACGGGTGCGCGAAGGCGCACTATTTAAGCACGGCCGGGCGTGCCCCTGCGGTCAGCCGCGTCCTGCCCGCACGCGTGCCGCGCGCGTCGCGTACAGGCAGATGCCGGCCGCCACCGAGACGTTGAGGCTCTCGACGGTCCCCGCGAGCGGAATGCCGACGATGCGGTCGCAGGACTCGCGCGTCAGCCGCCGGAGACCGGCGCCCTCGGCGCCCAGCACCCACGCCACCGGACCCGACAGGTCGGCGTCGACGAGGCTCTCGCCGCCGGCGTCGGCCCCCAGCAGCCAGACGCCGCGCGCCTTCATGTCGCGCAGCGCGCGCGCGAGGTTCGTCACGGCGATCACCGGCACCGTGTCGGCGGCGCCGCTCGCGGCCTTGGCCACCGTCGCGTTGACGCCGACGGCGCGGTCCTTCGGCACCACGACCGCCTGCGCCCCGAAGGCGTCGGCGCTGCGCAGGCACGCGCCCAGGTTGTGCGGGTCGGTGACGCCGTCGAGCACGAGCAGCAGCGGCGGCCCGGCCGCGGTGTCGAGCACGTCGTCGAGCGTCACGTGCGGCAGCGCGGCATCGACGATCGCCACCACGCCCTGGTGCCGGCCGTGGCCGGCGAGCGCGTCGAGCCGCGCGTGGTCGACCGGGTGCACGCGCACCTGCGCCGCCTGGGCGCGCTCGACCAGGTCCGCGAGCCGCGGGTCGCGCCGGCCGGCGAGCACGTACAGCTCGTGCACGGCGTCGGGCCGCTGGCGCAGGCGCGCGGTGACGGCGTGGAATCCGAACAGCGGACGGGTGGCGGGCAAGGGCGGGAACCGGGACGCGGACACGGGCGGGGGGCTGTGCTAGTGTAGCGCGCCGCTCCCGGCGCACCGCGCCGCCGCGTCCATGGCCGAAGACCTCCGCCACTTCCTTTACGCGCTGCTGCTGGTCGTCGCCGGCCTGTTGCCGATCGTCAACCCGGTCGGCAGCGCGCCGCTCTTCCTCGCGATGACCCACGGCGCGGACGCCGCGGCGCGCCAGAAGCTGGCACTCAAGGTCGCGGTCAACGCGTTCGTCCTGCTCCTGGGCTCGCTGATCTTCGGTGCGTTCGTGCTCAAGATATTCGGGCTGTCGGTGCCGGTCGTGCAGGTGGCGGGCGGCGCCGTGCTGTGCGCGCTCGGCTGGAAGATGCTCGACGAGGACGCGCCGCCGCCGGCGGAGGCGCCGACCGTCAGCGAGGACGTGGTGATCCTCAAGGCGTTCTACCCGCTGACGCTGCCGCTGACGGTGGACCCCGGCGCGATCGCCGTCGCGATCACGCTCGGCGCCAACCACGCGCACGGCGTCGAGCGCATCGTGGTCGGGTTCATCGCCGGGATCCTCGGCACCGCGCTGATCGCGCTTTGCGTGTGGCTCGCCTACCGCTACGCGCAGCGCGTCGCGCTGTGGCTCGGCCACACGCGGGTGATGGTCGTGCTGCGGCTGTCGGCGTTCATCGTGCTGTGCATCGGCGTCGAGATCACGTGGAACGGCGTCAAGGGGCTGGCGGCCGAGCTCCAGTTCGCGCCGCCCGCGGCCGCGCCCAAGGCAGCGGAGAAGGCGCCGTGACCCTCGATCCCGCCGACGTCCTGCAGGGCACGCTGATCGTCGTCGGCGCGCTGCTGCCGATCGTGAACCCCCTCGGCAACGCGCCGTTCTTCCTCGCGCTGACGCAGGGCGCCTCCGACGCCGAGCGCGGCGTGCTGGCCCGCAAGGTCGCGGTGAACTGCCTCGCGCTGCTGCTGGCCGCGCTCTTCTTCGGCGACGACGTGCTTGCGTTCTTCGGCGTCTCCGTGCCGGTCGTGCAGCTGGCCGGCGGGCTCGTCGTCGCCGCGCTCGGGTGGAAGCTCTTGGGCGAGGCGGCCGAGCCGGCCGGCCCCGCGCCGTCCCTTTCGGCCGAGGCGAGCGAGGCCCGGGCGTTCTACCCGCTGACGCTGCCGCTGACGGTCGGCCCCGGCTCGATCTCGGTGGCGATCACCATCGGCGCCAACTTTCCCTCGACGATCCAGCCGTTCCTCGCCGACGCCGCGTCGGCGGTCATCGGCGCGCTCGTCGTCTGCGTCGCGACCTACGCGTGCTACCGGTACGCCGAGGCGATCGCCCGCCTGCTCGGCAGCGGCGGCACCGCCGTCGTGCTGCGGCTGTCCGCGTTCATCATGCTGTGCATCGGCGTGCAGGTGATGGTCAACGGCGGCGACGCGCTGTTCCACTTCCTGCCGGAAGCCACGCCCGGCCGCTGAAGGCCGCGCGCCGCGAGGCTTGGCGGCTGCCGCCGGATTCGGCTATAATAGCGAGCTTCGCCGCGCCCCGGCTCCGGGGCGCGCCAGGTCCGCCGGTGTAGCTCAGTTGGTAGAGCAGCGCATTCGTAATGCGAAGGTCGGGGGTTCGACTCCCTCTACCGGCACCAATTCCCGCCAGTGTGCAGTCTTGAGACATAGGTAACAGACTGTACCTAAGACATGGGTAACAACCTCGCGCCGAACGGGTTGTCGAGGGGTTGCAGTGTCTTCTGCTCCAGGTCGATGTAGCCGAGATCGTACTGCATGAAGGTGACGATCCAGATGCCTTCATCGACCTCTTTGATGCCCACGCGCTGACCGGCCAGCACGGTCGAGATGTTGATCCGTTTGCGGTGCATGCAAATGCGACCGCAGGCGGTGACCAGGACATCCCTGTCGTGCAAGGGGTAGTGCAATGCGGGCAAGCCCGCGTAAGGTCGTGTTGAGGGCGAATACACCTCGGCGGGCATGCGCATGTCCAGGGCTTCGTGGGGCCGCTCGTTGTTGAATTCGCTCACGAAGGCATCGAATTTTGCTTGCTGCTGAAGGCTGTTGGTGCCGGGCGGACGGGTAGCCTCCTTCTTCAAGGTCAGGTGCATGCGCTCATGGCGGCCGTTCTGCTGAGGATGGCCGGGCTTGATGCGCTCGATGGCGATGCCCAGGCGCAGCCACCACACGGATAGCTTGGACAGGTTGAACAGGGCGTTGGCGCTGGCGAAAGGTACGCCGTTGTCGGAGCGGATGGCGGCGGGCAGGCCACGCTCGAGGAACAGCTGCTCGAAGGCGGTGATGGTCATGTTCTCGCGAACCGAGTCGAGCGCTTCGCACAGCAACAGGTAGCGTGAGGCGTGGTCGGTGACCGTCAACGGGTAGCAGTAGTGGCCATTGCCGAGCTTGAACTCGCCCTTGAAGTCGGCGCACCAGAGGTCGTTGGGAGCGAGGCCGGACGAGAGGGGGGTGCCTTGGGCGCGATGGCGGGGCCGGCCGATGCCGGTGACCAGCCCATGGCGATGCAGGACGGCGTGGATGGTGCTGGTGGCGGGGACGCGGAGGTCCCCGTCCAGGCGTCGGACGAGCAACTCGCGGATCTTGCGGGCCCCCCAGTGCGGCTTCTCCTGCTTGAGCGAGACAATCAGGCTCTCGATCTGGGATGGAAGCTGGTTGGCGTACCGAACCGGTCGCCTGGAGCGGTCCGTAAGTGCTTCAACTCCATGATCTTTATAGCGTGAGAAGATCTTGTAGCCGGTCTTCCGGGAGATCCCGAAGTCGCGGCAGACCTCGCTCATCGCATCGCCGTCGAGCAGCCGGGCAACAAACCGCAGACGCTCGTCCATTACCGAACACTCCTTCCACGGCATAGACACCTCCCCGGTTTCCCGGGAAAGTGTTACCTATGTGTCCGGTACGTTCTGTCACCTATCTCTGAGACCGCTCAGAATGCCCGCGCAAGCGGGCATTCGCATCTTTAGCACGCGCACCGCGTGCCTGCGGTATTGCCCGCGCTCACCTATCCGGCCGCGCTGCTCGACTGCCGGTCGCGCGGCCGCGGCTCGCCGCCGTCGAACGTCGAGACGTTGGCGCTCACGCCGGTGGCGGGGGACGGTCCGTAGAGCACGTGCATTTCGACCAGCCCGGCTTCCCACGCGTGCTCGAGGTCGCGCTCGGCCGCGGCCAGTGCGTCGGCGTCGTCGTGCACCAGCCGCTTGATCCCGTAGGCGCGGTTGCGCCCGTTCACCTTGGCCATGTAGAGCGCCATGTCGACGAGGCCGATCGCGCGGTCCCACGTCAACGGCAGGCTGGTCGGCGGCAGCGGCATCGCCATGTAGCCGATCGACAGCGTCGTGCGGACGACGTTGTCGCCCACCGTGATCGGCTGCGCGGAGATCGAGCGGAGTATGCGCGCGGCGATGTCGTCGATGCGGTCGGCCTTGGTCGTCGCGTATACGAGGAATTCCTCGCCGCCCCAGCGCACGACGATGTCCGCCTCGCGCAGCGTCGCCCGCAGGCGATCGGCCACGGCGACCAGCACCGCGTCGCCGATCGCGTGGCCGAAGCGGTCGTTGGTTTCCTTGAAGTGGTCGATGTCGATCAGCAGCAGCGCGCTCGTCAGGTTGTCGCCGTCGCGGCGCTGGCGGTCGCCGTGCGCCTGGCCGGCGTCGATGAAGTTCTGGAAGTAGCGCCGGTTGTACAGCGCGGTCAGCGGGTCGCGGGTGCTCTGCACGGAGAGCTCGGCGTTCTTGCCGGCGAGGAGCCGGTTGGTCTGCCGCAGCTTGCGGTAGAGCAGGGCCACGACGACGAACGACGCCGCCAGGAGGGCCGCCACCAGCCACCCGATCCGCTGCATCGCGACGCGATTGGCGATCTCCGCGGTCTTGAGCTCGTTCTCGCGGTTGAGCAGCTCGATCTCGCGGCCGCGCTTGTCCGCCTCGTACTTCTCCTGCACCTCGAGCAGCGCCCGCTGCCGCGTCTGGATCGCGATCTCTTCGTTGAGCTTGCGCTCGCGGTGGTAGAGCGCGAGCGCACCCTTGTAGTCGCCGGTCTGCTCGAGGCTGCGTCCGTACTCGCCCAGCAGGTCCGCGATCTCGGCGGTGGCGCCGGTCCGCTCGTACTCGGTGACAGCCTCGTCGGTGAGCCGCTTGCCCTCGGCGATCCGGCCCAGCCCGAGCAGCGAGAAGCCGGCGTTCGCCTTGCTCGTCGCGATCAGCGCCGGGTTCCCCGACGACTGCGCGATCTGCAGCGAGCGCCGCGCGAGGTCGAGCGCCTCCGCGTACTGCTTGCGCCGGAGGCGGATGTCCGCGAGGTTGACGAGCGCCCGCGCCTCGGCGACCTGCGACCGCGACGTGCGCGCGATGGCGAGCGCCTCTTCCATCGCGGCGAGCTCCCGGGCAGGGCGCTCGAGCAGCTCCATGACCATGGACTCCGCCATCCGCGCGTTCGCCATCGCGTAGGGGCTCCTGGCCGCGTCGCCGTCGCGGAACGCGGCGAGGCTCGCCGCCAGCGCGGCCGGCCCGTTCTTCAGCGTCGCGTGCAGTACGGAGAGCTGGTAGAGGGCGGTCGACCGGCGGTACGCGTTGCCGGTCGCCTCGGCCAGCGACAGCGCCTCCTGCAGGTTGGCGAGCGCCACTTCCGTCATGCCGCGCATCCGGGCCGACGTGCCCAGCGCCAGCGAGGCCCAGTAGTGCAGGTCCTCGTCGCCGGACGTCGCGGCGAGGTCGTGGGCTTCCTGGGCGAACGCCGTCGAGCGGGCGGCGTCGCCGGTGGACGCCTCGATCGCGCTGCGAATGAGGAGCGCGATGGCCTGGGTCGCCGGGTCGCGGGTCCTGGCGGCCTCGCCGGCGAGCTGGTCGGCGAGCTCCGCGGCGTCCGCCGGGTTGCCGGTCAGGACGTGGGCCTGGCCCAGCAGCGCGTATGCCCGTCGCCGCTCCGCGGCGGAGGCCGCGTCGGCGCGGGGCAGCAGCGCGGCGAGTTCGGCGCGGGTGCGCTGCGGGAAGCCGCTCAGCGCGGCCTCGAGCTCACCCGTGCGCTTGATGAGCTCGTCGTCGGCGCTGGCACCGAAGGCGCACGCGAGCGCGAGCACTGCGACGAAGCGAGGCAGAAAGTACCCGCGGCCGGCAGCGGCGGGCGTGGCGGGTGGGCGGGTTGGATGCGCGGACACGATGGCAGGCCCCCGCCCCAGCGCGCGGACGCGCCGGTGGCGGGCAGGTGGAGACCCCTGATGCAATACCCGTGCCGCCGGGCGGGTCGGCGCCCAAGAATCGGGGCCGGCCCGCCGGCAGCGGCTGCCGCGTCCGCGGGCCCGCCCCGGCCCGCCGGCGTCACGCGAGGTCGAAGCGGTCGAGGTTC
>JBGAMF010000042.1:0-35193 GCA_044223185.1 Casimicrobiaceae bacterium | reverse complement strand
GTCGCCGCGCACGGCGCCGGCACCGTCTGCGGCGCGCGCGACAGCGGCGCCATCGCCGCCGCGATGACCGGCCTCACCGACGCCGGCGCCCGCGCGCGCGCCGGCGCCGCCCCGCACGCCGCCATGGCGCCGCTCACGCCCGAGGCGATGGCGGGCGAGCTCGTCGCCCTGTACGACGGCCTGCTGGCGGGATGAGCCGGGGATCGCGGCGGCGCGGCGGAGTCGCTGCGCTATACTCGGCGGCGACCTGCTGCGGGCGCGACGGCGCCCGCCCATCCTGCATGCCGCGGCGCCGCGCGTAACGCGCGGGCCCATCGATCCCGATGACGGGCGCTACCCACCTCTACTCCCGGCTGCTGCGCTACGTCCGCCCGTACCGCTGGGCGTTCGGCATCGCCGTGTTCGGCATGCTGGTGGTCGCCGTCGGCGACCTCATGCTCGCGTGGCTCGTCATCCCGATCGTGCGCAACTTCGAGTCGCCGGACCCGCTCGGCACGAAGTGGCTGCCGTTCACGATCGTCGGCGTCTTCTTCCTGCGCGGCGTGGGCGCGTACATCTCCGAGTTCGGCATGGGCTGGACCGGCTACCGCGTGGTGTTCGACCTGCGGCGCGACCTGATCGACAAGCTGCTGCGGCTGCCGACGCCCTACTACGACACGCACGCGGCCGGCGTCATCCAGTCGAAGATCTCGTTCGACGCGCACCAGCTCGCGTCCGCCGCGTCGGGCGCGATCACCAACGCGATCCGGTCGACGCTGACGATCGTCGTGTCCTTCGGCTACCTGATGTGGCTGAACTGGCGGCTGACGCTGCTGACGTTCATCGTCGTCCCGATCGTCGGCTTCGTGATCCGCTACTTCAGCCGGCGGCTGCGGCGGATCGCGCGCGACATCCAGGACCGCTCGGGGTCGCTGACGCAGGTGCTGGAGGAGCTGATCGGCGGCCACCGCGTCGTCCGCATCTTCGGCGGCGAAGCCTACGAGCGCGCGCGCGCCGTGGCGGCGGCGAACCGCCTGCGCAACTCGATGACCAAGGAGTCGTCGGCGACCGCCGCGAGCTCGCCGCTCACCGTGTTCTTCGCCGCGTGCGCGGTCGGCTCGATCGTCTGGATCGCGCTGCAGCAGAGCGAGGGCGGCCGCTTCGACTTCGCGCTGTTCATGTCCTACGTGGTCGCGCTGCTGACGCTGCTCGAGCGGCTCAAGGGGCTGTCGAACATCAACGCGTCGATCCAGCGCGGCCTTGCCGCCGCCGAGAGCATCTTCGGGCTGCTCGACCACGAGGAGGAGTCCGACCACGGCACGGTCGCCCTCGCCGGCTGCCGCGGCGAGGTGCGCTTCGAGCGGCTGTCGCTGCGCTACGCGGCCAACGAGCGCGAGGCGCTGTCCGACATCACGCTCACCGTCGCGCCGGGCGAGACCGTCGCGCTGGTCGGCGCGTCCGGCAGCGGCAAGACGTCGCTCGTCAACCTGGTGCCGCGCTTCTACGAGCCCACGGCCGGCCGGCTGTTCATCGACGGCCACGACGTCACGACGCTGACGCTCTCGAGCCTGCGCGCGCAGATCGCAATGGTGTCGCAGGACGTGCTGCTGTTCAACGACACCGTGGCGGCCAACATCGCGTACGGGGCGATGGCGACCGCCTCGCGCGAGGACGTCGAGCGCGCGGCCGCGGCCGCGCACGCGCTCGACTTCATCCGCGCGATGCCGGAAGGCTTCGAGACGACGGTCGGCGAGCACGGCATCCGCCTCTCCGGCGGCCAGCGGCAGCGCATCGCGATCGCGCGCGCGATCCTCAAGAACGCGCCGATCCTGATCCTCGACGAGGCGACGTCCGCGCTCGACTCCGAGTCGGAACGGCAGGTGCAGGCGGCGCTCGACACGCTGATGCGCGGACGCACGACCATCGTGATCGCGCACCGGCTGTCGACCATCGAGGACGCCGACCGCATCGTCGTGCTCGACGCCGGGCGCATCGTCGAGACCGGGACGCACGCCGAACTGCTCGCCGCCGACGGCACGTACGCGAAGCTGCACCGGATCCAGTTCACGCACGCCGCGAAGGACGACGCGGACGCCGCGACGGCCGCGGGCTGAGGCCTCCACCACCCGGGTCGACCGGCGCGGGCGGCGCCCGCCCCTAGTCGCGCGGACGCGGCGCTGCCGCGGATCCGGCGCCTGAAAGCGCCGCGACCGCGGCGAGCACCGCCGGCACTTCGATCGCCTCCATGCAGCGCGCACGCGGACACCGCCGCGGCGGCTCGCCGTGGAGGCGCTCGCAGCGGCGCGCCCACGGCACGTCGCGGAAGAACTGGATCGTCTGGTCGCGGCACGGAAACGGATCGACGGTCACCGCCTGCCCCGGCATGTCGGCGAAGAACTCGCCGGGCCCGCAGATCACCGCGGACCCGGGGCCGAACAGCGTGACGGTCGGCACGCCGACGACGCGTCCGAGGTGCGCGATCCCGGTGTCGGGGCACACGAGCAGCCGCGCGCGCGCGAGCACGTGCCAGAGCTCACCGAGCGACAGCGTGCCGGCGATGCGCACGTCGGCGGGCGGCGGCGCGATCGCGGCGAGGATCGCGGCCTCGCCGGGCCCCGCGCTCCAGACGACCGGGACGCCGTGCACGCCGAGCCACTGCGCGAGCGCGCGCCAGCGCTCGGGCGGCCACAGTTTCAGCGGCGAGCTCGCGCCGACGTGCAGCACCGCGCAGCGCTCCGGCAGCGGCGGCACGCCGGTCGCGGCCGGCGCCGGCCAGTCGGCCGCCCGGTAGCGCGGCGGCGGCGGGCCGATCCGCGGCGGTCTCCGCGAACGACGCCGGCGCGCGCCGAATACGGCACGAGCTCGTCGACCGGCCAGTTCTTGTGGCCGGGCCGGTCGCCGGCGATGCCGACGATCCAGCGCGCGCCGATCGCGCGCGCGAGCCACGACCAGCGATTGTCGGCGGGCAGGATCGCGAGGTCGAAGCGCGGCAGCGCGGCGAGCGCGCGGTAGGTCGCGAAGTCGCGCGGGTCGAGCACGTGCGCCGTCACCCCGTACGGCCGCGTCGCGTACAGCGGCGCGTACGCGCGCGCGACGGTCATCGCGATCTCCGCGTCCGGGTGCTGCGCGCGCAGCTTGGCGAGCAGCGCCGTGAACATCAGCGTGTCGCCCAGCAGCAGGTGGTGCAGCACGAGGATCCGCCGCGGCGCGGCGGCCGCCGCCGCCATCCCCAGCGCGCAGGCGCGCCAGCGACGCTGGCCACGCGCATCGGCGCGCGGCTACCCGCCATCGGCGGCCTCCCGCACGAGCTGCGCGAGGCTCTCGGCGAGGATCGCGAGCGACAGCACCTGCTCGGCGAGCGCCGGCGTGGTCGCGTACGCGGCGACCATCGCCGCCACGCGCGCGGCGTCGAGCTGGCGCCGGTCAGATCGCGAGAGCGCCGCGGCCCCGGGCAGGCGCTCGCGCGAGGTCGCCCCTTGAGCCAGCCCCCCACCGGCGGGTTGAAACCGCGCTTCTTGCGCGCGAACGCGCCCAGGCGCTCGAGGTCGGGCGCGAGCGTCGCCAGGAACTTCTTGGGCGGCGACGTGAACCGCTCGCGCGGCGGCAACGCCAGCACGGCCTCGACGAAGCGGTGGTCGAGGAACGGCGCGCGCGCCTCGAGGCCGTGCGCCATCGTCATCAGGTCGGACTTGCGCAGCGCGTACTCGGGCAGGTAGTTCGCGAAGTCCCAGCGCAGCAGCCGGTCGTGCCGCTCGCGGGCGCGAGGTCCGGCGCGCGCCAGTAGTGCGCGGGCAGCGCGGCCGCGTGCGGCTGCAGGAAGCGCCGCTGGTTGGGCGTGAGGCCGGAGAAGCGCAGCGCGTACGCGGACTCCCAGTCGAGCGCCAGCTCGCCCAGCGCCTTGCGCCAGCCCTTCGGCCGCGCGTCCGGCAGCAGCGGCAGCGGCACGCGTCATCCGCCGCGCCACGCGTTGCGCAGGTGCTTCGCGATGCGCTTGTAGCCGCCGAAGAGCTCGTCGCCGCCGTCGCCGCCCAGCACCACCTTGACGTGCCGCTCCGTCGCGCGCGCCAGGTACCACGTCGGGAACGCCGACGGGTCGGCGAACGGCTCGTCCAGCGCCGCGACGATGCGCGCGAAGTCGGCGGCGACGGCCGTCGGCACGACGATGCGCCCGTTCGGCAGCCCCAGCGCCTCCGCCGTCGCCGCCGCTTCCGCGCTCTCGTCGAACGACGACCCCGGGAAGGCGGCGGAGAACGTGGAAAGCCCCCGGCGCCCCGTCGACGCGAGCCGGCACGCGATCGTGCCCGAGTCCACGCCGCCCGACAGGAACAGGCCGAGCGGCCGGTCGGCGACCAGCCGCAGCTCGATCGCGTCGTCGAGCAGCGCTCGCGGTCCGTCACCGCCGACGGCGCGGGCGACCAGTAGCGGTGCACGGCGAGCGTGCCGTGGTCCATCGCGTACTCCAGCCGGTGCGCGTTGGGCAGCCGCGCGACGTGCGCGAAGATCGTCCGCGGCGCCGGCACGTAACGATGCGCGAGGTACGCGTCGATGGACTCCGCCGAGAAGCCGCGATCGGCCGCGGGCAGCGACGGCAGCACGCTGCGCACGGTCGAGCCGAACGCGAACGTCCTGTCGCGCAGCGCGTAGACGATGGGTTTCAACCCCATCCGGTCGCGCACGACGTGCACGCGGCGCGCGCGGAAGTCGACGAGCGCGAACGCGAACATGCCGGTGAGCGCGGCAGCAGGCCGTCGATCCCCCACGCCTCGTAGCCGCGCAGGATGAACTCGGTGTCGGAGCGCGTGCGAAACGGCCCGCCGGCCGCCGTCAGCTCGCGCGCGGCCTCGCCCCAGCCGTGGACCTCGCCGTTGTACGAGATCCAGACCATGCCGTCGGCGCTGCCCATCGGCTGGTCGGCTTCCGGCCGCGGGTCGATGATGGACAGCCGCGCGTGCACGAGGCCGGCCGCGGCGGGCGCGTCGTCGGGCAGCCGCGTCCCGTCCGTCGCGAACGCGGCGACGTGCTGCGCGTCCGGCCCGCGGCTCGCGAGCGCGGACATCATCCGCGCGCGCAGGTCGGACCGCGCGGCGTCCGAAGTGACCGCCGATGCCGCACATCAGCGCCTCCGGCCACGCGGGTGAACACGCCTTCCATCGCGTCCAGCATGCGTCGATCCGAAGTTCGCCTGCGCGTACGCGTGCGCGGCCGCGCCCATGCGCGCGCGCAGGCCCGCGTCGAACATGAGCCGCGCGAGCGCGTCGGCCAGCGCCGGCGGCGTCCGCGGGGGCACGAGGATGCCGGTCGCGCCGTCGACCACCGCCTGGGGATCGCGCCGATCGGCGTGGCCACCGCGGGCAGTCCGCACGCGGCCGCCTGCATCAGGCTCTGCGGCACGCCCTCGTCGCCGTACGACGGCAGCGTGGCGATGTCCGCGCAGGCGAACCACGCCGGCACGTCGTCCTGGTTGCCGGTGAAGCGCACGTCGCCGGAGAGCCCCAGCGCGGCAACGCGGCCCTCGAGGTGCGCGCGCCGCGGCCCGTCGCCGATCACGAGGAGCTGCCATCCCGGCACGCGTTCGCGCAGCAGCGCCACGCGTCGAGGAGGTCGTCGTGGCCCTTCCAGTCGCGCAGCGTGGCGAGGATCGCGACGGCCGGACGCGCGTCGACGCCGCAGCGCGCGCGCGCCTGCGCGCGGTCGAGCGGCCGGAAGCGCTCGAGGTCGATGCCGGTGCGCACCGACGTGATCCGCGCGGCGTCGAGCCCGTTGTCGCGGACGAGCTGCGCCTTGAGCGCCTCGCCGGTGACGACGAGGTGCGCGGTCGCGCGCGTGTAGAGCCAGCGCGTCGCCGCCGAATTGTTGACGGGCGTGGACACGTGGCGCGTGCGCACGACCGGCGGCATGCGGCGCAGCGTCGCGCACGCGAGCGCGACGAGCCACGCGTCGGTCGAGCTGTGCGTGTTGATCACGTCGAAGTCCGCGCCGTGGCGCGCGAGCCAGCGGCGGACGGCGACGAGCCCCGGCAGTTTCTTCGCCTCGATCGGAAGCCCTTCCGCCGGGATTCCGGCCGGCCGCCGGGCAGGATCTCGCCGAGTGCGCGGTGACGGCCGCGCGCGCGCCATCATGCCTTCCATCTCGGCCAGGATGCGCGCCGTGCCCGCGGTCAGCAGGTGCACGCGGTGCCCGCGCCGCGCCATGCCTTCCATCTCGGTGGCAGCGAGCAACGCGAGCTCCTGGCACCGCCGCCCCAGCCGATCGACGACTCCGTGTGCAGGATCGCGAGCGTGGGGGTCGCAGCCGCCGGTGCCGGAGGGTCCCCTCGGGGTGCAGCACGCAGAGCGCGGGGACCACGCGACGCGCGTAGCGGCGGAACCAGCGCTCGAGGATCAGCAGCGCCCACAGGCGCCCGGCGTGGTTGCGGCGGCCGCGCCGGTGCTCGTGCAGCAGGCGCGCGAGCGCGCCGTCGCGGAAGAGGCCGCGCCGGGCGAGGCCGCCGGTCCCGAGGTGCTCGTCGAGCTCGCCGGAGAGCCGGCCGGCGAGCCACTCCGACAGCGGCATCACGAAGCCCTGCTTGCCGCGGTGGACGATCTCGTCGGGCAGGTAACGCTCGGCCACGCGCTTCAGCACGTGCTTGTGCGTTCCTGCCCTGCACGAGGCGACGGATCGAGGCGCGCAGAACTCGACGAACCTGTGGTCGAGATAGGGCACGCGCGCCTCCAGCGAGTGCGTCATCGTCGCGCGGTCGACCTTGGTGAGCAGGTCGTCGGGCAGCCACAGCGGGAGGTCGACGTGCAGCAGGCGGTCGAGGTAGTGCGCGGACACCCCTTCCGCGAACGCTGCGGCCTGCCAGCGCCGATCGTCCGGCTGCGCGCGTCGCGGCGAGGAACTGCGGCGACAACAGCGCCGGGTGCAGCAGCACGTCGAACACGTTCGAATCGATGCAGGCGCCGAGCGAGCGGCCTGGTCAAGGAGCGCAGCAGCCGGTCTCGCGCAGCGCCACCGGCAGCGCGCGCACGAGCGCCGGCAGCGGCGACGCCGGGTGCGCGAGCCAGCGCGTGTAGCGCTCCTCGCGCATGCGCTTGCGGTAGTTCGAGTAGCCGCCGAACACCTCGTCGGCGCCCTCGCCCGTCAGCACGACCGTCACGTCGCGCCGCGCGAATCCCGCGAGGAGCATCGTCGGCAGCGCCGCCTGGTCGGCGAACGGCTCGTCGAACACGTCGATCCAGCGGTCGAACGCGTCGAGCACGTGGTCGACAGCACCAGCGCGTGGTGGCGGCTGCCGATGTGCGCGGCGACCCGCGCGGCCTCGCGATGCTCGCTGACGGCGACGTTGCCCTCGAAGCCGATGTTGAACGTGTCGGATGGCGCGCCGGTCAGGTCGGTCATGATGGCGATCAGCCCGGAGTCGATGCCGCCGCTGACGAACGCGCCCAGCGGCACGTCCGCGACCAGCATGCCCGCGACCGACGCGCGGCAGCTCCGCGTCGACGGCGTCCGCCGCCTCGCGCTTCCGGAGAGGATCAGCTTCCTGGCGTAGACGGCGTCCAGCGCGAGGCCGCAGCGTGCGCCTGGTGAGTTGCCAGCGTGCGGTCAGCAGGCTTGCGCACGGTGCGGTCACCGATGCGGCGCGGAAGAACTCGGCATCGGCAGAGCGCAGCGAGGCCAGGCCGGCCACCGCTGGGTGCGCCAGCACGGCCTTCAACTCGGAACCGAACACGAACGTGGCGCCGTCCCACGCGTAGTGGAACGGCTTCACGCCCAGGTGGTCGCGCGCGTCGAACAGCGTGTCGCGCTCGCGGTCCCACAGCGCGAACGCGAACATCCCGCGCAGGCGGGCGACGAGGCCCTCGCCCCACGCGGCCCAGCCGGCGAGCAGCACCTCGGTGTCGCCGTTGGTGCGGAAGTTCCAGCCGCCGCGCGCGAGCTCGTCGCTCAGCTCGCGGAAGTTGTAGAGCTCGCCGTTGAACACGACGGTCACGCGGCCGTCCGGGCTGCCCATCGGCTGCGGGCTGCCGGCGATGTCGATCACCGACAGCCGGCGATGGCCGAGGTGGGCGCGACCCGCCGCGAAGAAGCCGTCGGCGTCGGGGCCGCGGTGCGCGAGCGAGCGCGTCATGGCCGCCAGCACTTCCGGGGCGAGCGCCGTGACGTGGCAACCCGCGATGCCGCATAGGATTCGGTGAACCGCGCGGGCGTACCGGCAGGCGCGGGGCGGCGGTGCGCGCACGCGCCGGTGGAGGTGACCGGCGCAGGAGCCTGCAGATTACTGGCGCCGGTCGGCACGTCGCTGCGCTATACTCCGCCCGTGCGCACGCGTGCGCACGCGGCGCAGGCGCAGGCCGCTGCCGCAGCCCTCCCCCCGCCCGACTCGCATATTTGCTCTGCACACCCGCCCGGCCCGGCCGCGGTCCACCGATGAGGCTGCGGACCCGCGGGCGGTTCAACGTCAAGCGCTGGAGCCGGATCGTCGCCGACCGCGTGCGCGGCACGCCGTTCGAGCGCGTGCTGCGGCGCAACGGCGCGCCGGCCGGCACGACTTCCTCTTCGGTTGGAACCGCGGCCTCGGCGACATCGCGCTCGGGCTCGCGCCGCTGTTCGCACGCATCCGCGCGTCCGACCCGCGCGCGCGCATCGTCGTGTTCACCCGCGCCGACCTGGCCGACGCGTTCCGCCTGACCGACGCCGACGCCGTGCACGTCGTCGCGGGGGACGGCGCGCGGACCGGCGATCGACGTCGCCGCCGCGGCCGCGGCGTCGGGCATCGTGCTGCCGGAGGCGGCGACGGTCTTCGCGGACCCGGATCCGACGCGCTGGCTCGACGGCCGCCGGCAGGCGTACCCGCCCGCGCTGCGCTGGGATCCCGCGTGGAACGCGCGCGCCGACCGGCTGGTCCCGGCGCAGCCCGGCACCGTCGTCGTCGGCGCGCACGTGCACTCGGAGACCGCGCAGCACTACGGCTACGTGAAGGACTGGCCGGCGGAGCGGTGGCGCGCGCTCTTCGCGCGCTTCCCGGCGCGGAGCGGCGTGCGCTGGCTTCTGCTGGGCAACGCCGCACTGCCCGCGTTCGCGCAGGACAACGTCGTCGACCTGCGTGGCCGCACCAGCTTCCTCGATCTCCTCGCGCTGGTCCGCGCACGCTGCCGCGTGCTGGTCGCGCCGGACAGCGGCGTGCTGACCGCCGCGTACTACCTCGCGCAGGACTTCCCGCTGGAGATCGTCTCGCTGTGGTCCGATCCACGGCAGGGAATACTGAAGCAGGGCTGCCCGTCGCCGAACCCGTCGCTCAAGCACGTCCCGCTCGTCGGCCGCGGCGAGGACGTGCGCAACCTCAGCTGCGACGAGGTCGCCCGCGCGCTTGCCGCGGCGCTCGACCGCTGCGCGCCGCCCACGCAGAACGCCCGTGCCGATGCCGCGGCGCCCTGACGGTCGCGGCACGCCGTCGCGCGCGGCGTACCTGCGCGCGCGGGTGTTCGCGCTGCTGCAGTTCTCCACCGCCTTCTGGGCGTGCGCGTACTTCGCGCTCGTCGCGATCAGCGGCCACACGTATTTCCGCTCGATCGCGTTCGGGCTGGCCGCCGCGTTCGCGCTGTGGCTGGTCTTGGGGTCGCTCTTCTCCGACAACGAGCCGATGCCGGTCCCCGACGGCGCGCTGCTGGCGGCGATCCTCGCGTGGGCAGGCTGGTCGGCGGCCTCCGTCGCCTGGTCGATCAGCCCGGCATTCTCGCTGGCCGAACTCGGCACGGAGGTCGGCTGGGGCCTCGCCACCGCGGCGACCTTCTACGTCGCCGCGCGCGGCCCCGCGCCGTTTCGCGCGGTCAACGCCACGGCGGTCGCGGTCGCGGCGTTCCTGTCGGTGCTGGCCAGCTGCACGGCGCCGGGCACCACCGGCCCGGAGGTGGCGCTGCAGCGATCGCACGCGGGCGTGGGCGCGTTCTCGACGCTGCTGGTGATGGTCGTGCCGCTGCTGCCGCTGCTGCTGGCGCCGCGGCCGGCCGGCTTCGGCGCCGGTCCGTGGCAGCGTGCCGTGCTGTTCGCCGTCTTCGCGCTGCTGCTGGTCGCGGCCCGGCTCACCGAAAACCGGATGATCTGGGTTGCGCTCGCCGCCGGCTTCGTCGTCGCCGCGGCGCTTGCGGCGTGGCGCTGGCGCGCGCGCCTCGCCCGCGCGCCGCTGCGCTGGGGCGCCATCCTGCTGCTGCTGCTGGCCGTGCTCGCCGCGCTGTTCGTCGACGCCGCGCGCGATCGCGCGCGGGCCGACTTCAACGGCAGGACCGACGTCGCGCGCGCGATCGCCGACGACCCGCGGCTCGTCCTCTGGCAGCACACGTTCGAGCGCATCCGCGAGCGCCCGTGGACCGGCTTCGGCTTCGGCAAGTCGATCCTGCGCGAGCAGCTGCGCGCCGAGACCGGCCACCCGCTCCTCCTGCACGCGCACAACCTGTTCGTCAGCCAGTGGCTGCAGACCGGGGCCGTCGGCGTGGCGACGCTGCTCGCGCTGCTTGCCGCGCTGTCGTGGCGCTATTGGCGCTTCCTCAACGCGCCCGACGGCACGCTGGCGGCGATCGGGCTCGCCGGCCTCGCGATGCTGACCACGTTCGTCGTGAAGAACCTGACCGACGACTTCATGGTGCGCCCGACGTCGCGCGAGTTCTGGGCGCTCAACGCCTGCCTCGTCGGCTACGGGATGCGGCGCCTGCGCGGTGCCGCGCGGTGGCCGCCTGACGCGCGTCCGGACGGCGTGCTCCGCGCGGCGCCGCGCACGTTCGGCGAAACCCGCACGCGCCCCCCGCGCAAGCGGGGAAAGCGCTGGGATGAGGGACGACCGCCACGAAGAGCCCGGCATCCGGCACGGAGCCTGGGCGAAACGCGCAACGACGCACGCACGCGGAACCGTCCGCATGAGCATCCAAGCGCGCACGCGCGCGCTACCGAGCCGGGAGCGCAGCGACCTGCGAACTGCGTTTCGTGGTCCTTGCTACGGGAAAGCGCCGGGCCGCCCTTAGCTTCCGCGCCGATCGTCGCGAAAACGCGCAGCGTTTCTTCACCGCCTCCGCCGCAGCGGCAACGGCTTGGCCTCCTCGCGCCCCGATGGCGCGGCGGTGGGGATCGGCTTGACCGGCGCACCGGCCGACGGCGCGTAGTCGGGGATCCACGCGCGCAGGCGCGGACCTCGGCGTCGTCGGCGGCACGGTCGTGTTCACCCACGTGACCATCTGGCTGACGGCGTCGCGGTCGGTGTCCGTCGCGCGCCTGCGCGATCCGCAGCTTGGGGTGCGGCGTGGCCTTCGTGGCCTCCTCGGTGGCGAGCACCTCCTCGAACAGCTTCTCGCCCGGCCGCAGCCCCGTGTAGACGATGGCGATCCGCTCGGGATCGGCGCCTGAGAGCTTGATCATGTCGCGCGCGAGGTCGACGATGCGCACGGGCTCGCCCATGTCGAGCACCAGCACCTCGCCGTCCCTGCCCTGCAGCCCCGCCTGCAGCAGCAGCTGCGTGGCCTCCGACAGCGACATGAAGAAGCGCGTGATCTCCGGGTGCGTGACCGTCACCGGCCCGCCGCGCGCGATCTGCTCCTGGAAGCGCGGGATCACGCTGCCGGCGCTGCCGAACACGTTGCCGAAGCGCACGAGCACGAACTGCGTGCCGCCGCCGGCCAGGCTCTGGCAGGCCATCTCGGCCAGGCGCTTGGTCGCGCCCATCACGTTGGTCGGGTTGACCGCCTTGTCCGTCGACACCAGCACGAACTTCTCGACGCGCGCCGCGACCGCCGCGCGCGCCAGCACCCACGTGCCCCACGCGTTGTTCCGCACCGCCTGCCACGCGTTGGTCTCCTCCATCAGCGGCACGTGCTTGTACGCGGCCGCGTGGAAGACCACCGATGGCCGCTCGCGCGCGAGCACCTCCTCCACGAGCGTGGCGTGCTTGACGTCGCCGACGACCGCCGCCACCGGCAGCTGGGGGAAGGCGTCGGCCAGCGCGGTCTGGATCTCGTACAGCGCGGCCTCCGAGATGTCGAACAGCACGAGCCGCGCCGGGCGGAAGCGCGCGATCTGGCGGGCGAGCTCGGCGCCGATCGATCCCCCCGCGCCGGTCACCATCGCGACGCGGTTGCCCAGCCACTCGGCCAGCCCGGCGCTGTCCAGCACGACCGGATCGCGGCCGAGCAGGTCGTCGAGCTCGACGTTGCGGATCGTGGTCAGCGCGAGGCGGCCGCTGACCAGGTCCTCGTACGACGGGACGGTCAGGGCCTCGACGCCGGCCGCCGCACACAGCTCCGCGACGCGCCGCCGCACGACGTGGTTCGCCGACGGCAGCGCGATGATCACCTTGCGCACGCCGTACTTCGCGCACCACGCCGCGAGGTCGGCGATCGCGCCCAGCACGCGGACGCGGCGCAGCAGCCGCCCCTGCTTCGCCGGGTCGTCGTCGAGCAGGCCCACGACGCGCCACTGGCGGCTGCGGGCGAGATCCTTGGCGAGGCGCGCGCCGGCCTCGCCGGCGCCGATCACGAGCACGGGCTCGCCGAGCGCCTCGAGCGGGCTGTACAGCCGGTGCTCCTTCCACACGCGGTACGCGAAGCGGCTGCCGGCCATCAGGAAGATCAGCACGACCGGGTAGAGGACCAGCACGCTGCGCGGCACGACGGCCTGCAGCTGCAGCATGACGAGCACCACCGGCACCACGACGGCGCCGAGCGCGGCGGCGAGCACGATGCGCTGGAGGTCGACGAGGCTCGCGAAGCGCCACAGGCCGCGGTACAGCCCCAGCGCGATGAAGATCCCCGCCTGCAGCGGCACGATCCACGCGAGCGTCTGGCCCAGGTCCGCGAGATACGGTTGGGGCAGGTCGAGGCTGAACCGCAGCCAGTAGAGCAGCGACCACGCGAGCGCCGCCGCGCACACGTCGTGCAGGAAGGCGAGCGAGGCCCGCAGGTTGATGGGTGTCCGCGTCACGGTGGCGGCCGGCGTCTGCGCCAATGATAATCAATCGCCGCGAACAGCGCCGCGCAGGCGCCGCACCACGCGGCGAGCGCGGGCACACCGAGCGCCGGGGCGAGGCACGCGCACGCGACGGCGGTCCCGGCCGTGCCGGTCATCAGCGCGCCCCACGCGGCCAGCGTGCCGCGGTGACCCGCGCCCATCCGATGCAGCCGCTGGTAGTAGTGCGACTTGTGCGCCAGCCAGAACGGCTCGCCGCCGAGCACCCGTCGCGCGAGCGTGACGGTCGCGTCGGCAACGAAGGGGAGGAACACGAGCGGCGGAAACCACGCACCCCACGCGCCGTCGATCACGCCCGCCACGCCGAGCGCAGCCGCCAGGAACCCCAGCGGAACCGCGCCCACGTCGCCCAGGAAGATCCGCGCCGGCGGCACGTTGACCGCAAGCACCGGCAGCGCCGCCGCGGCGACCGCGAGCGGCAGCGTGGCGGGCAGCCCGCCGTGCAGCAGCACCGCGCCGTACGCGCCAAAGCCCACCGCGGCCATCGCGGCGGCGAGGCCGTCGCTGCCGTCCATGAAGTTGTAGAGGTTCGCCGACCATGCGACGACGAGGACCGTCGCCGCCAGCGGGAGGATCGCCGCCGCGGAAACGCCGAGCGCCGCGACGGCGAACCATGCGGCGGCCACCGCGTGCGCGGCAAGGCGCGGCCCGATGGCGACGGCGCGGATGTCGTCGCGCAACGACACGGCGACCAGCAGCGCGAACGGGATGCCCCACGTCGACACCGCCATGGCCGGCGTCGCGGGCGCCGCCAGCGCGACGGGAACGAAGCCTGCCCACAGCGCCACCCCACCGACACGCGGGATCGGCGTCGTGTGCAGCGTCCGCTCGTTGCGTACGGCCACGGGCAGCCGGGACTTCCAGCGCAGCAGCGCGGCGGCCGCGGCGGTGGCCAGCACCGCGGCGGCGGCCAGCAGCGCGGGATTGGCGCCACTCACGCGACGCTCGCCTTTCCGGCGGTCCGCGTCACCGGCGCCGCGGCCGGCGAAAGCAGCGCAATATCAGGGGCATCCGGGGTTGCACGCACCCGTCCGGGGGCGGGCTGCGTCGCGCCAAATCGGGGCAAATCGACCGAATGCTCCCCGAAGCCGGCCTCCGGGCGAAGATTCGAATTTTTATTGTTTTTATTCATGAAGTTGTAGTACAGACTTCGAGCATAGTCCCGGTGCGGGCGGTGCGCGGCGGCGGTTCCGGCGCGCCCTTTCGACCCCGATTTTCTGTTGCTTCGGCACAACACGGGCGAAGGTGGCCAGACCCCGGTCTGCCTTCGGCTTGCCAGTGCAAGGGGGGGTTTGGCAAAATGGGTTGCAACTTCTCGCAGATTTGAGAAGGTTCCGATGGCAGGCGCAAAAGGCTTGAAACCTTGCCAATTTTATCCGTTAGAGGAGAGACTCCATGAATAAAAAGCTCGTCGCTGTCGCAGTCGCGGGTTTGCTTGCCGCCCCGCTGGCTGCGCAGGCGCAAACCGCCAATGTGACGCTGTACGGCCGCGTGAACCTGACGATGGAAGCGGTCAGCGGCAAGGCGGTCGATCCCAACCTGCCCGCCACGGCCGCGCCGGTCAATCGCACGGTATACCGCGTCGGCTCGAACTCGTCGCGCCTCGGTGTCCGCGGCAGCGAGTCCCTGGGCGGTGGCCTGTCGGCGATCTTCCAGATCGAGTCGAACGTCTCCGCTGACTCGAGCGGCGGCGTGCTCGGCTCGCGCGAAACGTTCGTCGGCCTGCAAGGCACGTGGGGCACGTTCAAGATCGGCAACTTCCTCGCCCCGTACGACGACATCCATCCGATCTTCGGCAACGTCCCGACGCTGACCACGTCGATCCTGTCGACCGCCGCGCTGTGGGCGCAGGGCTCGCAGTCGAAGGACAACGGCGGCTTCGACGCGCGCCTCGGCAACTCGATCCGCTACGACTCGCCGCGCATCAGCGGCTTCGCCGGCTCGGTGCAGCTCGCGCAGGCGGACGCCACGTCCGGCGGCACCGGCGGCACGCTGGCGCAGCAGCAGCGCCACGCGTACGTGCTGTCGGCCGGCGGCTTCTACGCGAACGGCCCGTTCCAGGGCGGCATCGCGTACGAGTCGAACACCAAGATCCGCTGCGTGACGTGCAGCGACTGGGCGTTCTCGGTCGCGGCCAACTGGAACTTCGGCGTCGCCAAGATCGGCGGCGTGTACGAGCGCCTCGACTACGACGTCACCGGCGGCAGCCTGACCCGCAATTTCTGGGGCATCAGCGCCACCGTGCCGGTCGGCCCGGGCGAACTGTACGCGTTCTGGGCGGACGCCGGCGACGGCAGCGGCCCGGCGGGCACGAAGGTCGGCCAGCTGGCCGCCGGCAACAGCACGGGCGCGCAGCAGTGGGAAATCTCCTACACGTACGCGCTGTCGAAGCGCACGCTGGCCTACACGGGCTTCGTGCAGACGCGCAACGACAACAACGCCGCCTACAACTTCAACATCAACCCGTACGCGGTCGTCAACGGCGCCAACGCCAGCGGCTTCGTCATGGGCCTGGTCCACTTCTTCTAAGAGCGCCTCGCGCAACATCGAGTCTCTTCGCAATGGCAACGGGCGCCTTCGGGCGCCCGTTTTTTTTCGTCCGGGGGGCGGTGGTACGATGCGCGCATGATCGACCGCTGGATCGTCGGCTTCGACCGTGCGCTACGGACGCTGTCCGGGCTTGCGCGCAGAGCGCACGGCCGATACCGGGCGCGTCGCTTCTGCCGGAGCTCACCCCGCCGAGCGGCGGCGCGCAGCGGGCCTCATGCGCGTGAACCGCACCGGCGAGGTCTGTGCCAGGCGTTGTATGCGGCCCAGGCGCTGGTGGCCCTTGATCCCGACATCGCGGCAGCCGGTTCGCGCACGCAGGCGGCGCGCGAGGAGAAGAGCTTCTCCGCGCGCGTGGACTGGAAACGCAGCTGCGCGACCTCGACGATCGCCCATCCTTCTAGACCCGCTGGAACACGCCAGGTTCGCTGCGATCGGCACGCTTCGCCAGCCTCGCCGGCGATACGCGTCAACCTGGAAGCTTCGTCGTCGAGACCGAGCGGCAGGTCGAGGACCACCTGACCACGCACCTCGACCGCCTGCCCGACGCGGACGCGAAGAGCCGCGCGATCGTCGACACGATGCGCGAGGACGAGGCCCGGCACGGGACGATGGCGCAGGACGCCGGCGCGGTCGACCTTCCGCTGCCCGTCAAGGGCGCGATGCGCCTGGCCGCCGGCGTGATGAAGGCCGTCGCCTACCGCATCACTAACGTCTGCAAAAGGCGTCCGTGCCGGCGGAGCACGACGTGACCTCGGCGCCGCGCCCTTTGCAGCCGGCACGGCAAAGTTGCGCCTCGCCCGGCCGAGTGGCCGCCACATGCCGCTGGCGGCCAGCAGAAAAAGCTCCCCGTTACGCGCACAGCTGCGCCGCACGCACCGATCGCTTGCCGGATCACGCCTTCGGACGCTCCCGCCGCCACGCGCGCAGCGCCTTGAGCCGTGCGCCGCGGACCGCCGCGGCGATCGCATCGGCCTTCGGCGCCGGGACCATGTACGGCACCGCGCGCGATGGCACCGGCGTCGACCGACCTTCACGGCGAGCGCGCCGCGCAGGATCGCTGCCGGCGCGTATTCCTGCGCGGCGCCCGGGCGCGAGCACGCAGTCGGCAGCGCACGCATCGAGCAGCGCGGCGAGGCCGCTCGGGGCGGCGCAACGCATCGGCCGCGGCGAGGACGTCGAGCAGCGTCGCCGGCCACCTTCGCCGCCCGGTGCACGACGCCATGCCGCCGCCGGCGAGCGCCACGTCGTCGCGGCAGTCGAGCGGCACGCGCAGGCGCTCGGACATCCCGGCAAGCCGGGCGCGCGCGCTGCTCGTGCGCGATGTGCCGCGGCAACGCGGCAGGCGGCGTCGTGGCCTTGCCCAGGTCGTGCGCCAGCACCGCGTACCGGGCGGGCAGGCCGAGCGCGTGCGCGGCGGCCCAATCGAGCGCCTGCGCGACGTGCACGCCCATGTCCGCCACCGGGTGGTGCGCCGGCGGCTGCGGCACGCCGTAGAGCGCCGCGACTCCGGCAGCAGGGCGTGCCAGCGCGCCGCAGTCGCGCAGCACCGCGAGCATCCGCGACGGGCGCGCTTCCATGAGCCCGCGCGCCAGTTCCTGCCACACCCGTTCGGGCGCCAGCGTCGCGAGTTCGCCCGAAGCCGTGATCGCGCGCATCAAGGCCTCGGTCTCCGGCGCGACGGTGAAACCGAAGCGCGCGGCGAAGCGCGCGACGCGCAGCACGCGCAGCGGATCCTCCGCGAACGCCGCCGACACGTGCCGCAGCACGCCGGCGGCGAGGTCGGCGGCGCCGCCGTAGGGATCGACGAGCACGCCGTCGTCTCCGCGCGCCATCGCGTTGATCGTGAGGTCGCGCCGCGCCAGGTCCTCCGCCAGCGTCACGTCGGGCGAGGCGAAGAACTCGAAGCCGCGATACCCTTGCCCATGCTTGCGCTCCGTGCGAGCGAGCGCATACTCCTCCTGCGTTTCCGGGTGCAGGAACACCGGGAAGTCGCGGCCCACCGGCCGGTAGCCCGACGCCAGCATCAGTTCGGGGGTCGCGCCCACGACGACGTGGTCGCGGTCGGCGACCGGCCGCCCGAGCAGCCCGTCGCGAACCGCGCCGCCGACTTCGTAGATCCGCACCGGTTGCGGCAGCGGCCGCGACATCGCGCCGGGCGTACGCGCGGCCGTCCGCCGTGCGCCGCGATAACCGTCGAACGCGCTCCGCTGCGCGGCCGGCGCCAGGTACTGCGGGGCGATCGCCTCGAGCGCGGCGGGCTCGATGCCGAACACCGCGGGGAACGGGCAGCCGCAGACGTTGTCGACGGCGGTCGACCGCAGGTTGTCGCGGCTCATGAGCTTGCCAGGCAGCCGCTCGAGGACGGCCGCCTGCAGCAGCGACAGCCGCCGACCGAGGGGGACGATCGGGCGCACGGCGCCGACGACCTCGCCGACGTAGCGGACGAGCTCCTGCAGCGTGTAGACCTTCGGGCCGCACAGGTCGTAGCGCGCGATGCGTGAGCTCGTCGCCGAGCGCGTGCACGAAGCAGTGCGCGACGTCGTCGACGTACATCCGGCTGGAAGCGCGCGTTGCGCCGCGAGCGCGATCACCGGGAGCATGTCTTCGAGAGCCGGGCGAACAGGTTGAGGAAGGTGTCGTCGGGGCCGAAGATCACCGAAGGCCGGAAGAGGGTCCAGCGCAGGCCTCGGCGCGGCGACGGTGGCCTCGGCCGCCGCCTTCGGCTTCTGGTACTGCGACGGGCGTCCGGCGCGGCGCCGAGCGCGCTCATCTGCAGGAGCCGCGGCACGCCGGCGGCGTGGCACGCCGTCGACGACCTTGCGCGTGACCTCGACGTGCGCGCGCTCGAACGTGCGGCGCCGACCTCGTTGAGGATGCCGACGAGGTTGATCACGGCAGTCGCGCCCGCGCACAGCGGCTCCAGCGCGCGCGGATCGTGGATGTCCGCCTCGACGACGTCGACGGTCGGCAGCAGGATCAGGTGTTTCGCGCGCTCGCGACGCCGCACCGGCACGACGACGCGATGCCCCGCGGCGGCCAGCCGCGCGACGATGTGGCGCCCGACGAAGCCGGCGCCGCCGAGCACGACGATCGTGGCGGCAGCGCCACGGGCTACTCGGCGCGGCACGGCGGCCGCCGCGGTGCGCACGTTGCGCCGCGCGGGGCGCGACGCCCCGAGCGGCGTGGTCAGCGGCTTGCTGGCGCGAGTTGAACGCCTGCCCGTACACGACGGCGTTCGCGAGGACTTTCTTCACGTAGTCGCGCGTTTCGTTGAACGGAATCGTCTCGACCCAGATCGCGCCTTCGAGCGGCGCCGGCGGGCGCCACGCCTGCGCGCGTCCCGGCCCCGCGTTGTAGGCAGCGGCCGCGAGCGCGGGCATGCGGTCGAGGCGCTCGAGCCAGTACTTGAAGTAATACGCGCCGAACTGCGTGTTGAGCTCGGCGTCGCCGATGAGCGCGGGCCGGTAGTCGTTGCGCGCGAGCTGCTTCGCGACCCAGCGCGCCGTGCCGGGCATCAGCTGCATCAGCCCGACCGCGCCGGCCGACGACACGATGTCCACCGCGAAGCGCGACTCCTGCCGTGCGATCGCGTAGAGCAGCGCGACGTCGACGTCGTGCGCCTTCGCCGCCGCCTCGAACTCCGTCCGGTACGGGGCGAGATAGCGCAGCGCGTAGTCGTGGCGCGCCTGCGTCCGGTCGGCGGTGTTGATCGCGCGATCGTAGAGCCCGACGCTGCTCGCGTAGCCGGCGGCGAGCAGCAGCGCGTCGTCGTCGGGCAGCCCGCGCACGATGTAGATCCACTCGCGCTGCGACTCCGGCCGCAGGTCGAGTTCGGCGAGCTTGACGGCGCGCTTGACCTCGGGCCGCGCGGCGAACGCCGACACCGCGTCCGGCGCGACGGCGACCGGCGCGCTCGCCGGCACCGCGAAGCGCTTGCCCTGCGCCTCCGCGGCCAGCACGCCGTAGAAATGGACCTCGATCGCCACCGCCAGAAGCGCGCGCCCGTCGCCCCGGCCCTGCGCGGCCAGCGCGCGCGCGCCAGTAGCGCCACGCCGACTCCTGCCGCTGCGGCTTCGGGCATCGCGTCGATCGCCACCAGCACGTCGTCCCACGCCTGCGCGCGCAGCGCCGCGCGCACGCGCCACGCGTGCGCGTCGGCCGACAGCGGCACGTCGCCCGCCTCGCGGAACCAGTCGTTGGCGGCCGGATTGAGCTGCCGCGCCGCGTGGAAGGCGAGCCGCGCGTTGCCGTACCGGCGATCGGCGTCCGGCAGCCGGTCGCGCACCTTCACCCAGGCGGGTCGCGCCGCGGCGGCGGCGTCGCCGCGCGGCGCGCTCGAGCGCCAACAGCGCGAGCTCGCGGCCGCCGCCGGTGGTCCACGCGAAGTTCCGCGCGCGAGCGCGCGCAGCGGATCGCGGCTCACCGCGCCGAACTCGCGGTCGGTGATGCGGTCCTTGCCCGGCAGGTCGGCGCCGAGCGCCTGCGCGACGCGCACATTGCCGGCCTCGCTGGCGATGCGGAAGCGGGCGCGGCGATCGGCGGCGTGAGGTCGCCGCGCTGGATCAGCGCCGCGAAGGCCGGGTCGCAGGCGTCTGGCGTCGCCTTCTCGGTGAACCACAGCGGCTTCGCCGCCACGAGCGCGCCGTCGCCGTCGCGCTGCCAGCGGTAGAGGACGCCGTAGCACGCGAGCTCGACGTCGTCGCGTCGCGGGCGGCGGCCAGTCGAGCGCGAACTGGTGCCAGATGGCGCTGCGGCCGAGCAACTTGAGCCAGTCGGCGCGCAGGCGATCGGCGAGCGGCGTGTTCGGGTAGCGCTCGATGAATTGGCGGTGACGCCGCCGGGGAAGCATCCTCGAGGCCCAGCTTTCAGCTGCCAGTAGCCGACGTAGGGCGCGAGCTCGTGCCGCGCGAGCTTCGGCGCGACGGCCGCGGCGCGCGCGGTCGCCGCGCTCGAAGGCCGCCTTCGCGGCGAGGAAGTCGGCGTCGGTCTGCGCGAAGGCCGGGGCGGCGGCCAGCGCCGGCAGCAGTGCGAGCGCGATGATGCGGCGAATGGGCATCGTTGGCATCGAGGCATTCTCGGCGAGCGCGCCAGGCAAGTGTCAGCGGTGGGCACCGCGACCCGCCCCCGCGGGCCGCGGGTCGGCCGCGCAGGGCACATTTCAAGGAAGAACCACCCGCCGCGCCTTTTGTTCAGCGCGGGGGCGATCGTTGGACGCAGCCGGACGCATCGGGGTGAATGTTAAGATTCCCGCCGACAAAGCGCCAACAGCGCGATCTCGCGGCCCCCGCCCGTGCTCCACGCGAAGGAACCCTTCTCGAGCGAGCGCAGCGGATCGCGGCTCACTTCGCCGAACTCGCGGTCGGGGATGCGGTCCTTGCCGGGCAGGTCGGCGCCCAGCGCCTGCGCGACGCGCAGGTTGCCCGCCTCGCTTGCCATCCGGAACCGGGCGCGGCGATCGGCGGTCGTGATGTCGCCGCGGCGGATCAGCGCGGCGAAGGCCGGTTCGCAGGCGTCCGGCGTGGCCTTGTCGGTGAACCAGAGCGGCTTGGCCGAGGCCAGCGCGTCGTCGCCGTCGCGCGGCCAACGGTAGAGCACGCCGTAGCACGCGAGCTCGACGTCGTCGCTCGCCGAGGGCGCGTAGTCGATCGCGAACCGGTACCAGATGCCTTTCCGGCCGAGGAGCTTCAGCCAGTCGGCCCGCAGGCGATCCGCGAGCGGCGTGTTGGGGTACCGCTCGAGAAAGGCGGTGACGGTGGCCGGGGAAGCATCCTCGAGGCCCAGCTTCAGCTGCCAGTAGCCGACGTAGGGGGCCAGCACGTGGCCGGAGACCCTGGGCGCGACGGCAGCGAGCCTGGCGCGGTCTCCCTTGTCGAACGCGGCCTTGGCGGCGAGGAAGTCGGCGTCGGACTGGGCCAGCGCCGGGACGAACGGCCACGCGAGCGTCAAAAAGCCGAGCGCGAGCGCGCGGAAACGGGATTTTTCGGAAGGCATCGGTTCGATTCTCGGCGAGTGCGCCGCACAACACAAGCGGGCGGCGTGCGCTACGCCATTGGTCAGCGTCCCACGGATGAACGTTCCATCGGGGACGCCGGTGGACAGCGGGACGGGCGCCGCACCCCGATGTTAAGATTTCCTCGGGGATTCGACGCGTCGCAAGGCTCGTGGGGAGGCGGGATGGCGCAGCGCAAGGCGGCACCGTTGGCAGGCGTGGTGATGGGCAGCGACAGCGACTGGGAGATCATGCGGCACGCCGTCGTGCAGCTGGACGCCTTCGGCATTCCCAACGAGCCGCGTGTCGTATCGGCACACCGGATGCCCGACGACATGTTCGAGTACGCCGAGGACGCCGGCCCGCGGGGCCTGCGCGTGATCATCGCGGGCGCCGGCGGCGCGGCGCACCTGCCCGGCATGCTGGCCGCCAAGACCACCGTTCCCGTCCTGGGCGTGCCCGTGCCGTCGAAGTACCTGCGCGGCGAGGACTCGCTGCTGTCGATCGTGCAGATGCCGAAGGGCATCCCGGTCGCGACGTTCGCGATCGGCGAGGCCGGCGCCGCGAATGCCGGCCTCTTCGCCGTCGCGATCATCGCCGCCACCGATCCGGCGGTCGCGAAGAAGCTCGCCGCGTTCCGGTTGAAGCAGACGAACGCGGCCCGCGCGATGCGCGTGCCGCCGGCGGCCTGACCGGCGGGCGGAGCACCCGATGGCCGCCATTCCGCCCGGCGCCTGGCTCGGCCTGCTGGGCGGCGGGCAGCTGGGCCGCATGTTCTGCATGGCGGCGCAGAGCCTGGGCTTCAGGGTGGTCGTCCTCGACCCCGGGGCCGACAGCCCGGCCGGCAGCGTGGCCGACCGCCACGTCGCCGCCGACTACCTCGACCCGCGCGGCCTGGGCGAGGTCGCGTCGCTCGCGGCGGCTGCGACCACCGAGTTCGAGAACGTTCCCGCCACCGCGCTCGACTTCCTCGCCCGCAGCGGACGCGTGACGCCGGCGGCCGCGAGTGTGGCCATCGCCCAGGACCGCATCAGCGAGAAGACGTTCCTCGCGCCGAGGGCGAAGGCGCCGTTGCGACGCAGTGGCCGGCCCCGTTGCGGGCAACGGCAACGAAGCCATCGGCGCGAAGCCCAGGAGACGCTTCCGGCTCCTCCGTTGCGAACCACTAGCCCTTCTTCGCGCCGCGCGCGCTCCTGCCGCCGCGCGGCGCGCGGCGCCGACGGGGAGGCTCGCGACGCGCGCGTACTCGGGGTCGCTCCAGCGCTGGCCGGCGGCGAGGTAGTCCGCGGCCATCAGCGTCGCGTCGGCGCCCCAGAACAGCTCGTCGCCGATCGCCAGCGTGGGCACGCCGAACACGCCGCGCGCGATCGCCTCGTCCGTGCTGCGGCGCAGGGCGTCCTTCACGTCGGGGTCCGCGACGCGCCGCTGCGCGTCCGGCAGCCGCAGGTCCGCGACGAGCTCGGCCCACTCGATCGGCAGGTCGGGCAGGCGGCCGTCGCGCCAGACGAAGCGGAAGATCCGGTGCACGGCGTCGGGCGTGCAGTCGCACGCGATCGCGAGGCGCAGCAGCGGCAGCGGGTTGAACGGATGCTCGGGCGGCATCCGGAACGGGATGCCGAGCCGCTTCGCCTGCCACACGGCGAAGCGGTACGTGAACAAACGCTTCGCCGCGATCTCCGCCGGGCCGCGCTGCCCGTTCGCGTCGAGCAGCGCGGCGAACAGGACCGGGCGGTACCGGATGCGCGTCTTCGCCGGCAGCAGAGCGAGCTGCTCGCTCGCGAGGTAGGCGAACGGCGAGACGAAGTCGAAGTACCAGTCGACGGTGGCCATGGCGTCAGTCCCGAAGGGCCGTCCCGAGGGACTGACCTGCCCCCGCGGGGGGCAGCGAGCGCAGCGAGCGTGGGGGCACTCCTCCATCCCGAAGGGCCGTCCCGAGGGACTGACCTGCCCCCGCGGGGGGCAGCGAGCGCAGCGAGCGTGGGGGCACTCCTCCATCCCGAAGGGCCGTCCCGAGGGACTGACCTGCCCCCGCGGGGGGCAGCGAGCAACGCGAGCGTGGGCGCCCTTTCACTTCAGCCCTCCGCCGCGGACTGCGGCCCGCGGGGGGCGCTCGCGGCGCGGCGCACGCCGATGCGCGCCCACACGGCGCGCCGCTCGTCGTCGTCGAGCACGCTCCACGCGGCGATCTCGTCGATCGTGCGCAGGCAGCCGGCACAAAAGCCGGTGGCCTCGTCGATCGCGCACACGCTGACGCACGGGGACGGCACGCCGGCCGGTACGGGCTTGCCCATCGTCAGTAGCCCCGCCCGCGGTCGACCACGCCGGTGACCGGCAGCCCGCGCTCGAGTCGGCCGATCTTCGCGGCGATCTGCGCCACCGTGTCGCCGGGAATCGTGAGGCCCGCGATGTGCGGCGTCACGGCGATCTCGGGCCGCCGCCAGAACGGGTGCTCCGGCGGCAGCGGCTCGGTGCGGAACACGTCGAGCGTCGCGCCGGAGAGCTTGCCGCTGTCGAGCAGTGCGACGAGGTCCTCCTCGACCAGCGCGCTGCCGCGGCCGATGTTGACCACGTGGGCGCCGTCGGCGAGCCGCGACAGCGCCGCGCGGTCGAGCACGCCCGCGGTGTCCGCGGTGTCGGGGACGACCGCGACGAGGACGTCGAGGCCGTCGAGGAACGCCGCGAACCCCTCCGCGCCCGCGAAGCCGCGCACGCCGTCGATCGCCTTCGCCGTGCGCGCGTGCCCGCGGACGGCGAAACCCTGCGCCGCCAGCGCGCGGGCGACCGCGGCGCCCACCACGCCCAGGCCGAGCACGCCGACCGCGAGCGACGCCGGCGCGCGCGGCGAGTGCTGCTCCCAGCGGACCGCGCGCTGCTGCGCGGCGTAGGCGGGCAGCCGCTGCGCGAACCCCAGCACCGCCGCGAGGACGTAGCGAACCATCTGCGCGCCCATCCCGGCGTCCTCGACGCGGATGAGCGGCACGTCGCGCGGCAGGTTGGGGAGCCGCAGCATGTGGCCGACGCCAGCGCTCACCGTGAAGACCGCCCGGGGCGCCGGCTGCTCGTCGAACACGGTCCGGCACGGATGCGCCGCCACGACGTAGTCGGCACGCGGGGCGCCGGCGGCGACCGGCGCATCCGGTTCGCGCCGCTCGACGTGCGCCCCGGGCAGCGCCGCGCCGAAGAGGTCCATCCACGGCGACGCGTCTTCCGCGGCGAGGCAGACGGTCACGTGCATCGACGGTGCGCAGGCGCCACGCCGGCGAGCGGCCGCGGCATCACGGCAGGGACCGGCGATCCGCCGCACCGAACCAACCTCCGATCCGGCGCGCGACGCGCGCGAGCGCGCGCCAGACTTTCGGCAGCAGCCAGATCGTCAACGCGACGAGGAGTGCCAACACGACCAGCGCCGCGACCGGATGCGCGAACGCGAGCCACAGCACGGTGCCGACGGCGACCTCCTCGCCGAAGGACGCGGTCCAGTTCGAGAACGGCTCCGGCGACGTGTTGATGACCGCGCGTCCGCCGGCCTTGGTCGCGTGGCTGCCGGCGGCGAGCGTCCCGCCGACGATCGCCGCCGCCAGCATCGCGGCCGTCGACGACTCGCCGAAGACGCTCGCGGCCAGCGCCGCCCCCGCCGGGATGCGGACGAACGTCTGCACCGCGTCCCACGCCGAGTCCACGCCGGGGATCTTGTCGGCGAGGAACTCGACCGCGCACATGAAGCCGGACGCGGCCAGCACCAGCGGGTGTGCGAGCACCGCGAGCCCGGCGGGCAGGTCCACCCACTGCAGATGGCCGACACCGCCGACGATGAACAGCACCGCGTAGAGGCGCAGGCCGCTCGCCCAGCCGAGCGCCGCGGCCAGCGCGACCAGCTGCACGGTGTCGAACGAGGCCAGTGCCGGCGTCACTTGCGCTCCGCCAGCTCCGGGGGCACCCACGCCGCCGCGCGCTTGCCGAGGAAGGCCGCCATGCCCTCCTTCGCCTCCGCCGTCGACCGCACGGCGGCGATGCGGCGCACGGTGTCGGCGACGACCTTCGCGTCGATCGGCCGCCCGGCGACGGCGCGGATCAGCGCCTTGCACTCGCGCTGCGCCTGCGGGCCGGCGACGAGCAGCGGGCCCAGCAGCTCGTTGACGCGGTCGTCGAGCTGCGCGATCGGCACGATGTCGTGGACGAGCCCGATGCGGAACGCCTCGGCCGCGTCGAACCGCTCGGCGGTGAGGAAGTAGCGCGACGCCTGCCGGGCGCCGATCGCGCGGATCACGTACGGCGAGATCGTCGCGGGGATGATGCCGAGCTTCGCCTCCGACAGCGCGAACCTGGTCTCCGCGGCCGCCACCGCGATGTCGCAGCATGCGGTGAGCCCCACGCCTCCGCCGTATGCGGCGCCGTGCACGCGCGCGATCGTCGGCTTCGGCAGCTCGGCGAGCGTCTGCAGCATCCGCGCGAGCGCCTTCGCGTCCGCCGTGTTCTGCGCGCGCGTGTAGAGGGCGGCCCTCTTCATCCAGTTCAGGTCGGCGCCGGCGCAGAACGTCGGCCCGTTGCCGGCGAGCACGACGACGCGCACCACAGGGTCGGCCCCGAGCGCCGCGAGCGCCGCGGTGAGCTCGGCGATCAGCGTGTCGTCGAACGCGTTGTGGACGTCGGGGCGGTCGAGCGACACGATGCCGATGCCGTTGCGCACGGCGACGTCGATCGTCGCGTAGCCGGCGGGCGCCGGCGCTGCCTTCTTCCTTGCCATGGAGTTCCTCGCTTCACGCCGCCGCCGGGCGCGGGTGCCCCGGCAGCAGCTCGTAGGGGTGCCGCCAGCGCGGCGTGGCGGCGATGCGCGCGAGCCACGCGGCGACGTTCGGGTACGCCGACCAGTCGACGCCGATCTCGTCGGGCCAGTAGAGGTAGCCGCACATCGACAGGTCGGCGATCGTCAGCCGGTCGCCGACGGCGAACGTGCGCCCGGCCAGGTGCGCGTCGAGCACACCCCACGCGGTCTCGGCGCGCTTGCGGAATTCCGCAAGCGCGCCCGGATCGGCGTTGTTCGCGAACGTGCGCATGAACCGGTACGTTGCCGTGTAGCTGGTGAGCTTGTGGTTGTCCCACAGCAGCCAGCGCAGGATCTCGCGCCGCTCGTCGGCGTCGCGCGGCCCGAACCGGCCGAGCGTCTCGGCGAGGTAGTCGAGGATCACGCCCGACTGCGTCAGCCGCCGCCCGCGGTGCTCGAGGATCGGCGCCTCGCCCATCGCGTTGATCGCGCGGTACGCGGGCGTGCGCGTCTCCCCGCCGAAGTAGTCGACGAAGCGCGGCGCCCAGTCGGCGCCGGCCAACTCCAGCATCAGCGCGGGCTTGTAGGCGTTGCCCGACTGCGCGAAGCCGTACAGCGTGTACTCGGCCATCGCGGTCAGAACGGGCCGTGCGCGAGCCAGCGCTCGATCTGGTCGAAGCGGTCCATACCCCAGAACGGCTCGCCGTCGACGATGACGAACGGCGACCCGAACACGCCGGCGGCGATCGCCGCCTCGACCTCGCGCTTCAGCGCGTCCTTGATCGCCGGGTCGTCGACGGCGGCGCGCGCCGCCGCCGCGTCGAAGCCCGCGCGGCCCGCGACGTCGGCAGCGACGTCGGCCTTCGAGATGTCGAGGCCGTCGACGAAGTACGCGCGGTAGAGCGCACGGGCGACCTTCGCGCCGTCGGCCGGGCTGCCCTGCTTCGCCCACAGCACGATGCGCGCGGGCGCCTGCGCCGGGATCGGGAACACCGGCGGCATGCGGAACTCGACGCCGTGGAAGCGGGCGCTGCGCGCGAAGTCGCGCTTCGAGTACGGGCCTTTCACGGGCACTTCCGTCAGCGGCGCCGCGCCGGTCTGCTTGAAGACGACGCCGAGCAGCATCGGCCGCCAGTCGACGGTGCGCCCGTGCTTCGCCGCGAGCGCGTCGATCTTCTGCGCGGCGAGGTAGCCGTACGGCGACGAGAAGTCGAAGAAGAACTGCAGGGGACTGCCGCTCATGGGCGCTCCGTTGGCGGGTGCGGCGGAAGAGTCGTTGCGATGATACCCGGGGGCGGGCGTCAGCCCGCGAGCGCCCGGCCGATCACGAGGCGCTGGATGTCGCTGGTGCCTTCGTAGATCTGGCACACGCGCACGTCGCGGTAGATGCGCTCGACCGGGAAGTCGGCGACGTAGCCGTAGCCGCCGTGGACCTGGATCGCGTCCGAGCACACGCGCTCGGCCATCTCGGTGGCGAAGAGCTTCGCCATCGACGCCTCCTTGAGGCAAGGCCGGCCGGCGTCGCGCAGGGCGGCCGCGTGCCAGACGAGCTGCCGCGCCGCCTCGATCTGCACTGCCATGTCGGCCAGCCGGAAGTTGACGGCCTGGTGCTCGACGATCGGGCGGCCGAAGCTCATCCGCTCCCGTGCATACGCCAGCGCGGCGTCGAGCGCCGCCTGCGCCATGCCGACCGCCTGCGCGGCGATGCCGATGCGCCCGCCCTCGAGGTTCGCGAGCGCGATCCGGTAGCCCCCGCCCTCGGGCCCCAGCAGGTTCGCGACCGGCACCTCGCAGTCCTCGAACACGATCTGCGCGGTGTCCGACGCGTGCTGGCCGAGCTTCTCCTCGACGCGCGCGACGACGTAGCCCTTCGCCTTCGTCTCGACGACGAACGCGGAGATGCCCTTCTTGCCCGCGGCCTTGTCGGTGACGGCGAACACGATGGCGACGTCGGCGTTCTTCCCCGACGTGATGAACTGCTTGACGCCGTTCAGCACGAAGCGGTCGCCGCGGCGCTCGGCGCGGGTCGCGATCGCGCCCGCGTCCGAGCCGACGTGCGGCTCGGTCAGGCAGAAGCAGCCGAGCCATTCGCCGCGCGCGAGCGGCTTCAGGTAGCGCTCCTTCTGCGCGTCGGTGCCGAACGCACTGAGCGGCCCGCACACGACCGAGTTCTGGACCGAGAGGATCGTCGACGTCGCGCCGTCGCCGGCGGCGATCTCCTCCATCGTCACGGCGAGCGACACGTAGTCGGCGCCGGCGCCGCCCCATTCCTCCGGAACGACCATGCCCAGCGCACCCAGCGCGCCCAGTTCCGCCAACTCCTCGCGGGGAAAGTGCGACTCGCGGTCCCAGCGCGCGGCGTTCGGCGCGAGCCGCTCCTGCGCGAACGCGCGCATCGTGTCGCGGACGAGCTGCTGCTCTTCGTTCAGCAACATGCGGTCGGCCTCCGGAATCTCATCGCCGCGTGTCCAGCGCGAGCTTCGCCGCGATCGCCGCGAACACGCCCCCGAGCACCCAGCGCTGCGCCGCCGCCCACAGGGGGCGGTCCGCCAGCCAGCGCGCGACCTGCGCCGCCGCCAGCACGAACAGGAGGTCGCCGACGACGGCGACGGCGATCTGCACGGCGCCGAGGAACAGCGACTGCAGCAGCACGCTGCCGCGCGCCGGGTCGACGAACTGCGGGAACAGCGCCAGGTAGAAGAGCGCCACCTTCGGGTTGAGGATGCTGGTGAGGATCCCCGTCCGGTAGAGTGTGGCCGGCGGCACGGCGGGCAGGTCGCGCCGTGCGAAGAGGGCGGTTCCGCCCTGCGGCCGGACCGCGTCCCACGCGAGGTAGAGGAGGTACCCCGCACCCGCCCAGCGCACGACGTCGAACAGCACCGGGATGGTCACGAACACCACCGAGAGCCCGAGCGCCGCCGCGACGATGTGCACGAGGAAGCCGGTGGTCGTGCCGGCGAGCGACACGACGCCGGCCGCCCGTCCCTGGCACAGCGTGCGCGAGACGAGGTACAGCAGGTTCGGCCCCGGTGTCAGCACCAGCAGCACGCAGGCCACGACGTACAGCCAGAAGTCGGACCACGGCATCATGCCCGCGCCCTCACGCGAGCTCGATCGCGAGCGCGGTCGCCTCGCCGCCGCCGATGCACAGCGACGCGACACCCCGCCGCTTGCCGTGCTTGCGCAGCGCACCCAGCAGCGTGACGACGATACGCGCGCCCGACGCGCCGATCGGGTGGCCGAGCGCACACGCGCCGCCGTGGACGTTCACCTGCTCGTGCGCGAGGCCGTGCTCCTTCATCGCCGCCATCGTGACGACGGCGAACGCCTCGTTGATCTCGAAGAGGTCGACGTCCTTCGTCGTCCACCCGGTCTTCCGGTACAGCTTCCCGATGGCGCCCACCGGGGCCGTCGAGAACCACGCCGGCTCCTGCGCGTGCGTCGCGTGCCCGACGATCACCGCGAGCGGCTTCACGCCGCGCCGCTCCGCCTGCGAACGGCGCATCAGCACCAGCGCGGCGGCGCCGTCGGAGATCGAGCTCGAGTTGGCCGCCGTCACCGTGCCGTCCTTGCGGAACGCGGGCTTCAACAGCGGGATCTTGTCGGGCGACGCCTTGGCCGGCTGCTCGTCCTTCTCGATCACGACCTCGCCCTTGCGCCCCGCGACGGTGACCGGCGCGATCTCCCACGCGAACGTGCCGTCGTTGTTGGCGGCCAGCGCGCGCGCCAGCGACGCCAGCGCGAACGCGTCCTGCGCCTCGCGGGTGAACGCGTACTTGCCCGCGCAGTCCTCGGCGAACGTGCCCATCAGGCGACCCTTGTCGTACGCGTCCTCGAGGCCGTCGTAGAACATGTGGTCGAGCACCTGCTGGTGCCCCATCCGGTAGCCGGCGCGCGCCTTGGGCATCAGGTACGGCGCGTTGGTCATGCTCTCCATGCCGCCGGCGACCATCACGTCGGCGGACCCGGCGACGAGCGCGTCGTGCGCGACGATGGTCGCCTCCATCGCCGAGCCGCACATCTTGTTCACGGTCGTGCAGCCGACCGCGATCGGCAGCCCGGCCTTCAGCGCCGCCTGCCGCGCGGGCGCCTGCCCCTGCCCGGCCGGCAGCACGCAGCCGAAGTACAGCTTCTCGACGTCGGCGGGCGCGATCCCCGCGCGCGCGACGGCCGCCTTGATCGCGACGGCGCCCAGGTCGCTCGCCGCCAGCGACGAAAAGTCCCCCTGGAAGCCGCCCATGGGAGTACGGGCAGCTCCGACGATGACGATCGGATCGTTGTTCATGTCTTCCACCTACTTCGTTTCGTTGAAAAGCTCACGGCCGATCAGCATCCGCCGGATCTCGCTGGTGCCGGCGCCGATTTGCGACCGCCGCTGCCTGCGGCAGCTTAACCCTTCGCTGCGCGAAGGGTTAGCGGTCGCCGAATCGGCTTCGCTCCGCTCACTTGGTTTCGTTGAAGAGCTCACGGCCGATCAGCATCCGCCGGATCTCGCTGGTGCCGGCGCCGATTTCATACAGCTTGGCGTCGCGCCACAGGCGGCCCGTCGCGTACTCGTTGACGTAGCCGTTGCCGCCCAGCGCCTGGATCGCCTCGCCGGCCATCCACGTCGCCTTCTCCGCCGCGTACAGGATCGCGCCGGCGGCGTCCTTGCGCGTCGTCTCGCCGCGGTCGCAGGCCTGCGCTACCGCGTAGACGTACGCCCTGCACGCCATCATCGTCGAGTACATGTCGGCGACCTTGCCCTGCATCAGCTGGAACTCGCCGATCGGCTGCCCGAACTGCGAGCGCTCGTGCACGTACGGCAGCACGACGTCCATGCAGGCGGCCATGATGCCGAGCGGGCCCGCGGCGAGCACCGCGCGCTCGTAGTCGAGGCCGCTCATCAGCACGTTGACGCCGCGGCCCTCGGCGCCGAGGACGTTCTCCGCCGGCACCTCGCAGTCCTGGAACACGAGCTCGCAGGTGTTCGACCCGCGCATGCCGAGCTTGTCGAGCTTCTGCGCGGTCGAGAAGCCCTTCATGCCCTTCTCGACCAGGAACGCCGTGATCCCGCGCGGGCCGGCGTCCGGGTCGGTCTTCGCGTAGACGACCAGCGTGTCGGCGTCCGGCCCGTTGGTGATCCACATCTTGTTGCCGTTCATGACGTAGCGGTCGCCGCGGCGTTCGGCACGCAGCCGCATCGACACGACGTCCGAGCCCGAGCCCGGCTCGCTCATCGCCAGCGCGCCGACGTGCTCGCCGCTGATGAGCTTCGGCAGGTAGCGGCGCTTCTGCGCCTCGCTGCCGTTGCGGCGGATCTGGTTGACGCACAGGTTCGAGTGCGCGCCGTACGACAGGCCCACGGAGGCCGACGCGCGCGAGATCTCCTCCATCGCCACGCAGTGCGCGAGGTAGCCCATCGCCGTGCCGCCGTACGCCTCCTCGACGGTGATGCCGAGGACGCCCAGGTCGCCCATCTTCCGCCACAGGTCCGGCGGGAACTGGTTGCTGCGGTCGATGTCGGCGGCGCGCGGCGCGATCTCGTCCGCGGCGAATTGCGCGACCGACGCGCGCAGCATGTCGATCGTCTCGCCGTGGTGGAACGAAAGTGAGGGAAAGTTCAGCATCGTCGCTCCGTTCGATCGTCGGGTCCGCGCACGGACGGGCTCACGCGTCCGCCTTGCCGTGCATCACCATCAGCGTCTGCTGCATCAGCGCGACCAGCGTGCGGCGGCCGGCGCGCTCGGCGTGCACCTCGCCGCGCGTGATCGCGAGCGTGCGCCCCGGCTTCACGACGAAGCCCTCGGCCACCACCAGGTCGCCTTCCGCGGGGGCCAGCAGGTTGACCTTGAACTCGACCGTCAGCACCGACGCGCCGTGCGGGAACAGCGAGAAGCCCGCGTAACCGCCGGCGGTGTCGACGATCGCGCTGACGACGCCCGCGTGCACGTAGCCGTGCTGCTGCGCGACCTCGGGCCGCGGCACCAGCGAGATCCGGCAGTAGCCGGGCGCCACCTCGTCGAGCCGCGCGCCGATGAGGCGCATCGCCCCCTGCCGCGCGAAGCTCGCGCGGACGCGCTCCCCGTAGTCCGGATCCTTCGGCACGAACACGCGCTCGGTCATCGCGCCCCCTCCCGGTCGTGCGCCGCCCGCGGCGCCGCGGGGCCCGCGTCGCGCCGGCCCGGTGCGGAATTCTGCATAACGTTTACGTAAACGTCAACTCGTCTTGCCCGCCGCCGCCGGCGCCGCCCCCGGCGACGGCGCCGCGGCCGGCCGCCCGAGCCGCGCCTCCTCGCGCAGCCGGCGGCGGCACTCGCGCTCCACGCCGTCGATCTCCGCCAGCACGGCGTCGATGTCCTCCTTCTGCTGCAGGAGGCGCGCCCGCCGCTGCCCGAGCACCTCGAGGAACAGCGCGAGCTGCGCGCGCTCGTTGCGGCCGACCTCGTACAGGTCGAGCAGCTCGCCGATCTCCGCGAGCGCGAGGCCGAGCCGCTTGCCGCGCAGGATGAGCTTCAGCCGCACGCGCTCGCGCTCGCCGTAGACGCGCGCCTGGCCGCGGCGCGCCGGCGCGAGCAGCCCCTCGTCCTCGTAGAAGCGGATCGCGCGCGTCGTCAGCGCGAATTCGTGCGCGAGCTGCGAGATCGTGTACGTCGGCTCGCGGGCGATCGGCACGGCGGACTTGCGGGCGGCGGGCATGGAATCGCGGCGACGGATGTTGCGGATCCGCGGGGCGCAGCGGGCCGACCACGATACCATAACGGTTTGCCGAGGGACCGCATGAGACGACCCCCACGCCCGCTGCGCTCGCTGCCCCCCGAGGGGGCAGGTCAGTCCCTCGGGACGGCCCTTCGGGACCAGGATGAAACGACCCCCACGCTCGCTGCGCTCGCTGCCCCCCGAGGGGGCAGGTCAGTCCCTCGGGACGGCCCTTCGGGACTGACATGACCGCGCCGCACCCGGCCGTCCTCGACTACCCGCTGCCCGCGCCGCCGGCCCCCGGCGCCGCGCTGCCGGTCGCGCCGGGCATCCTGTGGCTGCGGATGCCGCTGCCGTTCGCGCTCGACCACATCAACCTGTGGCTGCTCGAGGAGGGCGACGGCTACACGCTCGTCGACTGCGGCTACGCCAACGCCGAGACCCGGGCGCTCTGGGAGCGGCACTTCGCGGAAACGCTCGGCGGCCGCCCGCTCGTGCGGATCGTCGCGACGCACTGCCACCCGGACCACCTGGGCAACGCCGCCTGGCTCGCGGCGCGCTTCGGCTGCACGGTGACGATGACGGCGGGCGAGTTCCTCACGGCGCACGCGATCGTCGACGAGCGCGCCGCGCACGCACCGGCCGACAACTGCGCGCTGTTCCGCGCGCACGGGATGGCGGAGGCCGACGTCGCCGCGCTTGCCGCCCGCGGCAACAGCTACCGCCGCGGCGTGCCCGTCGCGCCGCCGAACTACCACCGGCTGCTCGCGGGCGACGAGATCCGCGCCGGCGGCACCGCCTGGCGCGTGATCGCCGGCTACGGCCACTCGGCGGAGCACGCGTCGCTGTTCGCGCCGGCGCACAACGTGCTCGTCTCCGGCGACATGCTGCTGCCGAAGATCAGCACCAACGTCAGCGTCTGGCCGGCGGACGGCGACGGCGACCCGCTCGGGCGCTTCCTCGACTCGCTCCGCGCGTTCGAGGACCTGCCCCCGTCGTCGCTGGTGCTGCCGTCGCACGGGCTGCCGTTCCGGGGCATCCCGCTGCGGATCGCGCAACTGCGCGCGCACCACGATGCCCGGCTGGCCGAGCTCGTGCAGGCGATGGCCGCCTCCGCCGGCCCGGTCACCGCGGCGCAGATGGTGCCGGTGCTGTTCCCGCGCGCGCTCGACCTGCAGCAGAGCTACTTCGCGATGGGCGAGACCATCGCGCACCTGAACCACCTGTGGCGGCGCGGTCGCGCGCGCCGCACCGTCTCGGCCGGCGGCGAAATCCGCTTCGCCGCCTGACGCCCCGCGCCCCACGACAACGAAGAGGCTCCCGATGTCCACACCCGCCACCGACGCCACGCCCCCGAAGGTCGACCCCGTAGCGCTCGCCGAGTCGCTCGCCGCCGCCGCCGAGAAGAGCGCCAAGGTCATCGGCGACTTCGCGGCGCGCAACGCGAAGTCCGGCGCGGCGCTGCCGTCCGACGAGCTGGGCCTCGGCAAGGCGTTCATGGAGCTCGCCGCGCAGATGCTGTCGAATCCGGCGCGGCTCGCCGAGTCGCACATGAACCTGTGGTGGGACTACATGAACCTGTGGCAGGGCTCGATGCTGCGCATGCTGGGCGCGCCCGCCGAGCCGGTCGCCGTGCCGAAGGACGGCGACAAGCGCTTCAAGCACGAGGACTGGCAGGAGCACTTCCTGTTCGACTACGTCAAGCAGAGCTACCTGATCGCCGCCCGCTGGCTGCACGACCAGGTGGCGAAGGTCGAGGGCCTCGACGACCACACGAAGAAGAAGGTCGACTTCTTCACGCGCCAGTACATCGACGCGCTGGCCCCGTCGAACTTCGCGCTGACCAACCCGGAGGTGTTCCGGGAGACGGTCGCGACCGGCGGCCAGAACCTCGTCAAGGGGCTGCACAACCTGCTCGACGACATCGAGCGCGGCGGCGGCCAGCTGAAGATCTCGATGACGGACGCCAAGGCGTTCGAGCTCGGCGTCAACATCGCCACCACGCCGGGCAAGGTCGTGTTCCAGAACGAGCTGATGCAGCTCATCCAGTACGAGCCGTCGACGAAGAAAACGTGGAAGCGGCCGCTGCTCATCATCCCGCCGTGGATCAACAAGTACTACATCCTCGACCTGCGCGAGAAGAACTCGTTCATCCGCTGGGCGGTCGCGGAGGGGCTCACGGTGTTCGTGATCTCGTGGGTGAACCCGGACGAGACGCTGTCGCACAAGACGTTCGAGGACTACATGA
>JBGAMF010000041.1:0-32432 GCA_044223185.1 Casimicrobiaceae bacterium | reverse complement strand
GCCGAACGCGTGCGCCATCTGCACGCAGTAGCCGCCCACGCCGCCGACGCCGACCACGACGGCGAGGCTGCCCGGGGTCACGCCGGCGCGGCGGACGGCCTGGTACGGGGTGGTCAGCGCGTCGGCGACGATCGAGACCTCGGCGAGCGAGACGCCGGCCGCGGCGAGCTTCCCCTCGTCGACCGGGCACAGGCCGCGCGCCGGCACGACGATGTGCGTGGCGAACCCGCCGTGGATGTCGTTGCCGGGCATCTTCTGCGCGCGGCAGATCGGCGCCAGCCCGCGCTTGCACAGGTCGCATTCGCCGCACGGCAGCACCGCCGGGACGATGACCGACCGGCCGAGCCACGACTCGGCGCCCGGGCCGGCGGCGGCGACGCGGCCGCTGATCTCGTGGCCGAGGGCCAGCGGCAGCGGGTGGTTGGTGCGCACGCCGTCGTAGTAGTAGCCCAAGTCGGTGTGGCAGACGCCGCAGCCGGCGATGGCGACGGCGACCTCGCCGGGGCCGGGGGCGGCGTCGAAGGCGTCCTCCACGAGGGGGGCGCCGACGGCGGTCATCAGCCAGCGGCGGGCAGCGATGGTCATGCGACGGCTCCTCCGGGCCCGGCGTCCGGCGGCTTGACCGCGGGTCCGCGAGCGCCTATCTTGGCGTTAAATAGGTATTAAAGTACTGGAATACCGAAATGCTGGCAAACATGATGGGCGACGGCGATCGCGGACGCCTTGATCTTCATCAAATGCAAACGCCCGCGGAGTCGCTTTACTGCGCGCATGTGACGACACCGAAGGAATCGACGTGCACGCGATCGCGACGCAACTGACGAAGGACGCCGCCGCGCAAGCCGCGCCGGGCGGCGTGCGCAGCCTCTCCATCGCGCTGGCCGGCAGCGGCGGCAGCGGGGTGATGACGGCCGGCAACCTGCTGGTCGACGCCGCGGCGCGCGCCGGCTACTACGGCCTCATGGTGCGCACCAGCGGGCCGCAGATCCGCGGCGGCGAGGCCGCCGCGCTGGTGCGCCTGGCCGCCGCACCGGTGGCCACGCTGGACGACCGCTTCGACGTCCTGCTCGCCATCGACTGGCAGAACGTCGGCCGCTTCTTCGACGAGATCCCGCTCGCGGCGTCCAGCGTGATCGTCGGCGACCCCGACGAGGGCGCGGTGCCCGACGTGTACACGGCCACCGGCGCGGCGTTCGCGCCGGTGCTGCTCAAGAAGACGGCGAAGGGCATCGCCGGCAGCTGGACCAACATGGTCGCGCTCGGCGTGGCCGGGGCGCTGGCCGGCATCCCGCGCGCGGCGCTGGAGGCCGCGCTGCGCGCGTCGTGGAAGCGCGACGACGAGAAGCTTGCGGCCAACCTGGCGGCGCTCGACGCCGGCATGCGGGCGGGCGGGGGGATCGCCGGCGTCCGCGCGTTGCCGGCGGTGACCGGCACCGGCGCCGGCCGCTGGAACGTCAGCGGCAACGAGGCCGCCGGCTACGGCGCCATCCGCGGTGGCGTGCGCTTCGTCGCCGCGTACCCGATCACGCCGGCGACCGAGCTGCTCGAGTGGATGGCGCCCGCGCTCGCCAAGGTCGGCGGCTCGCTGCTGCAGGCCGAGGACGAGCTCGCTTCGATCAACATGATCGTCGGCGCGTCGTACGGCGGCGTGCCGTCGCTGACGGCGACGGCCGGCCCGGGACTCGCGCTGATGACCGAGGGCATCGGCCTCGCGGTGAGCGCCGAGGTGCCGATCGTCGTCGTCGACGTGATGCGCGGCGGGCCGTCGACCGGCATCCCGGCGAAGAGCGAGCAGTCGGACCTGTCGTTCGCGGTATCCGGCCTGACCGGCGACGCGCCGCGCGTCGTCGTGGCGCCGACGTCGATCGCCGACTGCCTCGCGACCACGCAGTGGGCGGTGCACCTGGCCGAAGCGCTGCAGGGCCCGACGATCGTGCTGTCCGACCAGTTCATGGGGCAGTCGCGCGCGGTGATCGACCGGCCGGCCGACGAGACGTTCACCGGCACGCGCCTCACCGCGGCCGCCAACGCGCCCGACTACAAGCGCTACCGCAACACCGAGACCGGTGTGTCGCCGATGGCGATTCCCGGCACGCCCGGCACCGTCTACACGGCCGACGGCCTCGAGCACACGGAGGCCGGCATCCCGAGCAGCCAGCCGCGCGACCACCGGCTGCAGCTCGACAAGCGCGCGCGCAAGCTCGCGCTGCACGATTTCGGCGACCGCTGGGCCGACGTCGAGGGCGACCTCGCCGCCGACGCGGCCGTGATCACGTTCGGCTCGACCACCGCCGCGGTGCGCGAGGCCGTCGCGCGGCTCGCGGCCGGCGGCACGACGGTGCGCCTCGTCGCGCTGCGGCTGCTGGCGCCCGCGCAGCCGGAGCGGCTCGACGCGGCGCTCGCCGGCGTCAAGCGCGTGCTCGTCGTCGAGCAGAACCACGGCGGGCAGCTCCTGTCCTGGCTGCGCGCCGCCTACGACCTGCCGGCGCGGCCGGCGGGCTTCCACCGCCCCGGGCCGCTGCCGCTGCGGCCCGGTGAAATCGCCGAGGCCATCCTCGCGTGGAGAAACGCATGAACGATGCCGCCGCGTGCGCGCCGCTGACCCCGGCGTCCTTCAAGTCGTCGTACAAGCCCATCTGGTGCCCGGGCTGCGGCGACTACTCGGTGTTGAGCTCGGTGACCAAGGCGCTGGCGATGATCGGGCAGCCGCCGGAGAAGGTCGCCGTCGTGTCGGGCATCGGCTGCTCGTCGCGCATTCCCGCCTACACGACGTGCTACGGCTTCCACGGCGTGCACGGCCGCGCGCTCGCCGCGGCCACCGGCTTGAAGGTCGCGCGCCCCGATCTCACCGTGCTGGTCGCCGGCGGCGACGGCGACGGCTACTCGATCGGCGGCAACCACTTCCTGCACGCGTGCCGGCGCAACGTCGACCTGACCTACATCGTGATGGACAACCACGTCTACGGGATGACCAAGGGCCAGCCGTCGCCGACCACCGAGCCCGACTGGGACTCGAAGCTCTCGCCCGGCGGCACCGGCGTGCGCTCGTTCCACCCGCTGGTGATCGCGCTCGCGTCGGGCGCCAACTTCGTCGCGCGCGCGTTCTCCGGCGACCCGAACGGCACCGCCGAGATCATCGCGCAGGCGATCCGCCATCCCGGCTTCTCGTTCATCGAGATCCTGAGCCCCTGCGTGACGTTCCGCCCGGAGCAGCGTGCGTGGAAGGAGCTCGTGCACCCGGCGCCGGTCCAGCAGACCGACGACCCGGGGCGCGCCGCGCGGCGGATCATGACCGACGACGGCTTCAACATCGGCGTCCTCTATGCCGGCGAGCGAACGCCGTACCCGCTCGGCCGCGCGAAGTCGCCGGTCGCGGTCGCCGATCTCGAAGCGGAGTTCGCGCTGTGAGCCCGCGTTCGCGCAAGAAGCCCGAGGCGTCGGCACGCCGCGACGACGCGCCGCGCACGCTGACCGAGTTCATGGCCCACGCGCTCGTCATGGAGGTCGAAGCCGCGCAGCGCTACACCGAGCTGGCCGACGCGATGGAGATGCACAACAACCGCGAGGTGGCGACGCTCTTCCGCAAGATGGCGACCATCGAGGGCAAGCACGCCGAGCAGATCATGGCGCAGATGGGCTGGCGCGAGACGCCCGCGGCGCCGGGCAAGCAGGTGTGGGAGGGCTTCGAGGGGCCGGAGACCACGCCGGCCGACGAGATCCACTACCTGATGACGCCGTTCCACGCGCTGGAGCTGGCACTCGCCGCCGAGATCCGCGCCGAGCGCTTCTTCGCGCGCCTGGTCGAGGTCGCCACCGTCGAGACCGTCCGCCGCGCCGCGCGCGAGCTGCAGGCGGAGGAGCAGGAGCACGTCGAGCTCATCCGCGCCTGGATGGACAAGGTCGACAAGCCCGGGCAGGACTGGGCGCACGACCCCGATCCGCCGCGGTTCCTCGACTGAGAAAGTGGGGTCAGATTCGAATTTCGTCAACGCAACTATTGCATCTACCACGACCGGCCCGACGAAATTCGAGTCTGACCCCAGTTTCTCAGTCGGCGCGTGGCCATGGGAGAAAACGGAGCCAGGCTCGGTTTTCGTCAGCGCCATCCGCGTGGTCACGCCCTGTTTCGACGGAAAACCGAGCCTGGCTCCGTTTTCTCCGACGCCGCGTAGCCATGCGGTCAACAGACGAAACCGAGTCTGACCCCAGTTTCTCCACGCAGAGGTAAAGATGGAAATCCTCCACCCCCCCGGCTGGTCCCCACCCATCGGCTACGCCAACGGCATCAGTGTCCCCGCCGGCCGCATCGTCTTCATCGCCGGCCAGGTCGGCTGGGACGCGCAGCAGCACTTCCACTCGGAGGACATCGCGCCGCAGTTCGAGCAGGCGCTGTCCAACGTGCTGTCGGTGCTCGCGCAGGCCGGCGGCACCGCGCGCAACATCTGCCGGATCACCGCGTACTGCTGCGACAAGCCGGCCTACCTCGCCGCGCGCCGCGAGCTGGGCGCGATCTGGCGGCGGCACATGGGCGACCACTACCCGGCGATGAGCATGATCTTCGTCTCCGACCTGCTCGACAATCCGGGGAAGATCGAGCTGGAGGCGACGGCGGTCGTGCCGTAGCGGTGCGCTGCCGCCGCGACGAGGCGCGGTGACGGACAGTCGGATGAACCGGCCGACCTGCGCGGCGTTCATGGCGCGCCAGGGGGGCCGTGCGCACCGGAGCCTTCCTCGTGCGCCGCAGCGGCATTCCAGGCGTCGCCCGGCGCTTGCCGTTGACGCCTCGCGATCGTGCGGCGTAGCCTAGCCTTGCCTGCGCCGACCAAACGAACCCCGGTTCGTTGGGCGTCCGGAATCGCCGCGGCGCCGTGCGCGCAGTGAGACGATCACTCCGGTGGCTTGGCGATGGCGCTCGGCGCGAACGCGTGCAGGTGCGTTCGATGAGCAGGATTCGATCGGGCCGAAATTCGGCCGTTAGCCGACGGAGAACTTGCCATGCCCCGTGTCGCGCGCAGGGACATCCTGATCGCCGCCGGTGCCCTGCCTTTCGCGCCGCTCTCTGCCTGGCCGCAGCAGACCGGAAAGGCGGCCAGGGTGGCAACGCTCTGGACCACGAGCCGCGCAGTTGCGCAGCCGTATCTCGACGACATCGAGGAGGGTTTGCGCGACCAGGGATGGGTGGCCGGTCGCAACCTCGTCCTTGAGCACTGGTTTACCGACGGCAGGTCGGACGCCCTGCCTGGTCTTGCGGCGGAGCTTGTCGCCTGGAAGCCGGATGTCGCAGTCGCCCCGCTGAACCCTGCGGCGCTCGCGGTAAAGCGCCTCACGAGTTCGATGCCGATCGTGTTCGTCGTAGCCTTCGATCCGGTCGGCACAGGACTCGCCGCAAGCCTCTCCCGACCCGGAGGAAATGCGACCGGATTGACCGTCGCCGGGCCGGAGACTGCGGCGAAACGGCTGCAGATGCTGCGCGAGCTGGCGCCCGGTGCGCGGCGCGTAGGCGTCGTCGGAAATTCGGCTTTTCCCGGGCACCAGGACGTACGCAATGCGATCGACGGCGCTGCGCCCGGCTTGGGATTCGCGATCGTCGATGGCGGTGTCAGTGACTCCTCCGGGTTCACCAGGGTGCTTGCGACGTTGGCCACGAAGCGAGTCGATGCATTGATCGTTCTCGGAGACAACCTGACGCACCTTCACCTTCGCGAAATCGTCGCGACGGCCGAGCGAAACCGCTGGCCCGCCATCTACTCGCAACGGGAGTTCTGCGACGCCGGCGGTTTGGCCTGCTACGGTGCCGATCTGCATGCCAACTACAGGCGAAGCGGCGTGATCATCGACAAGATCCTTCGTGGCATGAATCCGGCCGCGATCGCGATCGAAGCGCCGACGACCTACCGCCTGGTCATCAACTTGAGGGCCGCCAAGGCGATCGGCTCCAGCGTTCCGCAGTCACTCCGTCTGCGGGCCGAGAAGCTGATCGAGTGAGAGCGGAGAACTTGCCGACCGCTTCAGGCCCCGCCGCCGGCGACAACGCGTCCCGGATCGACGTGGTGCGGTGAATCGAAATACTCAGAAATCGGAGCCCGAATTCGGAGCCAGGCTCGATGCTCGTCGGCGCGAGCTCGGCGCGATCTGGCGGCGCCACACGGGCGACCACTACCCGGCGATGAGCATGATCTTCGTGTCGGATCTCCTCGACCACCCGGGCAGGATCGAGCTCGAGACCACGGCGATCGTGTCGTAGCGGCGCGTCGTTACCCTGACGAAACGCGCGGCGGCGAGTTGTCGGATGAACGGCTCGATTTGCGCGGGGCGCATGTCGTGGGGTGGCGTCGGCCGGCATACGCCACCAAGCACCGGCGGCCTGGGGACCTCTCCATGCGAGTGGTTCACTTTCGTGCTAACCGGCACCTCCGCAGCCGGAAATCGGCCTTGCGGACCACCTGCGCCCGTCTTCGGGCTTTGCCGTCGGCGAAAACACTTGCCGGACCGACGTGGTTTCGCGAATCGTGCTTCTTGGATGCGCGGACGCCAAGCCGACCTGAAACGTGGCAAGTCGTCGCCGAAACCGTGCCGGCGAGCCTCGCCAGCGGCGTTGGTTGGCCCTGCAGGCGGCGCGGCGCCGGAGGAGGTCATCGAAGGTGCGAGTTAGCGTCTTCGCTAATCGATCTCCGACGGAGGTCCCGGACAGGAGACCTCGAATCGGGGCTCGTCGGGCGCGAGCGCCACGCCCGGACCCGTCGACCGAACGCCTGCGCCGATCCCGCGGACTGGACCCCGTAGTGCGGCCAGCCGCGCCAAGTGGCGGCACCCGTCGTGGCGGACCTGGGCGCACCCGCCCGCCGGCACCGGCGCCTCGCTGGCTAACCCCTGTAGTTGCGCAGCCGAGTCGCGTCGAGGATGGTGATCGCCCGTCCGTCGACGCTGATGAGCCCCGCCTCGGCCAGCTCGTGCAGGATCCGCGAGAAGTGCTCGGGCGTGACGTTGAGCCGCGAGGCCACGACGGTCTTCGACGTGGGGAGCGTGATCGCGTACGACGCGTTCGCCTGCGCCTGCCGCTCGTCCTGGTGCAAGAGGTAGCCGATCACGCGCTCGGTGCCCGACTGCAGCGAGTAGGACTCGACGTCGCTGATCACGCTGTGCAGCCGCCGCGACATGCCGGCGAGCATCCGGCGCGCGAACATCGGGTCGCGCTCGATCTCGCCGAACACGACCTCCTGCGACACGTGCAGCAGCAGCGAGTCGGCCAGCGCCTGGGCCATCACGATGTACGGCGAGCCCATGAACATCAGCGCCTCGCCGAACGAAAAGCCGGGGCCGACGATCTCGACGACCTTCTCGCCGCCCGAAGGGGAGGTCAGCGCCAGCTTGACCTGCCCGTAGACGACGAGGTGGAAGCCGGTGCAGGCGTCGCCGCGGTTGACGATGACCTCGCCGCGCGCGACGTGCAGCTCGGTGGTGCCGGCGGCGATCCGGTCGAGCTCGGGCGGCTTCAGCTCCCTGAAGAGGGGCAGGTTGGCGAGCAGCGCCTGCGTGGGAGTGCGGGGGCGGGCCATGCGGTTGCGGTGGATGCGAACGAGACCCGCTACGTTACCACGCCCGTTACACCGCCGCCCCATTCCCCGACCGTGTGGATGCGCTCGCCCGGCGGCAGGGACTGCGCGGCGCCGGCGATCGCCTCGACGCCGGCCAGTGCGGAGGGCACCGCCGCCGCGATGCCGGCGCGCGTGTCCGGGTCCGCGAGCGCCTGCGCCAGCAGCGCCGCGTCCGCCCACACCGGCTTGCCGCCGACGACGCGCAGCCAGGCGCGCCCGGTCGCCTGCTCGACGAAATCGACGGTGCGGAAGCGGGTCACGCACGTCGCGAGGAACGCGGTGTTGCGCTCCGGTGCGAGCAGCGCCGGGTCGCGGTAGAGCTCCCCGGGCGCGTGCGCGTCGACGTCGAGCTTGCGGAAGCGCTCGATGTCGAGCAGGCAGCCGACGTCGAGGACGTGCAGCGTGTCGTTCCAGCCGAACGCCGCCGTGCGCGGCGGCGCGCCGCGCGCGACGGTGTTGTCGAGGAACTCGAAGTGCACGCGCTTGTCGGTGCGCGCGATCCACGTGAAGAAGAGCTGCGGCATGCCCGAGTACGCCTCGACCGCGTGCGCCAGCGTATCGTCGACCGCCTTGTAGCGGCCGACGTCGAGCCCGCGGTTCCACGCGCGCTCGACCAGCGCCGCCGGCGGCGTCACGAGGAAGAACAGGTAGACGATCTGCCCGAAGCGCGTCAGCAGGTTGCTGCCGGCCTCGTCGGAGTCGGGCGCGAAGCTGTCGAAGCGGAAGCGGTCGATCAGCAGGTGCGGCATCTGCCCGCGCTCGGCCTTGCGCGCCATGTAGCGGTCGAGCTTGCGGTCGACGATGGCGAGCTCCTCGCCGGTGAAGGCGCCGGCGTACTTGTACGCGGGCCCCAGGCTGCCGTAGTCGAGCAGCTGCTTGCGCCAGATGTCGGGGCTGATCAGCGCGAAGTCGCTCCAGCGCACGCCGATGCGGCCGGCGAGGGCCTTCTGCAGCGGCCGCATCGTGCTCTTGCCTGCCGCCGACGGGCCCTTGGTGTTCATCACGACGAGCTGGTGCTGCGCCGGCAGCAGCGCGTAGCCTTCGGCCGGGGCGCCGTGCGCGACCAGCGGCTCGACCAGCGCGCCGATCGCGTCGGCGCCGGCTTCGTTGGCGGCGAGGTCCGTCGCCACGCGGGCGACGACGGTGCGGTCTCCCCACAGCTTGCCGTGGCGGACGAGCAGCGCCGCGACCGTGCGCGCGAGCGCGCGCAGCGCCGCACGCTCGACCGTGTCGCTCGACGCCCGCGCCCGCTGCTCCCACTGCGCGACGAGCGCGTGTCCGTCGGGTGGTGGCGGCGGCGGGAGGCTGGCGGGTGGCTTGCCGAACAGCCGCCCGAGCAGTCCGGGCGACCGCGCGGGCGCCGGCGCGGCGGGTGGCGCGTACAACGCGTCGAGCTCGCGCTCGACGACGGCGGCGAGCGCCCGGCACACCTCGTCGTACGCGGCGACGATCTCCGGCATCCGCGGCCCGACGTGCCGGTCGAGCAGCACGCGCGTGATCGCGCGGAAGCTGATCCCCAGGTCCTCGATCTTCACGCCGTCCGGCACCGACACGTTCGCCGTCACGCGCACGAGCAGCTCGTGCAGCGCGAGGCGCTCGGGCCGGAACGCGACGATCTCGGTCGGTGCGAGGCCGGTCAGGTCCGCGAGCTCCAGCGCGGCGGGCAGCGCCGTGCGCACGTGCTCCCCCCGGAACACCGTCGCCAGCGGCAGCAGCGCGGCGGGGATCTGCGACTCGATCCCCGGGTGCCACGGGCCGTCGCGGTCCGGAGCGGGCGAGAGGCCTCCGGTCGTCATCTTCAGCGTTGGGGCGAGGCGGCTGCGCGCGGCTCGGCGCCGGCAGACCCCGGTGCCGCATCGAGCGCGGCGAGCGCGCGTTCGGCCTGCGCCAGCCAGACGCTGCCCTCCTCATCGTTCGCGCGGCGCAACGAGCAGGCGCGGGTCAGCGCCGACCGCGCCTCGTCGCGGTTGCCCTGCGCCGCCGCGGCCTCGCCGGCCGCCTGCCACGCCGCGGCTTCCAGGTGCGGCAGCGGATGCGTCGCCGGCAGCGCCTGCAGCGCGGCGAGCGCCCGGTGCGCGGCCGCCGCGGCCTCGGCGGGCTGCCCGAGCGCACACCGCGCGCGCGCGCGCTCGATCTCGACGGCGACCGGCTCGCCATCGGCCCACTCCAACGCGTCGGCCGGCACGACGGCGAGCGTGGCGAGCGCCGCGTCGGGACGTCCTTCCGCGCACTCGAGCTGCGCCTGCACGCGCAGGTGCGGCAGCCACGCGCGGACGTCCCCGGCGTCGCCCAGCACGCTGCGCCGGTCCGCGAGCGCCTGCTCGAGGAGCGGCCGCGCTTCGGCGGGGCACCCCATCGCGATCCGGCACGCCGCGAGCGCGAGCTCGTCGACGTTGCGTACGTTGGAGTTTGCGAAAGTCTCGCGGGTCCGTTCGAGGTTGCCGGCGATCCGCTCCGCCGCGTCCTGCGGTCGGCCGCGCATCGTCGCGCGTTCGGCGAGGAGGCCGGTCGCCGTGAGCCGCCAGTTGGCGTCGTAGCGGCCGGGCTCGCGGTCGATGGCCGCGCACACGGCGGCCTGCAGCGCGCCTCCCTCGGCCGTGTGGCCGGTCGTGAGCAGGAGGTTGGCGAGCTTGAGCCGCGTCAGCAGCGTCTCCCGGTGCGCGTCGCCGTTGACCTGCACGCACATCGCCAGCGCTTCGCGCAGGCTCGCCTCCGCGGCGGCGAACTCGAGTTGCGCGCCTTGCGCCTCCCCCAGGTCGGCCAGGCTGCCGACCAGCCACGCCGGCGCCGCCGCGCCGTGCAGCCGCGCAGCGTCGACGGCGGAGCGGAACGCGACCGCGGCGGCGGCGAAGTCGCGGACCACCATCCGCGCCTGGCCCACCAGCCGGTGGCAGGTGACGAGCGAAGCGCGCTGCGGATGGTGCTGGCGGAAGAACGCCGCAGCCGCATCGGCCGTGTCGCGCGCGGCCCGGAAGCCCTCGTGCTTGTGGTAGCGCGCGGTCTCCAGCAGCAGCGCGCCGCGCACGAACGTCGTCGTCTCGCCGGCCGCGTCGAGCGTCGCGCGGGCTTCGGCGAGCAGTGCCGGGATCTCGCTGCGCTCGGTGCGTTCCTGCAGCGTCGAGACGTAGCCCAGGATCGCGTTCGCGCGCCCCGGATCCGCGGGCCCGTGCACGCGGCGGGCCACCTCGACGCTGCGCCGCTGCATCGCGATCGCCTTGTCGCGCAAGCCGAGCTGCACGTACATGTCGGACAGCGTGTTGAGCACCTGGATCTCGCTCTCGGGCGCATCCTCGAGCGCGACGCTGACCCGCGCGGCGCCGATGTCGAGCAGCTCGCGCGCGGTCGTCTGCTGCGCCTTCAGCGGGTCGGCCTGCTGGTGCGTGTTGGTGCGGAACAGGTCGAGCATGAAACCTTGCGCGGCCTGCGCGCGCTGCGCCTCCTTCCGGGCGAGCGCCGCCTGCACACGCGCCTGCGCGCTCTGCCGGCGGGCGACGGACGCCTGCCACAGCGCGGCGGCGAGCCCGACGAGGAGCGCCAGGATGACCACCGCCGTGGCCCCGAAGCCGATCGCGAGGACGAACGCCGCGACGACCACGGCGCTCGCGGCGAGCGGCGTGCGATGGCGCTGCACCAAGCGTGTCGCGCGGTAGGCCCACGTGTCCGGCCGCGCGGCGACCGCCACGCCGGCCAGGTGGCGCCGCCAGTCCTGCGCGAGCGCGTCGACGGTCGCGTACCGCTCCGCCGGGCTCTTCTTCAGCGCCTTGTTGAGGATCGCGTCGAGGTCGCCGCGCAGCTCCTTCGCCGCGGCGGGATCCGGCGCGACGCCGCTCGCGAGCGGCGCATCGGCGCCGGTGATCGCCTCCTCGAGCTCGGCGGCGCTGCCGCGCTTCAGCCGGTACGGGCGTGCGCCGGCCAGGAGCTCGAACGCGACTACGCCGAGCGAATAGACGTCGCTCGCCGTGCCCAGGGGCTCGCCGCGGATCTGCTCGGGGCTCGCGTAGTCGAGCGTCAACGCCCGGCCGGCCGCCTGCGTCAGCGCGGTCTCGGGCGCGACGTCGCCCGCCATCAGCTTGGCGATGCCGAAGTCGAGCAGGCGGACGTGGCCGTCGGCGGTGACGAGCAGGTTGGGGGGCTTCAAGTCGCGGTGGAGGACGAGGCGGCCGTGCGCGAACGCCACGGCGTCGGCGACCTGCAGCAGCAGGCGCACGCGCGCGGCGATCGGCAGCGCGCGGGTGCGGCAGTACTGGTCGAGCGGCTCGCCCTCGACGTACTCGAGCGCCATGAACGGGCGACCCCGGGCGTCGACGCCGGCATCGTAGAGGCGCGCGATGTTGGGGTGCTCGAGCGCGGCCAGGATGTCGCGCTCGCGCGCGAAGCGTTCGGCCAGGCCCGGCGCCCACGTGACGTGCGGGAGCTTCAGCGCGACCTTGCGCTTCAGGCTGCCGTCGCTGCGCTCGGCCAGCCAGACTTCGCCCATGCCGCCGCGGCCGAGCAGCCGCAGCAGCCGGTACGGGCCGACCATGTCGCCGCCTTGCTGTTCGCTCGCGCCGGGCGCCGCGGCACCGGCAGCGAGCGCGGGAAGTCGCGCGAGCAGGTCACGGGTCTCCGGCGCGTCGCGCTGCGCGAGCAGCTCCAGCAACTTCGGCCGCAGCGCGGCGTCGTCGCCGGCGAGCGAGGCGAGCCACGCCGTGCGTTCGCCGTCGGCGAGCGTGAACGCGCGGTCGAGGAGCGCCGCGAGGCGCCTGAGCGTGGCGACGTCCACTTCAGCGTGCGACGGCCGGGGAGGCCCGCGCCGCGCGGCGTGCGGCGGGCCCCGGCAACGCTGCCCCAACGCCGCGGAGCACGCACACGGTCGGTGCGGCGAGCCGCGATGCGCGCGGCGGGCCCGAGGCGTCGGCGGGCGAGTCGTCGGCCATGGGCGCTCCGTGGACGGGTCCCCCGGACGGGTGGGGTACGTCCCCGGGGTGGCGTCCATTCTAGCCGAAGGCCGTCGCGTGGCCTCTGCGGCGTGACCCGCGCCGGCACCGGCATCGGCGGCGGCGCGGCACGGCGACCGCGGCGGCGAACCCGGCACCCCTGCACGACGGGTGCAGGTCCGTCGCGGCGGCCGGACACGCCGGTGCGCGCCGGGCGATAATCGGGCCATGCATCGCCATGCCCTCGTCGCGGGTGCCACCGGCCTCGTCGGCCGCAGCCTCGTCCAGCTGCTGCTCGACGACGCGGACACGCTCTCCGTGGTCGCGCTGACGCGCCGGCCGCTCGCGATCCCGCACCCGAAGCTCGTGGAGGCCGAGGTGGACTTCGCGCACCTCGCCGACTGCGTGCTGCCGCCGGTCGACGACTACTTCTGCTGCCTCGGCACGACGATCCGCCAGGCCGGTTCCCGCGACGCCTTCCGCGAGGTCGACCTCGAATACGCGGTGGCCATCGCCCGCATGGCGCTGGCGGCGGGCGCCACGCGCTGCTACGTGGTGTCGGCGCTGGGGGCCAACCCGACGTCGCGCGTGTTCTACAACCGCGTGAAGGGCGAGGTCGAGCTCGAGCTGGGGCGCCTGCCGTTCCGGACCGTCGTCGCGTTCCGGCCGTCGCTGCTGATCGGCGAGCGCACGCAGGCGCGCGCCGGCGAGCGCGCGGCGCTGGCGGTCGCGCGCCCGCTCGCGCCCGTGCTGCCGTCGCGCTATCGGCCGGTCGACGCCGAGACGGTGGCGCGCGCCATGCTCGCCTGCGCGAAGACCGATGCGGTGGGGCGGTTCGTCGTCGAGTCGGGCGCGATCCGCACGTTCGCCGCGGTCGCGGCGCGCGCTGCTGGCGGCGGCTGACGGCGCGGGCGGCGGCTGACGCCGCGCGCGCGCGCCGCACGCGCGGCCGCCGCGCGCGCGCGCCGCGGACCTTGATCCGCGGCAAGGGGCGCGGCGTCGCGTCCCGGCACACTGGCGGCCTTCCGCGCCACCGCCATCGGACCCCCGCCATGAACGTCGCCGAATCCCTGCTCCACGCCCTGGTCGCGCACGGCGCGCGCCAGATGTTCGGCATCCCCGGCGACTTCGCGCTGCCGTTCTTCAAGGTGGCGGAGGAGTCCCGCATCCTGCCGCTGTACACGCTGTCGCACGAGCCCGCCGTCGCCTTCGCGGCCGACGCGTCGGCGCGCATGAACTGCGCGCCCGGCGTGGTCGCGGTCACCTACGGCGCGGGCGCGCTCAACATCGTCAACGCGGTGGCCGGCGCCTACGCCGAGAAGTCGCCGGTCGTCGTCGTCTCCGGCGGGCCGGGCAAGGGCGAGGCGGGGACGGGCCTCCTGCTGCACCACCAGGCGAAGACGCTCGACTCGCAGGCGCGCATCTTCGCGGAGATCACCTGCGCGCAGGCGCGCCTCGACGATGCGCACCGCGCGCCGGCCGAGATCGCCCGCGTGCTCGCGCGCTGCGTCGAGGAGTCGCGGCCCGTGTACGTCGAGGTGCCGCGCGACATGGTGCGCGTGCCGTGCGGGCCGGTCGCCGTGCTGCCGCCGGCGCCCGTCGACGCCGACGCGCTCGCCGCCTGTGTCGACGACGTGCTCGCGCGGCTCGCCGCCGCGCGCGCGCCGGTGCTGATGGTCGGCGTCGAGGTGCGCCGCTTCCGGCTGGAGGCGAAGGTCGCCGAGCTCGCCTCGCGCCTCGGGCTGCCCGTCGTCACCAGCATCATGGGCCGCGGCCTGCTGGCGGAGACGGCGACGCCGCCGCTCGGGACCTATCTCGGCGTGGCCGGGCAGCCCGAGCTGACCGCGCAGGTCGAGCAATCGGACGCGCTGTTCCTGCTGGGCGTGATCATCTCGGACACGAACTTCGGCGTCTCGTCGCGGCAGATCGACCTGCGCCGCACGATCCGCGCGCTCGACCGCGAGGTCACGCTCGGCTACCACACGTACCGCGACATTCCGCTGGCGGCGTTCGTCGACGCGCTGCTGGCGAAGGTGCCGGCGCGCGCGGCGCCCGCGGTCGCGCCGGGTGTGGCCTACCCGCGGCACATGCCCGCCGACGACGCGCCGATCGCACCCAACGACGTCGCGCGCGCCGTCAACGACCTCATGGCCCTGCACGGCCGGCTGCCGATCGCCGTCGACGTCGGCGACTGCCTGTTCACGGCGATGGACATCGACCACACGGCGCTGACCGCGCCCGGCTACTACGCGTCGATGGGCTACGGCGTGCCGGCGGGGCTCGGCCTGCAGGCGGCCACCGGCGAGCGGCCGCTGGTCCTCGTCGGCGACGGCGCGTTCCAGATGACCGGCTGGGAGCTCGGCAACTGCGCGCGCTACGGCTTCGACCCGATCGTGATCGTGTTCAACAACGCGAGCTGGGAGATGCTGCGCACGTTCCAGCCGGAGTCGCGCTTCAACGACCTGCCCGAGTGGCGGTTCGCCGACGCCGCGGCGGCGCTCGGCGGCGACGGCACGCGCGTGACCACGCGCGGCGAGCTCGCGGCCGCGCTCGCACGCGCGCAGGCAACGCGCGGTAGGTTCCAGCTCATCGAGGCGATGATCCCGCGCGGCGTGCTGTCGGACACGCTCGCGCGCTTCGTCGCGGGGGTCAAGCGGATCAACGCCGGGGTGGCGTAGCGGGGCGCCCCTCACCCCAGCCCTCTCCCCGCTGCGCGGGGAGAGGGAGAGTTCTGTCGTCGCGCCTACCCGGAGATGCGACGAAAGCGCGCCGACGCGCTCCCTCTCCCCGGGGCAGGGGGAGAGGGTCGGGGTGAGGGCTCTGTCTCGCCCTTTTTGTAGGCGCAAGCGCCCCTCACCCCCGCCCTCTCCCCGCTGCGCGGGGAGAGGGAGCGCATCGGCGCGTGCTTGCCGCAGGTTCGGGCAAGCGCGCCGACAGCGCACTCCCTCTCCCCGGAACGGGGAGAGGGTCGGGGTGAGGGGCCGGCGGCGACCCGTCACCACCGGCGCGCCGCGGAACTCCGCCGGGTGGCGCGCACTCTCATCCACACGCGCCGAACGTCAACCTCCTGCGCCGCACCACCGTTGACGAAGGCGGTGCCGCCGCGGCGGCGCGAACCAGAGGGAGCACCGATGAAACGGACGCTGACGGCCGCACTCGGCCTCACCGCGATGCTCGCCGCCGGCAGCGCGCTGGCGCAGCTCACCGTGTGGGAGTGGGAAGGCTTCCGCGGCAGCTCGTTCACGGCGAGCCAGACCACGCCGAACTTCGCGCAATTCGGCTTCAACAACCGCGCGTCGTCGGCGATCGTCGAGCGCGGTCGCTGGGAGGTGTGCGAGCACCCGGGCTTTGCCGGCCGCTGCGTCGTGCTGTCGCCGGGACAGTACCCGTCGCTTGCCGCGATGGGCATGAACGATCGCATCTCGTCGGTCCGGCGCGCGCCGCGGCAGGCGGCCGCGTACGTGCCGCCGCCGCCCCCGCCGGCGCCGCCGTACCAGTTCTACCCGCGCCACGGCGAACGCCTGTTCCCGGCCGACGTGGTCGCGGTGCGCGCGGTGGTCGGCCCGCCGGAGCAACGCTGCTGGGTCGAGCAGCAGCAGGTCGCCACCGGCCAGCCGAACGTGCCCGGCGCGATCCTCGGCGGCATCCTGGGCGGCGTGCTCGGCCACCAGATCGGCGGCGGGCGCGGGCAGGACGTCGCCACCGCCGTCGGCGCGGTCGGCGGCGCGGCGGTCGGCGCCAACGTGGGCCGCGGCTCGACCTACACGCAGAACGTGCAGAAGTGCGCGGTGGTGCCGGGCTCGGCGCAGCCGTCGTACTGGGACGTGACGTACGTGTTCCGCGGCCGCGAGTACCGCGCGCAGCTCACGTTCCCGCCCGGCCCGACGATCACCGTCAACGGACGCGGGGAGCCGCGCGTGTAGCGTGCCGCATGGTGCATTGCGTCGTTGACGCGCGTCAACGCGCGCGAGTGCCCGGCGCGTACTCTGGATCGCGTGGGGTGTCGGGGCGGCCCGTCGAGGAGGACGCGATGAAACCGAAAGCCACCACCAGCAAGACGCCGCGCGCGCCGCACGTGCTCGCGGCGACGCATCCGCGCAGCGTGCCGACCGTCGCGCCGGCGCCGGAAGACGTGCGCGAGACCGAGCAGCCGTTCGTGGAAGGCGCGCACGACACGCTGGACCCGGACTTGCGGCACCGGCTGGTCAGCGAGGCCGCGTACACGCTGTACGCCGCGCGCGGCTACGTCGACGGCTACGACGTCGACGACTGGCTGGACGCCGAAGCGGAGGTCGATCACCTGCTGCTCGGCCGCGCCGGCGGCGCGGCGTAGCGCCCGCGGGCGTCGCGCGCCGGGCCGTCGGTGCCGGGGCGGCAGGCGCCCGACGGTGTCGGGGCAACTTCGGCACGGGCGCCGGTCGCCGCGCGATCGCCGCGTGTTCCGGCCGCTCGGCCGTGGGCGACCGTGGCGGGTCTGCGACAAGGGACGCCCCGGTGGCTTGACTCGCGTCAACCCGCGCGGGCAGCGGGGCGCCCGCGCCGGGCCGGATCGATGCTAATATAACTATGAAGTGCACGAGGGCGCGCAGCGGCGCGCCCCCCAGTGGAGAATCCCATGCGCATCTGCATCGTCGGCGCCGGCTCGATCGGCGGCCACCTCGCCGTCCTGCTCGCCAACGCCGGCAACGACGTCACCGTGATCGCCCGCGGCCCGCACCTCGAAGCGATCCGCGCGCACGGCCTCAAGCTGATCCTCGAGGACGGCACCGAGCACGTGGCACGCGGCCTCAACGCGACCGCGGACATCCGTGCCGCCGGGCCGCAGGACCTCGTGATCCTCGCGGTGAAGGCGAACCAGGTCGAGGCGGTCGCGCGCGACCTCGACACGCTCTGCCACGACGGCACGGTGCTGATCCCGATGCAGAACGGGATCCCGTGGTGGTACTTCCAGCGCCACGGCGGCCCGTACGAGGGCCGCGGCGTCCAGGCGGTGGACCCGCGCGGCGCGATCGCCCGCGCGATCGACCCGCAGCGGATCGTCGGCTGCGTCGTGTACCCGGCGGCCGAGATCGCCGCACCCGGGGTCATCCGCCACATCGAGGGCAACCGCTACCCGCTGGGCGAACTGGACGGCGCGACGACCCCGCGCATCACCCGGATCACCGACGCGTTCGTCGCGGCTGGGTTGAAGTCGCCGATCCTCGCCGACATCCGCGCCGAGATCTGGCTGAAGCTCTGGGGCAACCTGTCGTTCAACCCGATCAGCGCGCTGACCCACTCGACGCTGGTCGACCTGTGCCAATACCCGGCCACGCGGCAGCTCGCGCACGACATGATGAGCGAGGCGCAGGCGATCGCCGAGAAACTGGGCGTCGCCTTCCGCGTCACGATCGACAAGCGCATCGCCGGCGCCGAGAAGGTCGGCAAGCACAAGACGTCGATGCTGCAGGACATCGAGGCGGGGCGCGAGCCCGAGATCGACGCGCTGCTGGGCGCGGTGATCGAGCTGGGCGCGCTGACCGGCACCCCCACGCCGCACCTCGACACCGTCTACGCGCTCGTCAGGCTGCTTGCGCACACGGTCGCCGCCGAGAAGCTGTGCGTGCGCGCGATGACCCGCGACGTCGTCGAGCGCGCCGTCCGCGCGGCCGCGGCCACGCCGGTCGCCGCCGGCTGACGCGCGGCGGTCAGTCCGCCGCCGGCAGTTCGCTCTCGTGCCAGCGCGAGAGCGCGGCGCGCGCGAGCGCGTTCGTCGCGGCGAAGAACGCGACGCCGGTCAACGCGATCAGCACCAGCGAAGCGAACAGACGCGGCACGTTGAGCTGGATGCCCGCCAGCAGGATCTGGTAGGCGAGCCCCGCGCCCTGGCCGCCGGTGCCGGCGACGAACTCCGCGACCACGGCGCCGATCAGCGCGAGCCCGCTCGCGATCCGCAGGCCCGCGAAGAAGTACGGCAGCGCGCCGGGGATGCGCAGCCGCCACAGCGTCTGCCAGCGCGTCGCCCGGCTCATCCGGAACAGGTCGGCGAGCCCGGGGTCGACGCTGCGCAGGCCGAGCGTGGTGTTCGAGACGATCGGGAAGATCGCGACGACCACCGCGCACAGCACGAGCGCCGTCCGCGTGTCCTGAACCCAGATGATGATGAGCGGCGCGATGGCGACGATCGGCGTTACCTGCAGCAGGATCGCGTAGGGGAAGAGGGACGCCTCGATCACGCGGCTCTGCGCGAACAGCAGCGACGTCGCGACGCCGGCCACGACCGCGATCGCGAGCGCCGTCAGCGCGATACCCGCGGTGACGCCGAGCGACGCGGCGAGCAGCGCGCGGTCCGCCCACAGGGTGGCGGCCACGCGCGCCGGCGACGGCACCAGGTACGCCGGCACGTCGTACGCGGTCACCGCCCACTGCCACATACCGAGCAGCACGACGGCGACGACGACCGGCGCCAGCCAGGCGAACGCGCGCGGCACGCCTTCGCGCTGCGTCATCGGGCCGCCTCCGCTTCTTCCGATGCCTGCGCCACCGCCGCCGACAATTGCGCGCACAGCGCGGCGAACAGGGCGCTGCCACGAAACTCCGGCGCGCGCGGCTGCGGTGCCGCAATCGGCACGTCGGCGATCACGCGGCCAGGGCGCGCCGCCATCACGACGACGCGCGTGGCGAGGAACACGGCTTCCTGGATGCTGTGCGTGACGAACAGCACGGTGCCGCCGCGCGCGTGCCACAGCGCGTTCAGCTCGGCGTCGAGGCGGTGCCGCGTGAACTCGTCGAGCGCGCCGAACGGCTCGTCCATCAGCAGCAGCGCCGGTTCGACGACCAGCGCGCGGGCGATCGACACGCGCATCTGCATGCCGCCGGACAGCTCGCGCGGGTAGCGGTCGCCGACGTCGGCCAAGCCCACGCCGGACAGGGCCTCGCGCGCCGCGCGGTCGGCCTCGGGACGCGTCACGCCGGCGAGGTCGAGCGGCAGCCGTGCGTTGGCGAGCACGCGCGCCCACGGCATCAGCGTCGGCGCCTGGAACACCATCGCGATCCGCCGCGCCGGATCGTCGGCCGGAACCTCGTCGGCGCCCCACCAGCGCAAGCGTCCCTCCGAGGGCGCGAGGAGGCCCGCGGCCATCCGCAGCAGCGTCGTCTTGCCGCAGCCGGAGGGCCCCAGCAGCGCGACGAACTCGCCGGGCGCGATGGCGAGGTCGACCGGCGCGAGCGCGCGCGTGCCGGTCGCGTACGTCCTGGCGGCGCCCTCGACGGCGACGACGGGCGTGGCCGCGGTCAACGGATGCCTCGCCCGCCGCCTAAGGCAGCACGCGCACGGCCTTCACGACGTCCTGCGTCCACGCCTTCGCGTAGTCGGTGCCGGCCTTCGCGAGGCCCGCGCCGCGCAGGAAGTCGACCGTCGCATTCCAGCGGGCGTCGGTCATCGTCAGGAGCCCGGCCACCTTCGCGTCGCCGCCGTCGACGATGGCGTTCTCGCGCATCCTGCGCACGCCGAACGCCAGGAGCTCCTCGCTCATCTCCGGGTTGGCCTTGCGGATCAGCGCGTTGCCGGGCGCGGGGTTGGCGAGGTAGCTCTTCCACCCTTCCGCCGACGCGCGCACGAACCGCTGCAACGTGTCGGCGCGCGGTCCGAGGGCGTCGCGCCGCACGGCGAGCACCTCGGAGTAGGGCGGGTAGCCCAGGTCGGCCAGCAGGAACACGACGGGCTTCACGCCAGCCTTTTCGATCGAGAATGGCTCGGACGTCGCGAAGCCCTGCTGCGACAGCGTGCGGTCGGCGAGGAACGGCTGCACCGAGAAGCCGTACGGGCGCTTCTGGTCGTCGGTGAAGCCGTACTTCCCCTTGAGCCACGGCCAGAACGTCGTGTTCGCGGCCGCGGCGATCGCGATCGGCCGGCCCTTGAGGTCGGCGAGCTGCGCCACGCCCGGATGCGCGATGACGACCGTCGGGTTCTTCTGGAACGTCGCGGCGATGGCGACCAGCGGCACGTCCTGCTCGATCGCCGAGAGCACCTGCAGGCCGTCGGCCATCGCCACGTCGAGCTGCCCGGCGGCGAGCAGCTGCAGCCCGTTCACCTGCGGGCCGCCCATCCGGATCGTCACGTCGAGGCCGTGCTTCCGGTACGTGCCCTCGGCCACCGCTTGGTAGAAGCCGCCGTGCTCGGCCTGCGCAAGCCAGTCGGTGGCGAACACGAGCCGCTGCTGCGCGGCACCGGCGGCGGCGTGGGCCGCGAGCAGCAGTGCCGCCAGGGCGTGGACGAGCGTGCGTGGCATGCGGGAGCCCCCTTCGCTGACGTGGTCGCGGGCGCCCTCGCGGCGCCAAAGCGGCGGCAAGCATAGCCGATGCGCGCCGCCGGCACGCCGGGGCGGGCCGGCCGGGGCCGTATCGGCCATCGCTTGCCCTAGGTCAAGAGGCGGGCCGCCGGTCGGTGTAGAACTGGCCCGAGATGGACCGCATCGCTTATCGGCACCGGGGGGCCGGGCACCGGCCTTCCGAGCACGACGCCCGCACCGAACCGGCCGGGTGGCTGTTCCTCGTCTGCGTCATCCTGCTGACCGTCCTCGCCTGCGTCGCGTAGCGGCCGCGGGCAACGTTCGGAGCGGTTCGCCCGGCGCGCCGCTAGCTGGCGCGCCCCCACGGCGGCCGCGGCACCAGCGCCGCGAGGTCGATGCCGTCGAGCAGGTTCTTGACGACGAGCCCCAGCTCGGTGTCGCCGCTCACGGCGAGCCGCCGCGCGAAGAACAGCGTGTCGGGATCCTCCGCGCGCAGCGCCAGCGCCGTGTAGTCGCGCAGCGTCGCGGCGATCGCGACGTCGGGGATCGCGTCGCGCGGCGCCGGGCGGAAGCGCCCGCCGCGGCACACGACGGTCACGTCGACATTAAGGTCGCGCACGGTCAGGCGCAGGCAGCGGCCGTCGAGCGGGGCGACCGCTTCGGCGCTGACGACGCGGCCCACGCCGAACTCGAGCGCGCGGGAGAGCGCCGCCGCCAGCGGCCAGCGCGGCAGCGGGGCGACGAGTGCCGCGAGCGGCGCCGGCAGCGTGAACTCGGGGATCTTCACGGGCGCGCCGCCGCCGTGGCGCCGTCGTCGGGCGGGACGCGCAGGTGACCCGCGTGGCCGTGCCAGAAGCCGTTGCACAGCGACGCCTCCGGGGGTGCCAGCGCCAGCAGGGCCTCCGCGGGGTCGAGCGTGCCGTCGAGCAGCCGGCGCCAGGTCGCGATCACGGCGAGCGTGTCGGTTCCCGCCGGCGCCACGCGCACGACGTCCACGCCGCGGGCGACGAGGCCCGCCAGGTCGCCCGCCAGCGACTGCACGTGCGCCGACTGCGTCTCGATGCCGTTCAACACGAGGAACGGCGTGCCGTCCTGCGTGGCGAGCGGCAGGCCGTCCGCGCGCCCGAGGCAGCGGAACTCGCACTGGTCCTTCTGCAGGTCGAAGTGGCGCGCGGTGAAGCAACGGGCCGACCACGCGAGCGGCACGCGGCCGTGCGCGAACACCTCGCACTCGATGCCGGGCGCCGCGGCGGCGACGGCGGCGAGCGCGTCCGCCGGCAGCTCGTACGGCGCGACCCAGCGCGTCGCGCCGGCGTCGCGCGCGACGGCGAGCGCGTGCGCGTTGAAGAGGTTGAGCGTCGGGCCCGCGACGAAGCCCGTCGCGCCCGCGGTGGCCAGCACGCGCACCGCCGACCAGTCGTTCGCCTCGACGCGGAAGCGCCGCTCGGCCGCGATGGCGCGCAGCGCCCGCAGGTCCGCCTCCGCCTCGATCAGCGGCAGCGTGGTCAGCACGACTTCCTTGCCGGCCGCCGCGAGGCGCCCGGCGATCGCCAGCCAGTCGTCGAGCTTCAGCTCCCGGCGGCGCGCGCAGACGGCCTCGCCGACGTAGACGACGTCGACCGGCGCCTGCGCGACGGCTTCGTAGAGCGCGAGCACGTCGGCGCGCGGCCAGAAGTACGACAGAGGCCCCAGCGCCAGCTTCATCGCGTCACCGCCACGGCCGCGAGTACGCGCCCAGCGTCTGCGCCTGCCCTTCGCACAACGGCCCGAGCGTGGCGCGCCAGCGCGGCTGCACGGCGAAGCGCTCGGGCGCCGCGACGCAGGCGTCGATCGCCTCGCGCCACGTGCGCGTGACGTCGGCGACGTAGGCCGGGCTGCGCTGGCGGCCCTCGATCTTGATCGCCGCCACGCCGATGCGGACGAACTCGGGCAGCAGCTCCAGCGTGTCGAGGCTCGCCGGCTCCTCGATCGCGTAGTAGCGGCCGCCGCCGACGTCGTAGCGGCCCTTGCACACCGTCGGGTAGCCGGTGCGCTCGCCGGCGCCGAAGCGGTCGATCAGGAAGCCCCCGAGCCGGGTCGTCATGCCGTCCGGCCGCTCGTTCCACTCGACGAACTTCGCCGGCGAGCACACGCCGTGCCGGTTCGGGCCCTGGCCGGTGGCGTACGCGGACAGTGCGCAGCGGCCCTCGACCATCACGCACAGGCTGCCGAAGCCGAACACCTCGATCTCGACCTTCGTGTGCGCGATGGTGTGCGCGACCTGCGCGACCGACAGCACGCGCGGCAGCACCGCGCGCTGGATGCCGAAGCGCTCGCGGTGGAACTCGATCGCCTCGTACGACGTCGCCGACCCCTGCACGGACAGGTGGAGGCGCAGCGCCGGGTGCGCCGCGTGCGCGTAGGCGAGGAGTCCCGGGTCGGCGACGATGATCGCGTCGGCGCCGAACTGCGCGGCCCGGTCGACCGCGGCCGTCCAGCGGTCGAACCGCGCTTCGTCCGGATAGGTGTTGAGCGCGATCAGCACGCGGCGGTTGCGCCGGTGCGCGTACGCGATGCCGTCGGCCAGCGCGCGGTCGTCGAAGTTGAGGCCCGCGAACGCGCGGGCGTTGGTCTCGTCGCGGAAGCCGACGTAGACGCAGTCGGCGCCGTGGTCGACGGCCGCCTTCAGCGCGGGCAGGCCGCCCGCGGGACAGACGAGGTCGGGCGCGGCGCGCGTGGCGGTCATCGGACGTCGAAGGCGATGCGGCGGAAACGTTAAATGGTAGCGGCGGCGGGCGACGGGTGCCCTTGATGCCGGTCAAGCGGATGCGCCGCCGGCCCGGGGTTCCGCGCGCGCGCCCGCTTGACACGCGGTGGATCGCCGGTACGCTGCCGGTCGGACCGGGCGCGCCGGCCGGCGCGCCCGCGGATCCCGCCGGTGCCCGCGGCGCGTATCGGCAGCGGGGGGAGAGGCAATGACCAAGGCAGCGAAGCGTTCCGTCATCGTGGCGGGCGGCGGCATCGGCGGCATGGCGGCGGCGATCGGGCTGTCCCGCGCCGGGTGCAAGGTCACGGTGCTCGAGCGCGCGGCGGAGTTCGGGGAGATCGGCGCGGGCATCCAGCTGGGGCCCAACGTGTTCCACGCGCTGAAGACGCTCGGCGTCGCGGAGAAGACGCTCGAGAACGCCGTCTACATCGACAAGCTCGTCATGATGGACGGCATGACCGGCGAAAAGGTCGCGGAGATCCCGGTCGACGCGCCGTTTCGCGAGCACTTCCGCAACCCCTACGCGGTGATCCACCGCGCGGACCTGCACGCGCCGCTGCACGCGGTGAACGCCGCCGATCCCAACGTCACGCTGCTGCCGAGCCACGAGGTGACGGGCTTCGTCAAGCGCTCCGACCGCGTCGAGGTGCACACCGCCAACGGCGCGACGTTCAGCGGGGACGCGCTCGTCGGCTGCGACGGCGTGCGGTCCAGGGTGCGCGAGGCGATCGTCGGCGACGGCGAGCCGAAGGTCTCCGGCCACGTCGCCTACCGCGCGGTGCTGCCGATCGAGGAGATGCCCGAGGATCTGCGCTGGAACGCGGCCTGCCTGTGGGCGGGGCCGAAGTGCCACATGGTCCACTACCCGCTGCGGGGATGGAAGCTCTTCAACATCGTCGCGACGTTCCACCACCCGACGCGCACCACCGAGGGCCACAACGAGCCGGGCGACCGCGACGAGCTCCTGTCGTACTTCGTGCACCTGCCGGCGAAGCCGCGCAGCGTCCTCGAGAAGTCGCGCAACTGGCGGCGCTGGGTGCTGGTCGACCGCGAGCCGGTGGGCAACTGGTCCGACGGCCCCGTGACGCTGCTGGGCGACGCCGCGCATCCGACGCTGCAGTACTTCGCGCAGGGTGCGTGCATGGCGATCGAGGACGCCGTCGTGCTGATGCGCGAGGTCGAGGCGGGCCCGGCGGACCTTCCCGCGGCGTTCCGCCGCTACCAGGACCGGCGGATCACGCGCACCGCGCGTATCGTGCTCTCGTCGCGCGAGCTCGGCCGCCTCTATCACGCGGCGGGCGTCGAGCGGCTGGTGCGCAACGACATGCTCGGCAGCAAGACGCCGGCGGACTTCTACCGCGGCCTCGACTGGATCTACGGCTACGGCCGCGACGCGGCCTGACCACGGCGGCCGCCCTCCACCGTTGCGCGAAAGGAAACCCGTCATGAGCAGCCAGTTGGGCAGCGTCGCCGACCTTCCGGCCGACTACTACCAGGGCCTCGTCGGCCGCAACACGCTGCCGCTGTGGCCGGCGCTGCGCGCCGTGCTGCCGTACGGCAAGCCGAACCGCCGGACGAAGCCGATCCTGTGGCGCTACGCCGACGTGCGCCCCGACCTCATCCGCGCCGGCGAGCTGACGCCCATCGAGCGGGCGGAGCGGCGGGTGATCGTGCTGTGCAACCCGGGGCTGGGGATCGAGAACATGCAGGCCACGCCGACGATCTACATCGGCCTGCAGCTGATCCTGCCCGGCGAGACCGCGCCCAACCACCGCCACACGCCCTCGGCGGTTCGCTTCGCCATCGAGGGCAGCGGCGGGTACACGGTGGTCCGCGGCGAGAAGCTGCCGATGGAGAAGGGCGACCTCATCCTGACGCCGCCGGGCCTGTGGCACGAGCACGGGCACGAGGGCGCGGGGCCGGTGATCTGGCTCGACGCGCTCGACCTGCCGCTGGTGTACGGCATCGACGCGTCGTACGCGATCGAGGCGAAGCCGCAGGCGGTGACCGATCCCGGCAACGCCTCGGCCGCGCGCTTCGCGCAGGGCGGCGTGATTCCGTACGCCTCGCTCACGCGAGCGCGCGCCGACTATCCGCTGCTGCGCTTCCCGTGGCGCGGCGTGCGCCAGGCGCTTGCCGACATGGCGCGCGTGACGCCGGCGGGCGAACCGGTGCACGTCGCCTACGTCAACCCGGAGACCGGGCGCGAGTGCCTGCCCACGCTCGGCTTCTCGGCGCTGATGCTGCGCGCGGGCGAGGAGCTCGCGCTGCCGCGCCGCAGCGCGTCGGCGGTGCTGCACGTGGTCGAGGGCGGCGGCACCGCGGTCGTCGACGGCGTCGCGCTGCCGTTCGGCGAGTCCGACACGCTGGCGGTGCCGACCCACGCGGACGTCCGCCTCGCCAACGCGTCCGGCAAGGCGCCCGCGTTCCTGTTCATGGTCGACGACGCGCCGCTGCACCGCAAGCTCGGGTTCTACGAGGTGTTCGACTGACGGCGGCGCCCGGCGCCGGTCGCGGCCCGCGCGTCCCGAGGCGGGCCTTATAATCGACGGATCCGCCGGCGCGCGCGCGCCTGCCGCCCGCGGACCCCGGAGATCCGCATGACACCCACGAAGACCCAGGTCGCCATCGTCGGCGCCGGCCCGTCCGGCCTGCTGCTCGGGCAGCTGCTGCACAAGGCCGGCATCGACAACGTGATCCTCGAGCGCCAGACCGGCGACTACGTGCTGTCGCGCATCCGCGCCGGCATCCTCGAGCAGGTGTGCATCGACCTCCTCGACGAGGCCGGCGTCGGCGCGCGCATGCACAAGGAAGGGCTCGTGCACGGCGGCTTCGAGATGCTGTTCGACGGCCGGCGCCACCGGATCGACATGCACGGGCTGACCGGCGGCAAGAGCGTCATGGTCTACGGCCAGACCGAGCTGACGCGCGACCTCATGGAGGCGCGCAAGGCGCTCGGGCTGCCGACGGTCTACGAGGCGCAGCACGTTTCCGTGCACGACTTCGACACGCGCGCGCCGCGCGTGCGCTACGAGCACGGCGGCAAGGCGCACGAGATCGCCTGCGACTTCATCGCCGGCTGCGACGGGTTCCACGGCGTGTGCCGCGCGAGCGCGCCGCGCGGCGCGATCACCGAGTACGAGAAGGTCTACCCGTTCGGCTGGCTGGGCCTCCTGTCCGACACGCCGCCGGTCTCTCCCGAGCTCGTCTACGTCAACAGCCCGCGCGGCTTCGCGCTGTGCTCGCAGCGCAGCCGGACGCGCAGCCGCTACTACCTGCAGGTGCCGCTGTCCGACAAGATCGAGGCGTGGACCGACGCCGCGTTCTGGCAGGAGCTGAAGCTGCGCCTCGACGACGAGGGCCGCGCGAAGCTCGTCACCGGGCCGTCGCTCGAGAAGAGCATCGCGCCGCTGCGCAGCTTCATCACCGAGCCGCTGCGCTTCGGCCGCATGTTCCTGGCCGGCGACGCCGGCCACATCGTGCCGCCGACGGGCGCCAAGGGCCTGAACCTCGCCGCCACCGACGTCAAGTACCTGTCGGGCGCGCTGATCGACTACTTCCGCACCGGCAGCGAGAACGGCATCGACAACTACTCGTCGCGGTGCCTGCGCCGCATCTGGAAGGCCGAGCGCTTCTCGTGGTGGTTCACGATGCTGATGCACCGCTTCCCCGAGGACGGCGCGATCGTCGGCCGCTTCCAGGAGGCCGAGCTCGACTACCTCGTCCACTCCGAGGCCGGGCGGCGCACGATCGCCGAGAACTACGTCGGCCTGCCGCTCGACTTCGGCGAGTGACCGCCGCCTCGCACGACACGCCTCCGCACGGGAACCGCGCATGATCATCGACTGCCACGGCCACTACACGACCGCGCCCAAGGCGCTGGAGGAGTGGCGCAACCGCCAGATCGCCGGCATCGAGGATGCGGCCGCGATGCCGAAGGTCGCGGAGCTCGCGATCTCCGACGACGACTTGCGGCAGTCGATCGAGGCGAACCAGCTGCGGCTGATGCGCGAGCGCGGCAGCGACGTGACGCTGTTCTCGCCGCGGGCGAGCTTCATGGCGCACCACATCGGCGACTTCGGCGTGTCGTCGACGTGGGCGGCGATCTGCAACGAGCTGTGCTACCGCGTGTCGCGGCTCTTCCCCGACCACTTCGTCCCGGTCGCGATGCTGCCGCAGTCGCCGGGGGTCGATCCCGCGACCTGCATCCCGGAACTGGTGAAGTGCGTCGAGCAGTACGGCAACGTCGGCATCAACCTGAACCCCGACCCGTCGGGCGGGCACTGGACGGCGCCGCCGCTGTCCGACCGCCACTGGTACCCGATCTACGAGAAGATGGTCGAGTACGACATCCCGGCGATGATCCACGTGTCGACCAGCTGCAACCCGTGCTTCCACACGACGGGCGCGCACTACCTCAACGCCGACACGACGGCGTTCATGCAGTGCCTGACGTCCGACCTCTTCCGCGACTTCCCGACGCTGCGTTTCATCATCCCGCACGGCGGTGGCGCGGTGCCGTACCACTGGGGCCGCTTCCGCGGGCTCGCGCAGGAACTGAAGAAGCCGCTGCTGTCCGAGCACCTGCTGCACAACGTGTTCTTCGACACCTGCGTCTACCACCAGCCCGGCATCGACCTGCTGACGAAGGTGATCCCGGTCGACAACATCCTGTTCGCGAGCGAGATGATCGGCGCGGTGCGCGGCGTCGACCCCGAGACCGGGCACTTCTACGACGACACGAAGCGCTACATCGAGGCGGCGGCGATCGACCCGGTGCAGCGGCACAAGATCTACGAAGGCAACGCCCGCCGCGTGTTCCCGCGGCTCGACGCCGCGTTGAAGGCAAGGGGGAAGTGAGATGAGCGTCAACGAGCTGGGCATCGTCCGCCGCAACATCGTCTGCGCCGACCGCGCGGCCGTCGACAGGCTCGCGCGCTTCGGCGCCGCGACCGTCCACGAGGCGCAGGGCCGCGTAGGGCTCATGAAACCGTACATGCGGCCGATCTACGCCGGCGCGCACGCCTGCGGCACGGCGGTGACCGTGCTCATGCACCCCGGCGACAACTGGATGATGCACGTCGTCGCCGGGGAGATCCGGCCGGGCGACTTCGTGATCGCCGCGGTGACCGCCGACTGCACCGACGGCTTCTTCGGCGACCTGCTGGCGACGAGCTTCAAGGCGCGCGGCGCCGTGGGCCTCGTCATCGACGGCGGCGTGCGCGACGTGCGTGACCTGACGGCGATGGGGTTCCCGGTGTGGAGCCGCGCGATCAGCGCCAAGGGCACGATCAAGGCGACGATCGGCTCGGTCAACGTGCCGGTCGTCTGCGCGGGGGCCGCGGTCAACCCGGGCGACGTCGTGGTGGCCGACGACGACGGCGTCGTCGTCGTGCCGGCGGCGGTTGCGCAGCAGGTGGCGGACGCCGCGGCTGCGCGCGAGGCGAACGAGGGCGAGAAGCGCGCGAAGCTCGCCGCCGGCGTGCTGGGGCTCGACATGTACGGCATGCGCGAGCCGCTCGCGAAGGCCGGGCTGAAGTACGTCGACTAGGCGTCCGGGTTCGATGGAGTTCGCCAAGACCCCCGGCTGGCTCGACTGGCACCCGAGCCCGTCGGTGCCGCGGTTCCGCGTGCCGGAAGGCAGCGTCGACGCGCACTGCCACGTGTTCGGCCCAGGGGCGGTGTTCCCCTACGCGCCCGAGCGCAAGTACACGCCGTGCGACGCGTCGAAGCAGCAGCTGTTCGCGCTGCGCGACCGGCTGGGCTTCGCACGCAACGTGATCGTGCAGGCGACCTGCCACGGCGCGGACAACCGGGCGATGGCGGATGCCTGCGCGAACTCCGGGGGCCGGGCGCGCGGCGTCGCCACGGTGCGCCGCAGCGTCACCGACGCCGAGCTCGACGCGCTGCACGCCGCCGGCGTGCGCGGCGTGCGCTTCAACTTCGTCAGGCGGCTGGTCGACTTCACGCCGAAGGACGAGCTGATGGAGATCGCCGGCCGCATCGCGCGGCGCGGCTGGCACGTCGTCGTCTACTTCGAGGCGGTCGACCTGCCGGAGCTCGCCGACTTCTTCACCGCGCTGCCGACCACCGTCGTCGTCGACCACATGGGCCGCCCCGACGTCGGCAAGCCGGTGGATGGCCCCGAGTTCGAGTTCTTCGTGCGGTTCATGCGCGACCACCCGAACGTGTGGAGCAAGGTGAGCTGCCCGGAGCGGCTGTCGGTCGCCGGCCCGCGCGCGCTCGACGGGGAACGTAGCGCCTACCGCGACGTCGTGCCGTTCGCGCGGCGCATCGTCGAGGCGTTCCCCGATCGCGTGCTGTGGGGCACCGACTGGCCGCACCCGAACCTCAAGGACCACATGCCCGACGACGGCCTGCTGGTCGACTTCATCCCGCACGTGGCGGCCACGCCCGAGCTGCAGCGCAAGCTGCTCGTGGCCAATCCGATGCGCCTCTATTGGCCCGAGGAGTGCTGACGTGGCCCTGGAAAAGCCCTACCTCGACATCCCCGGCACGACGATCTTCGACGCCGAGCAGTCGCGCAAGGGGTATCACCTCAACCAGTTCTGCATGTCGCTGATGAAGGCCGCGAACCGCGAGCGCTTCAAGGCGGACGAGCGCGCGTACCTCGACGAGTGGCCGCTCACCGAGGACCAGAAGCTTGCGGTGCTGGCGCGCGACCTCAACCGCTGCATCGCGCTCGGCGGCAACATCTACTTCCTCGCCAAGATCGGCGCCACCGACGGCAGGAGCTTCCAGCAGATGGCGGGCAGCATGACCGGCATGACCGAGGCCGAGTACCGCGACATGATGGTTCGCGGCGGCCGCTCGGTCGAGGGCAACCGCCGGCTGGGCGAGGACGGCGACGCGCAACCGCAGCGGCAGCCGCAGGGCGCCGCCGGCCGCGCCGCGCCCGGGGAGCCCTAGCGTGGCCCGCATCACCGCGTCGGTCTACACGTCGCACGTGCCGGCGATCGGCGCGGCGATCGACCTGGGCAGGACCGCCGAGCCCTATTGGGCGCCGCTGTTCGAGGGCTACGAGTTCTCGAAGCGCTGGCTGGCCGAGCACCGCCCCGACGTGATCTTCCTCGTCTACAACGATCACGCGACGGCGTTCAGCCTCGACATCATCCCGACGTTCGCGATCGGCACCGCGGGAGCGTTCCAGCCGGCCGACGAGGGCTGGGGTCCGCGCCCCGTGCCGACGGTGATCGGCCACCCGGAGCTCGCCGCGCATATCGCGCAGTCGGTGATCCAGGACGACTTCGACCTCACCATCGTCAACCGGATGGACGTCGACCACGGCCTCACGGTGCCGCTGTCGCTGATGTGCGGGCAGCCCGCCGCGTGGCCGTGCCCGGTGATTCCGTTCGCCGTGAACGTCGTCCAGTACCCGGTGCCGTCCGGGCGCCGCTGCTTCAGCCTCGGCCAGGCGCTCCGCAAGGCCGTCGCGTCGTACGACGAGCCGCTGAACGTGCAGGTCTGGGGCACCGGCGGCATGAGCCACCAGCTGCAGGGTCCGCGCGCCGGCCTCATCAACGCGCAGTGGGACAACGCGTTCCTCGACCGGCTGATCGCCGATCCCGCGGGGCTCGCGCAGGTGCCGCACATCGAGTACGTGCGCGAGGCCGGCTCCGAAGGCATCGAGCTCGTCATGTGGCTGATCGCCCGCGGCGCGATGGACGACGTCGCCGGCGGCCCGCCGCCGCGCGTGGTCCGCCGCTTCTTCCACGTCCCCGCGTCGAACACGGCGGTCGGGCACCTGATCCTGGAGAACGTCCGATGAGCAAGACCGTGAAGATCGCACTGGCCGGCGCCGGCGCGTTCGGCGTCAAGCACCTGGACGGCCTCGCGAACATCGACGGCGTGGAGGTCGTGTCGCTGGTCGGCCGCGAACTCGACAAGACCCGCGAGGTCGCGCGCAAGTACGGCATCGCGCACGTGACGACCGACCTGGCCGACAGCCTGGCCCTCGCCGAGGTCGACGCGGTCATCCTGTGCACGCCCACGCAGATGCACGCGGAGCAGGGCGTGGCGTGCCTCGCGGCCGGCAAGCACGTGCAGATCGAGATCCCGCTCGCCGACACGCTCGCGGGCGCGGAGGAGGTCGCCGCGCTGCAGCGGAAGACGGGCCTGGTCGCGATGGTCGGCCACACGCGCCGCTTCAATCCCAGCCACCAGTGGGTGCACCGGAAGATCGCCGCCGGGCAGTTCCACGTCCAGCAGATGGACGTGCAGACGTACTTCTTCCGGCGCACGAACACGAATGCGCTGGGCCAGCCGCGCAGCTGGACCGACCACCTGCTGTGGCACCACGCCGCGCACACGGTCGACCTCTTCGCGTGGCAGGCCGGCCCCGTCGTGCGGGCCTACGCGATGCAGGGGCCGCCGCACCCGGCGCTCGGCATCGCGATGGACATGAGCATCCAGCTGAAGAGCGTCACCGGCGCGATCTGCACGCTGTCGCTCTCGTTCAACAACGACGGGCCGCTCGGGACCTACTTCCGCTACATCGGCGACACCGGCACCTACCTCGCGCGCTACGACGACCTCTACACCGGCAAGGACGAGAAGATCGACGTGACGCAGGTCGCCGTGTCGATGAACGGCATCGAGCTGCAGGACCGCGAGTTCGTCGCCGCGATCCGCGAGGGCCGCGAGCCGAACGCGAGCGTGGCGCAGGTGCTGCCGTGCTACCGGACGCTGCACGAGCTCGAGCGGCAGCTCGCCGCCGACGGCTAGAGCCGCCGCGAAAGCCGCGCCCATCCCCATCGGTCGCCGGCGACGGCGGCCACGCCGCACTGACCCTAAAACCGAGCCTGGCTCGGTTTTTTCGCCGGCGATCGCCGCGGCGCGCTCGCGAGCCACGTCCACGAGCTCACGAAGGCAGACCCAGAGAACA
>JBGAMF010000040.1:8857-35515 GCA_044223185.1 Casimicrobiaceae bacterium | reverse complement strand
TCCCCCCGAACGGCGCTGCGCGCCGCTCCCCCCGGGGGGCACGCGCCTTGGGACGGCCCGGCGGCGCTAGTATGGTCCCCCCGAACGGCGCTACGCGCCGCTCCCCCCGGGGGGCACGCGCCTTGGGGCGGCCCGGCGGCGCTAGTATCATCCCCCCGTACGACGCTGCGCGCCGCCTCCCGCGGAGGCGGCACTTGATCGGATTGGCGAGACCATGACGGCCGACCGCTACGCGGAGATCCACGCCGGCTGGCGCTGGGAGGTGCCGGCCGACTTCAACATCGCGCACGCCTGCTGCGGCCGCTGGGCCGCCGACCGGGCGCGCTTTGCGCTCTACTGGGAAGACGAGTCGGGCGCCGCGACCGCGCACACGTTCTGGGACCTGCAGCGCGAGGCTAACCGGCTGTCCAACGCGCTGGCCGCGCTCGGCGTGCGCCGCGGCGACAAGGTCGCGCTGATCCTGCCGCAGCGGCGCGAGACCGTCGTCGCGCACGTAGCCGCGTACCAGATGGGCGCGGTGACGGTGCCGCTATCGTTCCTGTTCGGCCCGGACGCGCTCGAATACCGGCTCGCCGACTCCGAGGCGCGCGTCGCGCTGGTCGACCCGCAGTCGGCCGGGAACCTGGCGCCGATCCGTGGCGCGCTGCCGCGGCTCGCGCACGCGGTCGGCGTGGCCGGCGCAGCCGGCGAGGGCCTCCTCGACTACGACGCGCTCGTCGGCGCCGCGTCGCAGCACTTCGCCCCGGTGGCCACGCGCGCGGACGACCCGGCACTCGTCATCTACACGAGCGGCACGACCGGGCCGCCGAAAGGCGCGCTGATGCCGCACCGGTGCCTCGTCGGCAACCTGTCCGGCTTCGTCCACTCGCACGACGGCTTCCCCGTGCCCGGCGACCTGTTCTGGTCGCCGGCCGACTGGGCGTGGACCGGCGGGCTCATGGACGCGCTGCTGCCCACGCTGTACTTCGGCCAGCCGATCGTCGGGTACCGCGGCCGCTTCGACCCCGAGCGCGCGTTCCGCCTGATCGAGAAATACCAGGTGCGCAACACGTTCCTGTTCCCGACCGCGCTCAAGCTCATGATGAAGGCGTACCCGCGGCCGCGCGAGCGCTTCGACGTGAACCTGCGCAGCATCATGAGCGCCGGCGAGGCCGTCGGCACCACGGTGTTCGCGTGGACGCAGGAGGCGCTCGGCGTCACGGTCAACGAGATGTTCGGCCAGACCGAGATGAACTACATCGTCGGCAACTCGCACGCCCTCTGGCCGGCCAGGCCCGGCTCGATGGGCCGGCCCTACCCGGGCCACCGCGTCGCCGTCATCGACGACGCCGGCAACGAGGTGGCTGACGGAGAGCCGGGCGAGGTCGCCGTCCACCGCGTGGCGCCCGACGGCACGCCCGACCCGGTGTTCTTCCTCGAGTACTTCCGCAACCCCGACGGCACGCGGAAGAAGTACACGGGCGACTGGTGCCGCACCGGCGACGTCGCCACGCGCGACGCCGACGGGTACCTGTGGTACCAGGGCCGCGCCGACGACGTGTTCAAGGTGGCGAGCTACCGCATCGGCCCGTCGGAGATCGAGAATTGCCTGGTCAAGCACGCGGCCGTGGCCAACGCGGCGGTGGTGCCCTCGCCCGACGAGACGCGCGGCAACGTCGTCAAGGCGTTCATCGTGCTGGCACCCGGGCACGCGCCGTCGGAGGAGCTCGCCGACGACATCCGGCGCCACGTGCGCACGTTCCTCGCGCCGTACGAGGTCCCGAAGGAGATCGAGTTCATCGACGCGCTGCCGATGACGACCACCGGCAAGGTGCAGCGCAAGGTGCTGCGCGAGCGCGAGGCGGCCCGCAAGGGGCCACCTGCGCGCGCACCTTCCGGAAAGTGAACGGGCGGGCCCGAAGGCCCGCCCGCTCGACTCCGTCCGCTCCGGCGGGTGCCGTCAGACCACGGTCACCCCCTGCATCATCCCCATGTCCTCGTGCACGAGCATGTGGCAGTGCATGACGTACCGTCCGGTGTAGTGGAGAAAGCGCATGCGGAAGGTGAACGACGTCACGGTGGCCGGCGTGCTGGATCCGGGCGGCGGCGCGTTGTCGTTGTACGGCAGCGGCACCGTGTCGGCCCAGTACGGCTCGGCGAGGCGCTTGCCGTTCACCGCCACGACGTACATCGGGTTGACGTGGATGTGGAACGGGTGGCGGATGTTGTTGTAGTTGACGATCGTCCACTCCTCCACCGCGTTCAGCGCGACCATCTGCGTGATCGCCTTCGACGACTGGAACGGAATGTAGGTCGTGGGCATGCCCGGGTTCTGCGACGGCGCGTTGCCTGCCGAGCCCAGCGCATACACCTTGTCGTTGATCTGCGACGGCGTGGGCGGGTTGGCGCCCGGCGGGTAGTTTTCCTGCAGGATCCAGTCCGGCCACTCGCCCGGCGGCGGATCGATCAGCGGCGGGTTCGGCTGCTTCGACGGGATCACCCGCATCACGATCGTGCGCTTCAGGCCACCGGCCGCCGCGAGTTCCTCGTCGGTGATCGGCGTCAGGAAGGGCGTGACCGGCAGCGGCTCCGGCGGCAGGTTCATCGGGTACGGATCGTCGCGGACGACGACGGTGGCCACGACGTCGCCCGCGATCACGCCGGCGGGATTGCGGCCGATCTCGATCGGGAACGTCCGCAGCTGGTACGTGCCGGGCGCGCCGGCCTTCACCAGCACGTTGGTGCGGCCGCCCACGGCCAGCACGACCCCTTCCGGATACGTGGCCGGCGGCGTTGCCGGCGGCACGAACGCGGAGTCGGGCAGCGGTCCGACCGGCCGCAGCGTGCGGCGCGGGTTGCCGTCGTGGCTGTACTGGTAGAGCGTGTGCCGGTCGAGGGAGAGGTTCAGCATGTTGAACGTGCCGGCGTTCACGAAGCGCCAGTTCTGCACCTCGCCGCTCTTCATCAGGATGACCGGCTGGCGCACGGCGTTGACGAGGAACGGCGGCTCGTTGGTCGTGTAGTTGCCGACCTGCGCGAAGCTCTCGAGCCGGCCACTCTCGTCGTACAGCGGCGACTGGAACACGAAGACGCGCTCCTGCGCCGCGGCGATCTCCGGCACGTCGTCGATCGGACCCTCGATGATCAGCGCGCCGGCCATGCCGCTGCCTACCTGCATCGCCGACGAGCCGTGCAGGTGCGGGTGGTACCAGTAGGTGCCTGCCGGATGGTCGGCGCGGATCCTGTACTCGTACTGGCGCGTCTGCCCCGGCTGGATGCCGTACTCGGGGTCGTCGACGACGAAGTCGCCGTAGACGAGAGGCGGCGTGCCGAGGTTCTGGTTCTGCCCCGGCGGCGTGAACGGCTCCGGGTAGATGTCCGGGTACACGTGCAGCCCGTGCGTGTGCAGGTTCGTGCTGTTGTGGTAGCGCAGGTGCTTCGTCGGATTCGGATCCGGCGGATTGGGCGGCAGGTTGTTGAACACCTTGATGCGCAGCAGGTCGCCGACCCGCACGCGCAGCGTCGGCGCCGGGATCGAGCCGAACATGTTGCGCAGCGTCACCGTCTGGTTCTTCCCGGTCGCCGGGTTGAACAGCGACGTCGTCAGGTACGCCAGCACCAGCGTGACGTCCAGCACGCCGTTCACCGACTGGATGTTGAGCGGCTCGGCGAACGTCTCCTTCGGCCCGGCCGCATCGCCGCCGCCTCCGCCACACGCGGTCAGGACCGGCGGCACGACCACACCCGCGGTGATGGACACGCCGAGCTTCAGGAACTCGCGGCGGCTCGTTTCTTCGTGCAGGGTCTCACGCATCGCGACGTTGCTCCAGTGGGCGGGTGACGAGGAGTTGCAGCGGCAGGTTCTGTTCCGCGGCGGCGGCGCCCAACTGGCCCGCCGCGTTGCTGCCCCATGCGTAGAGGCCGTTGGCGGCCAGCGCGGCACCGTGCGCCTGCCCGGCCGCGATCGCGCGCACGCCGGCGAGGCCGCGCACCTGCGTCGGCGTCCGGCGGTCCTCGCGGTCGCCCTGCCCGAGCTGGCCGGTCCGGTTCCAGCCCCACGCGTAGACGCGCCCGCTGTTGCCGAGCGCCAGCGAAAAATAGGTGCCGGCGGCGACCGCCTGCGCACGCTCGGGGATGGCCACGCGCACCGGCGTCGCCGAGTACGCAGGCCCCGGCGCGCCGAGCTGGCCGTGGTTGTTGCTGCCCCACGCAAGCACGTCGCCGCTCGCCGTCACCGCCAGCGCGTGGCTCGCCCCCGCCGCCAGCGCCTGCACGCGCTGCGGCACGCGCAGCGGCACCGGCACCGGCACCGCCTGCAGGTGGCCGAGCCCGAGCTGGCCCGCCGCGTTGGCGCCCCATGCGTAGACGGCGCCGTCGCGCGTCAGCGCGAGCATGTAGCCGCTGCCGAGCGCCACGGCGCGCAACCCGGGGAGGCCGCCGACGCGTCCGGGCGGCGACTCGAAACTCGCGGCCTCGCGGCCGAGCGCCCCGTCGAGGTCGAGACCCCACGTGAAGAGCGCGCCGGCGGCATCGATGGCCGCGCACTGGAACTCGCCGGCCGCCACGCTACGCACCCCCGAGAGCGCCGGGACGTGCAGCGGCATGGCCGGCGCGACCGCGCCGGCGCGACCGTCGATGCCCGCGCCGTGGGCGCCCCACATCGTCACTTCGTGCCTCGTGGTGACCCCGAGACTCAGTCCGCTGCCGGCGTCGACGGCCGCCAGCGGCTCGCGCAGCAGCACCTCGACGGCGCGCGTCGGCGCCGGCGTCGTGCAGTACTCCGGGGCGTCGGAGGGGATGCGCCCGCTGCCGTCGCCGCCCCAGCCGATCACGGCGCCGGAGGCGAGCAGCGCCAGCGTATGGTCGCGGCCGCAACTCACGGCGCGCACGTCGAAGCGGTCGGGAACGGGAGTGGTCATGGGCGGTGCATTCCTCGCAGTGACGGTGGACAACGGGCGATCCGCAAGCAAGCTTCGTACCGTGCAGCCAGGGGCGCGGTCAGGTGCCGTCGGCCGCTTTCAGCTTTTCGACCAGCGCGACATATTCGGTCATCGCGGCCTCGCGCGCCATGCCGCGGCGCTGCGACCACGCGTCGTACTTGGCGCGGTTGACGACGTCGAGCGTGCCGGGCCGCGCGCCCGCGACGTCGCCCACGCTCGCCTGCTTGTAGAGCGAGTACAGCGCGAGCAGCGTGTCGTTGTCGGGCGCGCGCCGCAGCGTCTTCGACGCCGCCGCGGCGGCGTCGAACTGCGCGTCGAGCGACACGGCGCCCGCCACGTCCGGCTCGGGCGCGCCGAAGAACGCGTCCTCGCGCTCGACCTCGTCGGCGAACCAGCGCGACTCGAGCAGCTTGCCGCCGTGGAACGCGAGCAGCAGCGCCCCCTGCGATTCGAGCCGCGCGTCGGCGCGCTCGGCGACGAACGTGGCCGGCACCAGCGCGATGCCGCGGTTGAACGCCGGCGTCCCGAAAGCCGTGAAGCGCGGCTCGTGCCCCTGCGTGATGCGGCTCGCGAACGCGGCGAACGTCTTGCCCGCGTGCGCGCCCGACATCCGGTTGGCGCCCGGCTGCACCCACGCGACGTCGGGGATCGCGAGGTCGCGCAGTCCGCCGAAGTCCCCGGCCGAAAGCTTCGCGAGCGTCGCCGCCACCGCCGCCGCGAGCGCCTCGCGCGACATCTTGGGCTCGTTGGCGAGCGCGCTGGTCGCACCGGGGAGCGCCGCGCCGAAGAACTCGAGCACGTTCTTCGCGACGATCTCGCGGTCGTTGTCGACGCAGACCATGTGGTAGCTGTCCTCGAGCACGACCATCCGCGCGCGGCCGCCCCCGATGGCCTCGACGAGGAAGTTGGCCGAGCGCAGGCTGGTCAGCTCGTCCTGCCGCGCGTGCACGACGAGCGTCGGGCAGCCGATGCGCTGCGCGCACTTCGCGAGGATCGCGCGCAGCCGGTCGACCTGGCGGATGCACTCGAGCGGCACCCACCGGTAGTGGAAGTTCTCGCCGCGCTCGAACTTCGCCTTGACGATCGCGCGCAGCTGCTCGTTCTTGATGCCGTACGGATCCTCCTCCTCCACCTTCATCGTGCGCCCGACGCCGGGAATCGCGTAGAGCAGCGGCCGCAGGCCGCGGTACCACGGGGTGGCCCAGCCGTCGATGTACACGGGCGGGGCGAGCAGCACGAGGTTGCCCTTCGCGTGCCGCTCGCGCTCGGCCAGCACGGCGGCGAGCAGCGCGCCCATGCACATGCCCATCACGTGCAGCCGCGGGTGCGCTTCGCGGATCTCGCGGTACTTGGCGACGACCGCTTCGATCCAGTCCTCGGCGGCCACGCCCGCCAGGTCCTCCGGCTGCGTGCCGTGGCCCGGCAGCGTCAGCGAATGCGTGACGAAGCCCGCGTTCTTCAACCGCTTGTGCATCGACCCCAGGTCGTACTGGGTGCCGCCCAGCCCGTGGATGAGGAAGACGCCGTCGGGCGTCTCGTCCGGCGCAGACGCAGGCTGCGCCGGCGCCGCCGGAGGCTCGGCGATCGCTGAGCCGGTCAAGCCGGATCTCCTCCGGCCGTTGCCTTCGCGACGCGCACGATGCCGACGACGCGGTGCAGTGCGCCGTCGTGGTCGCGGATCGCGCGCGCCTCGTCGGTCGCCGCCGCGGGCGTGCCGGCAGCGCCGCCGACCAGGTACGTCAGCACGTCCGCGTCGCCGCGCCCGCGCACGCGCTCGTCGAAGCGCGCCGCGACGCGGTCGCGGTCGTCGCCGGCCACGACGGCGAGCCAGTCGGCCAGGCTGCCGATCGCCGCGGCGGGCACGCCGACCAGCGCCGCGGCGTCGCCGGTGACCAGCATGCGCCCGCTCGCCGGGTCCCACTCGTAGGCGAGCAGCCGGTGCGCGCCGATCGCCGCCTCGAAGCGCGTCTGCCACTCGCGCGCCGCACGCATCGCGTCGCGCTGCGCCGCGGCCAGCACGGCGATGAGCAGGCCGGTCAGGGCGATCGCGAGCACGTAGGCCTGCACCTCGAATTCGTCGTCGCCGAGGAAGCCCGCCGCGCCGACGAACGGGCCCTCCCGCTGCGCGGTGTTGACCACGGCAATCAGCGCGCCGAGGAAGGCCGCCAGCGTGGCGCCGCGCGCGCCCCACAGCAGCGCGACCAGTGCCATGAACAGGATCGGCACGTAGGTGAGCGTCTCGCCGGCGGAGTCGCCGAACCGCGTTCCCGGCGGCGCGTCGAACAGCAGCCAGAGCGTGCCGAGGAAGAGCGCGCAGGCGACCGCACCGGCGGCGAACACCGGCATCGTCATGCCGCCGGAGCGGCGCACGCGGAAACCGGCCCACGAGACGACCACCGGCGCGACCAGCAGCATGCCGAGGAAGTTGGACTCGGCCCACACCTGAAACGTCGCGGCCGTCTGCGTGCCGCCGGACGCGAAGTGCCAGGCGGCTGCGAGCACGCCACCGGTCAGCGCCGACGCGACGGCGCCGCCCAGCACGAGCGCCGCGAGGTCGCGCGGGCGGTCGAACGCGAGCGGCAGCGGCGTGAGCCGCACTACCGTGAGCGCCGCGGCACCGGACGCCGTGACCTCGATGGCACCGTAGCCCAGCGCGTCGAGCGGCGGGCTGCCCAGAAAGTGGGCGAACGCGGCCGCGCCCGCGAATCCGCCGGCAAGCACGCCCGGCCAGCGCGCGCGCGACGCCGCAAGCAGCGACCCGACCACGACGCCGCTTGCGAGCCAGACTGTCCAGGCGTCGCCCGGTGCGTACGCGACCGCGTAGGAGATGGCGGCCAGCGCGTAGTACGCGGCAGCGACGAGGACGGCAGCGACTACGTGTTGCACCGGCGATTCTCCCCAATGACCTGCAGCCGCCCCCGCGCCGGCGGCGCGGTCCCCGGACCGACGGCGCGCTTCGCGCTTCGCGCTCCGGCGTTCGCCCCCCGGGTACGGCCCGTCGGGCTCACGCCGCTCCGCGCGTCGCGCGCATCCGCTCGAGGAACGCTCGGTGCGTCAGCACCCACGCGACTGCGGGCACGACTGCCGGCAGGATCAGCGACCCGAACTGATAGGCGAACGCGATCATATCGCGGCCGGACGCGGAGAAGCCCGTTTGCGACGCCACGAGCGGCGGCGCGGTGATCGCCACGTTCTTCAGGAAGTCGGCGACCGCCCCCCACGCGACGAACGGCAGCTGCGCCGCGTAGCCGGCGGCGAGCGCGCGCCACCATCGCGCCTCGCGCGCCGCCAGCGTCAGCGCTACGAACAGCGGCAGCCCGAACGAATACAGCAGCAGGTTCACGTCGACGGTCAGCACGCCGCCGGCGACGGCGCTGCCCGGCCGCAGCGTCGTGACGAACGTCAGCGTCGCGCCGTGGGCGTCGACGGCGCGCACCAGATCGGCGAACGCGCCGCGCGCCACCGCGGTCGCGAGGAGCTGCGCCGGCCACAGGATTGCCGGCGCCAGCACGTACCAGCCGGCGAACGCCACCGGCAGCCAGGCGAGCACGCGCAGGACGAAGCGCGGCAGCGTGGTCGCCACGTCCGCGAATCAGCCGGCCGCCAGCGCGGGCGGCGGCAGCGGCTCGCCCCCTTCGCGCGGCACCCGCCGGACCCAGATCAGCCAGACGATCAGCACGTCGAGCATGATGAGCGCCTGCCACACGTACAGGTGCGCCCACTCGAACGCGTCGCGGTTCCACTGCCCGATGTAGAAGAGGCTGATCACGCGGACGACGTTGAGCAGCTGCACGGCGACGATGCCGAGCACGAGGCCGATCGCCTTGTGTCGCCACGGCGCCGGATAGGCGAGGATCGCGGCGAGGAGGACGATCGTCGCCTCGACGCCGTTGCAGCCCGCCTCGATCGACACGGCGAAGCCGTTGTCCACGCTGCGGATCACCTTGCCCGAGGCCACGACGCCCGGGTCGAACAGCGTGACGATCGCCGTCGAGATCGACGCGAGCGCGTTGGTCCACGGGACGACCGCCCACTTCTGCGCCCACGGCGTCAGCTCGAGCCCGAACAGCACGGAGAGCAGCAGCAGGAAGACGACGAAGAAGCGGGCCATGGCGGGATTCTAGCGGTCGCGCCGGCCCCTAACCCCAACCCTCTCCCCGCAAGCGGGGAGAGGGAGCGGCGTCGGCGCTCCTTCCACTGCCGGAGAGAGGGAGCGGCGTCGGCGCTCTTTCCACTGGCGCAGAGCGGGAGCGGCGTCGGCCCTCTTCCCGCTTGCGGAGGGAGGCAATGGCGCCGGCGCTGCGTGGTGCCGAAGCGCTCCCTCTCCCCCGCAGGGGTATAAACCGAGCCAGGCTCGGTTTCCTGAGCGGCATCGGCGCTCTTCCCGCCTGGATAAACCGAGCCAGGCTCGGTTTCCTCGGTTTCCTGGGCGGCGTCGGCGCTGCGTGATGCCGAAGCGCTCCCTCTCCCCCGCAGGGGGAGAGGGTCGGGGTGAGGGGGCGTCACGCGCGCGCGAGCCGCGGATTGCTCGCGAAGTAGCGGACGATGCCGGCGTGGATCGAGTCGGCGAACTTCTGCTGGTGCCGGTCGCTGCGCAGCTTCAGCTCCTCGTCCGGGTTCGAGATGAACGCCGTCTCGACGAGGATCGACGGGATGTCGGGCGCCTTCAGCACGGCGAAGCCCGCCTGCTCGACGCTTTGCTTGTGGAGCGCGTTGTGCGTGCCGATGCCGTCGAGCACGTGGCGGCCGACCTTCAGGCTGTCGCTGATCTGCGCGGTCTGCGACAGGTCGAGCAGCGTCCGCGCGAGCACCGGGTCGCGGCGGTCGAGGTCGACGCCGCCGATCAGGTCGGCGCTGTTCTCCTTCTGCGCGAGCCAGCGCGCGGCGGCGCTCGTCGCGCCGCTCTCCGACAGCGCGAAAACCGAGGAGCCGCGCGCCGTCGGCTCGCGGAACGCGTCGGCGTGGACCGAGACGAAGAGGTCCGCCTGGACGCGGCGCGCCTTCTGCACGCGCTGGCCGAGCGCCACGTAGTAGTCGTCGTCGCGCGTCAGCATCGCGCGCATCCCGGGCTCGGCGTCGACGCGCGCCTTCAGCTTGCGCGCGATCGCCAGCACGACGGTCTTCTCGTACGTCCCGCGCCGCCCGATCGCGCCGGGATCCTCGCCGCCGTGCCCCGGGTCGATCGCGACGGTGACCTGCCGCGTGCTCCCGTCCGCCCTCCCCTGCGGCGCGCGTTCGCGCGGGGCGACGGACTGCGGCGGTCCCGGCGCGGCGGCCGCGCGCGCGCGCTCGCTCTCGAGCAGCGCCATCAGCGGATCGAGCGGCACCGGCGGATACAGGTCGAGCACGAGCCGGTGCCCGTACTCGGCGACCGGCTTCAGCGCGAAGACGTCGGGCTTCACCTCGGACTTGAGGTCGAGCACGATCCGCAGCACGTTCGGCGCCTTGCGGCCGAGGCGGATCGCGGCGATGTACGGGTCGGCCGGGTGCACGCGCGACGGCAGCTGCGCGAGCTCGGCCGTGGCGTCGACGCCCTCGAGGTCGAGCGCCAGGCGATCGGGGTTCTTCAGCGTGACGAGCTGGTGCGCGAGCGGCGCGTCCGACTCGACGATGACGCGCGTGTACTCCTGCGCCGGCCACACGCGCGCGGACGCGCCGCGCCCGGCCTGCGCCCACGCGGCCGGCACGAGAAGCTGCGACGCGGGCACGACGAGCCACTGGCACAGCCGGCGCCGCTGCCAGCTGACGTCCGTCAGCGCAGCGGGGGCGAAAGGGCGGCGGCGATCGCGGCGCGGCATCGTTCACCCGCTGGCGTGGACGCCGCAAGCGTCAACTCGCGGCCGCCGGCATCCGCCGGCGCGTGGGACAGCGTGACGTCGAGGTCCGCGGGCGGCAGCAGGCCGCCGACCCGCTCCGGCCACTCGACCAGGCAGACGCTGTCGCTGCGGAAACAATCGGCGAGCCCCGCCGTTTCCCATTCGTCCGGATCGGCGAACCGATAAAAATCAAAGTGATAGAAGTATAAACTCGAAAATGGATAATATTCAACCAGTGTGTACGTAGGGCTTTTGACCGGACCCGTCCAGCCCAGCGCCCGCAACGCCCCCCGCACGAGCGTCGTCTTGCCGCTGCCGAGGTCGCCGTGCAGCGCGACCACCACGCCGCCGGCGAGCGCGCGCGCCATCGCCGCGCCGGCACGCTCGGTCGCGGCGGCGTCGGCGAGGTGCATGCGCGCAGACGCGGTCATCGTGGCGTGAGCATACCTGCGTCGGACACGGGAACCGTGGCGGCGCCCGATCGGCCGGATAATGCACGCGGGATTCCGGACCGCACGATGAGCGCCCCCACTCCGCCGCCGACCGACTGGCACGCGCTCGCGGCGGCGATCGCGCGCTGGGGCCGCGCGCTCGGCTTCCGCGAGGTCGGCATCGCCGATACCGAGCTCACCGAAGCCGAGGAGCACCTTCACCGCTGGCTCGCCGCCGGACGCCACGGCGAGATGCACTACATGGCGAAGCACGGCACCGCGCGCACGCGGCCCGCCGAGCTCGTCCCCGGCACGGTCCGGGTGATCAGCGCGCGGATGGACTACTGGCCGGGCGTCGCGGCCGGCGCAGAGGCCGTGCTGCGCGATCCGGCGCGCGCGTACATCGCGCGCTACGCGCTCGGCCGCGACTACCACAAGGTGCTGCGCGCGCGCCTGCAGAAGCTCGTCAACCGCATCGCCGCCGAAGTCGGCGCTTTCGGCCACCGCGTGTTCACCGACAGCGGGCCCGTGCTCGAGGTCGCGCTCGCCGCGAAGGCCGGGATCGGCTGGCGCGGCAAGCACACGCTGCTGCTCGCGCGCGACGCCGGCTCGTACTTCTTCCTGGGCGAGATCTACACCGACCTGCCGCTGCCCGTCACGCCTCCGGTCGCCGACCACTGCGGGACGTGCACGGCGTGCATCGCCGCGTGTCCGACCGGCGCCATCGTCGCGCCGTACGAGCTCGACGCGCGGCGCTGCATCTCGTACCTGACGATCGAGCTCGCGGGCCCGATTCCCGAGCCGCTGCGGCCGCTCGTCGGCAACCGCATCTACGGCTGCGACGACTGCCAGCTCGCATGCCCGTGGAACCGCTTTGCGCAGGCGACCGGCGAGCCCGACCTCGCCGCGGTGCGCCACGGGCTCGACGGCGCGGCGCTCGCCGAGCTCTTCGCCTGGACCGAGGCCGAGTTCGCCGTGCGCATGGAAGGCAGCGCGATCCGCCGGATCGGCTACGAGCGCTGGTCGCGCAACCTCGCCGTCGCGCTCGGCAACGCCCCGCCCTCCGCGCCGGCGCGCGCGGCGCTCGCGCGGCGCGCCGACGACCCGTCGCCGCTGGTGCGCGAGCATGTCGCGTGGGCGCTCCGGAGCACGGAGGCCGGGGGCCAGGGAACGGATTCGTAGGCGATCCCGATGGCCGCGCATCTCGCGCCGTTGCACCCCCCTGGTTCACCGGGGCACGGCGCTCAATGCGCCGCCACCGGTGTCGCCGTCACTTCCGGCCACTGTCCTCCGACCTCTGGTTCCCGGGCGACCAGCCGCAGCAGGTTGTCCGACGCGACCGCGCGCCGTGCCGACGGAGAAAGCTGCGCGAGCAGCGCGCGCACGCTGTCGATGCGCGCCTGGTCGGATTCGCGCGAGCGGTTGGCGGCGTCGGTGCCGACGACGAACCGGGTCGGATGGTCCTCGATCAGCTGCCGCCACTCCGGCCATAGCGTGTCGTCGGTCATGAAGATCGTGTAGTCCGGCGAGCGCGGATGACGGCGCCACGTGCGGGCGGACAGCTCGTAGGTGAGGTTCGGGTGCCGCTCGACCAGCCGGCGCGCGAGGAAGTACGGCGTGTAGCCGCCGTGCGCCCAGATGACCGCCACGTCGCGGTGCGCGGCGAGCAGCGACTCCATCTCGGCGAGGCGCGTGAGCTCGCAGTGGACGAGCACCGGCACGCGATGCCGGCGGGCGAGCGCCATGATCCCGGACATCACGGGGCCGTCGAGCCGGTATTCGGCCTCGGGGAACCCCGGCGCCGGGAAGTGCACGACCGAGAGCTCGCCGATCCCCCGGAAGCCGCCGCCGCGCAGCAGCAGGTCGAGGTGCGCGACGATCCGCGGATCCTCGCGCGCCCAGTCACCGCGGTACTCGCGCCGCTCGGGCGAGACCGACGCGAACGCGATGAACCGGTCCGGGTGCGCGCGCGCCGCCGCGAGCACCGTCGCGTTGTCGCCGTTGCGGCCCCAGAACACCACGGCCTGCGGGATCCCGTTGGCCGCCATCAGGTCGAGCTGAAGCGCGACGTCGTTCAGGTGGACGTGCGCGTCGACGAACGGCAGCGGCTCCGGTGCCGGCGCGGCGGGCGCCGCGGCCGGGCCGCTCGCGCAGCCGACGATGAGGCCCGCCGCGAGCGCCGCGGCGAGCCCGCGTGCCGCGCGCTTCAGGCGCCGCGGGGCGGCGCCCATGCGCGCAGGAAGGCGATGAACTTCGCGCGATCGTAGTCCTTGCCGGACTCCAGTACGTCGGTCTCCTGCGAGTGGAGCAGCTTGCCTTCCGCATCGAGCACGAACAGGTGCGGGTAGCCGCGGATCGCCGGCCAGCGCGACAGCAGCTTCTCGTTCTTGTTCTCGGGCGACCAGTTGACCTTGAGCCAGACGTAGTTGGCGTCGACGAGCGCGCGCACGTCGGCGTGGCCCGCGATGAAGCGGTCGAGGATGTGGCACCACGAGCACCACTGCCCGCCCACGTCGACCAGCACGCGCTTGCCCTGCGCCTTCGCCATCGCGACGGCCGTCGCGACGTCGGCCGCGGCGTCGCGCCCCGGGTCGAACTTCGCCGGCAGGCCCTGCGCGTGCGCGGCGGTGGACAGGAATCCGCACAGTGCGGCAACGGCGAGGAGGCGCGCAACGTTCATCGGGCTCACCTGATCAGCTGGTTCATGGAAACGATGGGCAGCATGACCGCGAGCACGAGCACCAGCACGATCGCGCCCATCAGGACGATCAGCGCCGGCTGCAGCAGTGCCGCGAGCCACGCGAGGCGGCGCTCGGCGTCGCGCTCGAGCTCCTCGGCAGCGCGCTCGAGCATCGGCGCGAGGCGCCCGCTCTGCTCGCCGCTGCCGACGAGATGGACGAGCACCGGCGGGAACACGCGCTGCTCGCGCAGCGCGCGCGCGAGCGCCACGCCCTCGCGCACCAGCGCCGCCGCCGCCCTGGCCGCCGCGCGCAGCGGCAGCATGCGCACGACGTCGGCGGCCGCGTCGAGCGAGCGCAGCAGCGGCGCGCCCGAGCCGACGAGGATCGCGAGCGTCGAGGCGAAGCGCGCGGTGTCGAGGCTGCGCGCGAGCCGGCCGGCGACCGGCAGCCGCAGCACGAGCGCGTGCCAGCGTGCGCGGAACGCGGTGCGGCGCAACGCGAGCGCGAACGCGACGGCACCGCCTGCGAACGCCGCCAGCCACAGCCAGCCGGTCGCGCGGAAGAACGCGCTGGCCGCGATCAGCGCCTGCGTCAGCCACGGCAGCGCCTGCCGGCTCTGCTGGTAGACGGACACGACCTGCGGCACCACGTAGGTGAGCAGCACGGCGATCACCGCGAACGCGATCACGGTGACGATCGCCGGGTAGATCAGCGCCAGCACGACCTTCTGCCGCAGCGCCTCGCGCGCCTCCAGGTAGTCGGCGAGCCGCGCGAGCACCTCGGCGAGGCGCCCTGTCTCGGCGCCCGCCGCGACGAGCCCGCGGTACAGCGGGGTGAACGCGCGCGGATAGCGCGCGAGCGCCGCCTGCAGCGACTCGCCGGCCGACACCTGCGCCTTGAGGCTCGCCGCGAGCCTGGCCGCGCGCGCGTCGTCGGCCTGCTCGGCCACCGCCGCGAGGGCCTGGTCGAGCGGCATGCCGGCGAGCGCGAGCGTCGCAAGCTGCCGCGTCGTGAGCGCCAGCAGCGCCGGCGGCAGGCGCACGCCGGCGAACACGTCCGCGCGGGCCGCCGCGGCGTCCACCGCCGTCGGTGTCAGCCCCTGCGCGCGCAACGGGTCGCGGACGGCGCGCGCCGTCGCCGCCTCGGACACGCCCTGCCGAAGGCGGCCCTGCCCGTCGACGGCCTCCCAGCGGAACGCAGGCGGCGCGCCGCCTGCGCCGTGCACGCTCACGCCTCGGCCTCCGCAGCAACCCCGCCGTGCGCGCGCCAAGTGGTCGGCCTCGACGCAATCGCGCGGCGCCGCGCCCACCTCACCTCCATCTCCTCGCCACTTCGTGGAGAGGAGCGCACTCTGCTCCCTTCTCCGGCCCGCGGGAGAAGGGTCGGGGAGGTGGTGCTCGTCTCGGCTCGACCTGCGGTCTCGCCCGCCGCGCTCATGCCTCGGCCTCCGCGCGCTCTTCCACGATGCGCACGTCTCGTCGTCGGCCTCGACGCAATCGCGCGGCGCCGCGCCCTTCGGGCCTGCCCGCGGTCTCGCCCGCCGCGCTCATGCCTCGGCCTCCGCGCTCTTCCACGATGCGCACGTCTCGTCGTCGGCCTCGACGCAATCGCGTGGCGCCGCGCCCTGGCCTCGGCTCGACCTGCGGTCTCGCCCGCCGCGCTCATGCGTCCGGCGTCACCCGCACGAGCTCGGCGAGGGACGTCGTGCCTTCGGCGATCCAGCGTGCGCCGTCGGCGCGCAGGCTGCGCATCCCGGCGCGCGCCGCGGCACCGCGCAGCGCCAGCTCGTCGGCGCCGTCGTGAACGTGCTGGCGCAACGTCGTCGATGACGATGAGCTCGTAGACGCCGGTGCGGCCGCGGAACCCGGTACGGTTGCACTCCGGGCACCCTGCCGCGGTCCACACCGGCTGCGTGGCCGGCAGGCCGAGCTCGGCCAGGAGCTTGCCCTCCTCCGACGGCGCCTGCGCCGTCCGGCACGCCGGGCACAGCGTGCGCACCAGGCGCTGCGCGAGCACCCTGAGCAGGCTCGACGCCAGCAGGTACGTCTCGACCTTCATGTCGGCCAGGTGCTCATCGCGCTGGCGGCGTCGTTCGTGCAGCGTGGCGAGGACCAGGTGGCCGGTCAGCGACGCCTGGACGGCGATCTGCGCGGTCTCGAGGTATCGCGGATCTCGCCGATCATGATCACGTCCGGGTCCTGCCGCAGGATGGCGCGCAGCGTGCGCGCGAAGTCGAGCTCGATGCGCGGGTTCACCTGGGTCTTCGCGCGACGCCGTCGAGTGCGTACTCGATCGGGTCCTCGACGGTCATCATGTTGACGCTGCCGCGCGGCAGCCGCGACAGCGCCGCGTACAGCGTCGTCGTCTTGCCCGAGCCGGTCGGGCCCGTCACCAGCACGATGCCGTGCGGCTCGCGGATCAGCCGGTCGACCGCCGCGCGCGTGTCCTCGGCCATGCCGAGCGCGGTGAGGTCGAGCCGCCTCCTTGTCGAGCAGCCGCAGCACCACGCGCTCGCCGGGGCCGGTCGGCAGCGTCGACACCGCCTGCACGTCGACCTGCCGGTCGCCGAGCTTCAGCGTGATGCGCCCGTCCTGCGGCAGCCGGCGCTCGGCGATGTCGAGGCTCGCCATGATCTTGAGCGACACCAGCGCCGCGTGCAGCAGCGCGCGGCGGCTCGATCGCGTCGCGCAGCACGCCGTCGATGCGGAAGTGCGACCGCGCGGCCCTCGTACGGCTCGAAGTGGGAGATCCGACGCGCGCTCGCGCAGCTCAGCGCAGCAGCAGCGCGTTGATCATCCGGATCACCGGCGCCTGCGCGCCGTGCTGTCGAGCAGGTCCTCGGTGGCCGGCAGGTCCTGCATCAGCCGCGCGAGGTCGGTCTCGCGCGCGAGGTCCACGGCAAGCGACGCGGCCTCGGGTGCAGCCTGGTTGTAGGCGCGCGCGAGCTCGCGGGCGAACTCGTCGGGTTCCACTGCGCGTCACGAGCGGCCGCTGCAGAACCCGCTTCAGCTCGGCCACGCCTTCGGGAGTGGCGTCCGGGCGCAGCAGGACGACGAGCGCGTCGCCGTCGGTGCCGGCGGCGAGCACGCCGTGCGCCTTGCGAACGCGTAGGGGATCCGTGCTCGCGAAGGCCGCGGCCGACGGCGCGAAGTCCGGGCGGGCGGTCAGCTGTCGTCGCCTGCGCCGCGCGGGCCTCCATGTGGGCGGCGGTGCCGGTGGCGCCGCGGCTGGCGGGGCCGGCGGCGGCGTGCCGATCGGCGGGACGAGCGGCGGATGGCCGGCGGCGCCCCGGGCCGTGTCGTAAAGCGGTTCTGGACTTCGCCCGCGGCGGTGCCCGGCGACACGCTCCTGGTGGCGCAGCACTGGCGCTGTCTGGTCGTTCCAGAAGTAGCGGTACTCGGGCCGGTTCTTGAGCTGCTCGCCCATGATGTAGTCGTAGCGCCCGACGCGGATCGCGCGGCCCTGCGCGCCTGGAGCGCACGACCGTGGGCTTGAGGAACACGAGCAGGTTGACCTTCTGCCGCTTGCGGGCGTCGTAGCGGAAGAACGCGCCGATCAGCGGCAGGTCGCCGACGAGGGGCACGCGGTCGGACCCGTCGGTGAAGCTGTCCTGGATCAGGCCGCCCAGCACCGCCACGCTCTGGTCGTCGATCACCGACGACTCCAGCGCGCGCTTCGACAGCACGAGGCCCGTCGTCGTCGAGAACGACTCGATCCGCGACACTCCTGGTAGATGACGAGCCGCACGGTGCCGCCCTCGGCGATCTGCGGCTTCACCCGCAGCATCACGCCGATGTCGCGGCGCCGATCGTCTGGAACGGCTGCACGGTCGACGACGAGCCGGTCGTCGCGTACTGGCCGGTCACGAACGGCACGTTCTGGCCGACGATGATGCGCGCCTCCTCGTTGTCGAGCGTCAGCAGCGTCGGCGTCGACAGGATGTTGGCGCCGGCCTCCTGCTCCAGCGCGCGGGCGAGGAACGCGAGGTTCGCGATCGCCGATCGTCACGGTCCTCGAGGATGCCGGCGTTGAGGTCTCCGCCCGAGCGAAGCGCCCAGGTTGAGCGAGCCCGAGATGATGTTGTTGCCCGAGGCGCCGAAGTTGGTCCCGCCGAAGCCCTGGACGTTGTTCTTGTTGATCCCCTGCAGGATCTGCCACTGGATGCCGAATCCGGCCATGCGGTCGGCCGCGACCTCGACGATCAGCGCCTCGACGAACACCTGCGCGCGCCGCACGTCGAGCCGCTCGATGATCGCGCGCAGGTTGTTGTACAGGGGCTCGGGGCCCATGATGATCAGCGCGTTGTTCGCGTTGTCGGCCTGGATCGTAGAGCCCCCCGGCAGCGCTGCCGCCGCTGACGGCAGCGCCGGCGAACGGGTTGGTGGTCGCCGCGGTTGGCTGCGGCGCCGCCGCGGGCGTCGCCGTGCCGAGCTGGTTGCCGATCGCCGACGGCCTCGCCGCCGCCGCCGGCGCATCGCCGCTGCCCATGCAGGAGCGAGCGCAGCGTCTGCGCGACCCGCGCAGCCTCGGCGTTCTTGAGATACACGATGAACATGTTCCCGCCGGGCCGGCCCGGCGTGTCGAGCTGCTCGATCAGCGCCTTCACAGCGCGCCGCGCGCGGGGCGTTGTCGGAACGCAGCATCACGCTGTTCGAGCGCGGGTCGGCGACCAGCGTCACGCGTTGCTGCGCGTCGGCCCGGCCGCTCCCTGCGCGGCGGTCTCGGCGCCGAGCAGCCGGTTGACGAGAGGCACGAGGTCGAGCGCCGAGGCGTACCTGAGCGTGACGATCATCGGCTCGCCCGCGGGGGCGAGGTCGAGCGACGCGATGATCTTCTCGATCCGGCGCAGGTTCTCCGCGTAATCGGTGATGATGAGCGCGTTGGCCGCCGGAAACGCGGCGATCGTGTTGTTCGGCGTGATCAGCGGCCGCAGCACGTTGACGAGCTGCTGGGCGGATTCGAAACGCAGCGGAACGACCTGCGTCTGCAGCCGGTCGCCGCCGGCGCCCACCGCACCCGCGCCGACCGCCGACCCGTGCATCTTGGCGTCGGTCTCCAGCACCAGCTTGGTCACGCCGTTGCCCTCGACGGCGACCACGCCCTGCAGCCGCAGCGCCGAGAGCAGCGTCGGGTACACGAGGCTCTTCGGCACCGGCCGCGCCGAGATGATGTTGACGGTGCCCTTGATCTTCGGGTCGACGACGAAGTTGCGGCCGGTGATCTCGCTCACCGCCTTCACGACGGCGTCGATGTCGGCGTTGACGAAGTTGAGGGTGACCGTCTCGTCGGCGGCCGCGGCGGGGAAGGCCACGACCAGCGCGACGACGAGGCTGGCCACGCGGCGGACGACGCACGCCATCTTGCGATGCAACATGCGGATCGGCCGCGGCGGGCCTGCGGCGCCGGATTTTCTCGCCAAGGCGGCGGCGGCAGGCGTCGCCTGCCGATTCGTTGCGTATTCAGGCAACATTCGTGCGGTTCGCCCCGGCGTCACGATGATTTCGCGGCGCCGATGATAGCATGGGGTATCGCACCGCCCGTCCCGGGAAAGACCGGCCGCTTGCCCCTGTTTTCGCGCCGGATGAATCCGGGGTCGGCGGTTGGCGCATCCAATCGACGATTACCGCCGATTCGGGAGTGCTCATGGACCGCCGACTGCCGCCGTACGTACGCCGCCTCGTGCTGGGGGGCGCCCTTCTGGCGGCGACGCTGCTCGCGTTGCTGCCGCAAGCCCCGCCGGTGCGTGCGGCCGAGTCATTCGCCCCGCCGCTGCTGCTCGCCCAGGTCGACGCCAAGGCCGCCGCCGATGCCGCGCGCGACGCCGCGCGCGAGGCCACCGACGCCGCCCGCGAGGCCGCCGCAGCGGCCAAGGCCGCCGCCCGCGAGGCGCGCCGCAACGCAGCCGAGGCCGAACCGGGCGCCGACGGCGCCGTGGCGAACCGCCACAAGGGCATCACCCTCGGCATCTCCGGGACCGACCGCGAGTACGACTCGTTCGACCAGTTCCTCGACCGCGATCCGTGGCTAGCGACGATGGTGATCGGCGTCGTCTTCGTGGTGTTCCTGACGCCCATCCTGCTCATCGCGCTGGTGATCTGGTACAAGCTGCGCAAGACGCGCCTGCAGAACGAGACGATGGTGAGGCTGGCCGAGCGCGGCATCCTGCCGCCGGCGGAGGCCCTGCAGGCGGTCGGGACCGGGCGCGCGGACGCCGCGCTCGGCGTCGCGGCGGTGCCGCTCGCCGAGCAGGCGCGCGTGCTGCGCCGCGCTGCCGCCTGGTCCGACCTCCGCAAGGGCGTGCTGATGGGCGCCGTCGGCCTCGCGACGGTCGGCATCGGCTACTGCGCGCTCTGGTACTTCGAGGACAGGCAGACGACCGTCGTGCCTGCCGCGGCCCCGGTGCCGATGCCCGGGCCGGGAGACGGCCAAAATTGACCGCCGGAGTCCCGGAGACGACGCCATGCGCACGACCGCCCGCCGCCGTCGGCCCGCGCATGCGAACTGCGACGGCGTGAGCGCCGCCGATGGCCGGGCCGCCCGTATCCGACGCGCAGCTGATCGCACGCGCGCTCGTCACGGACGACCGCCACGCGTTCGCCGAGCTGGTGCGCCGGCACCAGTCGACGGTGCGCGCGTGCCTGCGCAAGCTGACGGCCGGCAACCACGCGCTTGCCGACGACCTCGCGCAGGACACGTTCGTGCTCGCGTGGCGGAACCTGAAGTCGTTCCGGCAGGAGGCGCGCTTCTCGACGTGGCTCTACCGGATCGCCACGAACTGCTGGCTCGCCGACGCGCGCAAGCGCAAGGAGGAGCTCCTGGGCGACCGTGTCGACGCGCTGGCTGACGAGGACGGGGACGCGATGCCGCACATCGACGAAGTGCACGCCGACCACGCGCGGAGCGCGGCGGTGAAACTCGACCTCGAGCGGGCGATGGCCGTGCTGTCCGACGCCGAGCGGGCCGCGATCGTCCAGTGCTACCATAACGACCTCACGCACGAGGAAGCCGCCTACGTGCTGGGTTGCCCGGTGGGCACCGTCAAGACGCACGTGCTGCGCGGCAAGCAGAAGCTGAAGGCGGCGCTCGCCGCCTACGGAGACTGACGGCGATCCGATGAGCGACGCACGCCCCACCGACCGCACCGGCGCAGCCGCCGACGATTGGCTCGAACGCCTGCTCGTCGCCGACGGCGCCGCGCAGCGCGACGCCTACGTGCCGGACGACGGGTTCACGGCGCACGTGATGGCCGCGCTGCCCGCACCCGTCGCGCCGCCCGCGTGGCGGCGCCCGGCCGTCGTCGCATTGTGGGGCGTGGCCGCCGCGGGCATCGCGGTCGCCATGCCGGGCGTCGTCGTCGACGTCGCGCGCGAGGCCTACCGGCTGCTCGCTGCGCACCCGGTCTCGCTGACCGGCATGATCGGCGCCGCCGCGGCGATGTTCGGCCTCACCGCGGCCGCCACGGCGTGGACGCTCCTGGGGTCCGACCGCTAGGGAAACTCTGCACAAGCGGCGACGTCGCGTGACTGGGCGCCGTCAGACCGCACAACGCCCGTTCTTTCGTCGCCGTTCTACGCGGCCGCCGCCGGGCCGCCCCAAGGCGGCCGCCTGACTACGCCTCTGCCGTTCCGGCTGCAAAGGGCGCGGCGCCGATGTCACTTCATTCTCCGCCCGCACGAACGCCTTTTGCAGACGTTCTAGCGAGCGCCGGCGCAGCGAACGGCGGCATCGCCGCCCAACGGAAGCCAGGTACTCGGGCGCCCGGCACGCCGTGCCGGCTCATCCCTCGGCGCGAAACGTCCGTCGCACGCCGCGGCGGTGCTGCTCCGCCATCTCGACGTAGGCCGACTCCAGCGCGCGCGTCGTCCGCGCCGTGTCGAAGAGGGCGCTCGCACGCCCCGGCCCGGCCAGGTGCGCCTTCAGTCGCGCGAGCGCGGCGGGGTCGCCGGCGAGCGCGACCGCCCGCTCGACGTACGCGTCGCGCGACGGCGCGACCAGCTCGGGCAAGCCCACCGCCGCCAGCAGGCTCGCGGCGACTCGCGCGGCGAACGTGTCGCCCTCCTTCGTCAGCACGGGGCAGCCCGCCCACAGTGCGTCGCTCGCCGTCGTGTGCGCGTTGTACGGCCACGTGTCCAGGAAGAGGTCGGCGTGCCCGTACAGCGCGAGGTACTCGGGATTCGGTCGGTGGCGCGCGAACACGATGCGCGCGCCGTCGACGCCGCGCGCCTCCGCTTCGCGGCGCAGGTTCGCCGTCGCCGGCTCGCCGTCGGCCTTGGCGAGCAGCCACAGCACCGACCCCGGGACGCGGGCGAGGACCGTCATCCACGCGTCGAAAACGTCGGGGTTGATCTTGTACGTCTGGTTGAAGCTCGCGAACACCATCCCCGCGGGCGGCAGCCCGAGCTCCGCGCGTGGCGGCGTCGCCGCGATCGGCCGCGCGCGGTCGTTGATCTGGTAGCTGTCGGGCAGCACCGCCACGGCCTCGCCGTAGTCGGCAAGGTGCGCGTCGGGGGTGACGACGGGATCGCCGACCAGCCAGTCGACGAGCCCCCCCTCGATCGTCCCCGGGTAGCCCAGGTAGTGCACCTGGATCGGCGCCGGCCGCCGCGCGAGCACGATGGGCGTCGCGTCGAGCGTGTGCCCCTTCAGGTCGACGAGGATGTCGATGCGGTCTGCGTGGATCGTCTCGGCGACTGCGTAAGGATGGCGGCCGCGCACGTCGGTGAAGCGGTCGAACGCGCGCGCGATCCGCGCCCGCAGCGGCGAGCGGTCGTCCGGCCCGGTCGAGTAGCCGAACACCTCGAAGCGCGCGCGGTCGTGCCCCTCGAAGAGCCCCGCCGCGAGGAACGCCGTGGCGTGCGTGTGGAAGTCGGCCGACAGGTAGCCGATCCGCAGCCGTCCCGACGACAGCGGGCGCTGCGGCAGCCGCTCGACCTCCGCGAGCGGCGCGGTCCACGTCCGCGCGGCGCGGCGCTGCTCGGCGCGCGTCGACGGCAGCGCGAGAAACGCGAACGGCGACAGCGTCGACACGTCGGCCGCCACCGCCGCGCGGTAGCGCTGCACCAGCGCGTCGCGGTCACGCCAGTCGGCCATCCGGCCGCGCAGGAACGTCAACTGCGACAGCGCCGGCCCGTGCGCGGGGTCGACGCGCAGCACGTGCTCGTAGGCGGCAGCGGCGGCCGCATAGTCGCCGACGCGGAATTCGAGCAGCGACGCCAGCTCGAAACGCAGCGGCGCCGACATCGGGCGCCGCGCCAGCGCCGTCTCCAGCGTCTGTCGCGCACGGTCGACGGCACCGATGCCGAGTTCGATCTGGGCCTTCACGCCGGCATGGGACTCCTGGTCCGGCGCGAGGCCCGCTGCCCGCGTCACCGCCTCCAGCGCCTCCAGCATCCGCCCCTGCGTCTGCAGCGCGAGCGACAGGATGAGCCACGCCTTTGCGAACGTGGGATCCCGCGCGATCAGTTTCCGCGCCGTCGCTTCCGCGTCGGCGTGCCGGCCCGCCGCCGACTGCCCGCTGGCGAGGTTGGCAAGCAACTCCGGCGCGTCGGGCGCGAGCGCGACCGCCTTCTCGAACACTTCGAGCGCCGCCCGCCAGTGGCCGATCGCCTGCAGCACGAGCCCCAGGTTCGACCACGCGTCGGCGTCGGCGGCGTCGATGGCCACGGCGGCGCGCAGCCGCTCGAACGCGGGCCGGAGCTGCCCCAGCTGGTAGTGCGCGACGCCGGAGTAGTGCAGCGCGGCCGCGTGCCGCGGGTTCGCGCGCAGGATCTCGTCGTACCCCGCGATCGCGTCGGCGATCCGGCCTTCACGGTGCAGCGCGCTCACGCGCGTCCAGGCTTCGCCGGCTCCGCTCACGGGGAACTCGGTCCGGGTGACGCCGGCGCGACGGCCACGCGGCCGGAGCGCGTCCCGCGCGCCGATCTCACGGGGACCCGCTCGCGCAGCGCGGGGCGGCGGGCGTCCCGGTCACTCGTCCTTGAGCGTGAAATTGATCTCGACCTCGCCGACGTAGCGCTCGCCCTCGGCCTTGAACTTCCAGCCCTCGAGTGCGGCGCGGACGACCTTGTCGAACACGCGCGGCGGGTCGGACACCGTGATGTTGACGTCGGTCACGTTGCCCTTCTCGTCGATCTGCAGGCGCGCGACCACGCGGCCCTTCGCCACGCCGGCGCGGATCGCTTCGCGCGGATACTGCGGGTCCTCGCCGGACAGGCGCACGATGCCGCGGCGGATCGCGGGCTTCGGCGGCGCCGGCGGCGCGGCCACCGGCGGCGGCGGCGCGATCACGTGCGCTTCCTTCGGCGGCTCGGCCGTCACGGACGAGATCACCGGTGCCGTCGGCGCCGCCGTCACCGGGATGTCCGGCGGCGGCACGTAGGTGTCGAGCGGCTGCTGGACCTTCGGCTGCTCGACGACCCGCTTCGGAGGCGGAGGCGGCGGCGGCGGCGGCGGCAGCTTCACCTCCTCGATGATCGTCGCGTTCAGCGGCTTCTTGATGATCTGGATCACGCTCTTGCCGAGCCCGGAGACCAGCGCCCAGATGACGAGCGCGTGCACCAGGACGACGAAGGTGATCCCGATCATGTGCCGGGTCGGGTCCCTCTGCTGTCGTGCGTAATCCATGTCGTGTGGACTCCGGATGCCGGCGGACGCTCGTGGCGCCCGCCGCCGACTAATCGTTGATGAACTGCTCGCTGCCCACGATGCCGATCTTGGTCAGGCCGAGCCGCTGCGCCGACACCATGACGCCGGCGACGACCGCGTAATTCGCGCGCTTGTCCGGCCGCAGGTGCAACTCCGGCTGCACCGCCTGCGCTGCGGCGCCGGCCAGCTTTTCCTCGAGCATCGCGCGGTCGGCCACCGCCTCGCCGTTCCAGTACACGACGCTCGACGGGTCGATGTCGATCTTGACGACTTCCGGCTTGACCAGCGGCGGCGGCGGGTTGCCGGTGGGCATGTTGAGGTTGACCGAATGCAGCTGGATCGGGATCGTGATGATCAGCATCACCAGCAGCACCAGCATCACGTCGATGAGCGGCGTGGTGTTGATGTCGAGGATCACGTCCTGGTTGCCCGAGCTCCCGCCCGTGCCGACGTTCATTGCCATGGTCCTGGTCCTTCGTGCCCGGGCGCGGCGTCAGCCGCCGCGCACCGGGGGTTCGGTGATGAAGCCGACCTTGGCGATGCCTGCGCGCTGGCACGCGTAGATGATCCGGCCGACGGCGTCGTAGTCGGCGCGGCCGTCGCCGCGGATCTGCACCTCGGGCTGCGGGTCGAGCACCGCGATCTTCTTCAGGCGGTCGATCAGCGCCGCCGTCGACGCGATCCGCAGCTCGTTCCAGTAGATGGCGCCCTTCTGGTCGACCGACAGCACGATGTTCTCGGGCTTCGTCTCGCGGATCTCGTTGCGCTCCTTCGGCAGCTCCACGGGGATCGAAGTCGTGACGACCGGCACCGTGATCAGGAAGATGATCAGCAGCACCAGCATGATGTCGACCAGCGGCGTGGTGTTGATGGCCGAGACGACCTCGTCCTCCTCGCTGGCCGAGCCGACGTTCATCGCCATGGCGTCAGGCCTTGGCCGGCGACTTCGACGTGGACAGCAGCACGGCGTGCACGTCGGCGCCGAAGCCGCGCACCAGGTCCATCGCCGCCTTGTTGCGGCGGATGAGCCAGTTGTACCCGAGCACCGCCGGCACCGCGACCGCGAGGCCGATGGCCGTCATGATCAGCGCCTCGCCCACCGGGCCCGCGACCTTGTCGATCGACGCCTGGCCGGCGATGCCGATGGCCGTCAGCGCGTGGTAGATGCCCCAGACGGTGCCGAACAGGCCGACGAACGGCGCCGTCGAGCCCACGGTCGCGAGGAACGCGAGGCCGTCCTGCGTGCGGCTCTGCACGTTGTCGATCGCGCGCTGGATCGACATGCTGATCCAGTCGGAGAGCGGGACGTTGCCCAGCAGGCCTTCGTGCTTGGAAGTCGCCTCGATGCCGGATTCGGCGATGAAGCGGAACGGACTCGACTTCTTGAGCTCCTCGGCGCCCTGCTTGACCGATGCCGCCTTCCAGAACTTCTTGTGGGCCTCCTTGAACTGGTTGCCCATCTTGTACTGCTCGTAGACCTTGGTGATGATGATGTACCAGCTGCCCATCGACATGATGACGAGGATGAGCAGCGTGATCTTGGCGACCAGGTCGCCGCCCTTCCACAGCGCCTCGAGACCGTACGGGTTCTCGATGACGTCGGCGCCCTTGGCGGCGGCCTTCGCCGCGGGTGCGGGAATGGCGGGGGCTGCCGGAGCGGCGGCGGGCGCCGAGGCGGCGGGCGCCGCGGGCGCGGCCGGGGCGGCGGGCTGCGCTTGCGCTTGCGCCTGCGCCGCGTGCGGCACGGCCGCGGCGGCGATCGCCATCAGCATGGCCGCGCCCAGGGCCGCCAGACGGATCTTCTTCAACATGTGGTCTCCAGACAGAGGGTTGTTTGTCAGAAAATTGGCAGGGTGTCCTGGTTGTTCGGACGCCGCCAACGGCGCGCCGGAATTCCCCATCCGCAAGCAGACGGTTACTGGTTGCGTAAGGTGGGGCCCCGGTCGCGGAGGGAAGCGAGGCGCGCTGCGACCGTCGAGGGTCCGCAGGCGCCGCACGGCACCGCCGCGTGGCCGGGCGCACATGCGCCAAAACGCATTGGCCCCGCCATGGGCAGGGCCAAGCTTTCCGTCGAAAGCCGCAGGATTGTACACAAACCGGCCGAAAAGTCCACCCACCGCGCTCCCGCGGTTAGGGCAAACACTCTAATCTGCGCCCCGCCCCGGGG
>JBGAMF010000040.1:0-8831 GCA_044223185.1 Casimicrobiaceae bacterium | reverse complement strand
GGTGGCGCGGCCCCGCGCCGGCCATCCCCGCGGTGGCACCCACCGGCGCCACGCGGCCCGCCGCCGGGGGCCGGCACGGGCGACCGCCCTACTTGTCGAGCGGGAACGCGACGGCGATTTCGTAGGCCTGCGCGGCGCGGAGCTTCTGCTCGATCTGCAGGTACTGCGCCGCCTTCTTCGGCGGCAGCGCGCGCATCGCGGCGTTGTGCATCTTGCGCCGTGCCTTGATTTCCTGCTCCTCGAGCTTCAGGAGCTCGTTGGTGAAGTCCTTCGCGTACCGGTTGGTCATCGGCCTGTCGCGCATGACGAGCTCCTCCAGCGCGACGTTGCGCTCGCGGCGGAAGATGTCGAGGTCGCGCTGGTACGCGTCGTAGACCGGCCAGAACTTCTTGGCCTCGGCGTCGGTGAGCGCGAGCGTCGACGCGACGAGGGCGCGCTTGTCCTTCTGCGCGGCCGTGCGCAGCGCCTGCAGCTCGGCAACCGCCTCGGGGTTCGCGCTCGCCTGCGCGCAGGCGATGGGCGAGGCCAGAACGGCGGCGGCGAGCACGGCGGCGAGGATGGATCGGTTCATGTGGTCGTTCCTAGGACGATGGGGGCGGCCGTTCCCGCTACTTGAACGTGTAGCGCACGCCCAGGTTGAACTGCGTGCCGGTCGCGCCGGAGTTGGCGTAGTTGTAGTTGTAATTGTAGCCGCCGTAGGCCGCCTGCACGTCGAGCGGCGCCAGCCGGTTGAACACGTTGATGACCGACCCGAAGATCTGCCAGTTCTTGAAGCCGGTGTACTGCGCCGACAGGTCGAGCGTCGTGAACGACGCGACCGTGCAGTTGCCGAAGTCCGGCTGCAGGCACTCCGGCAGCTCCTTCGCCTCGATCGTGTCCATCGGCCCGACGTAGCGGACGATGCCCGTCACGTTCCACGGGCCCTTCTCCCACGTCAGCGCCAGGTTGACCCGGTCCTGCGGGATGCCCGCGGAGCTCGACAGCACCGTCGGCCCGTGCGTGCCCGCGTACTCGAAGCTCGAACCGTCGGTGAACTTGCGCGTGAAGTGCAGGATGTGCGTCCACTCGAGCGACGTCGTCAGCGTGCCCCAGTCCTTCAGCGGCTGGCGCCAGCGCGCCGAGAAGTCGATGCCGTCGGTGCTCTGCGTGTAGTCGTTGAGGAACGGCGTCGCCACCGCGAGCAGCGTGCCCGAGTTCGCAATGCCCGGCAGGTTGTTGGTCGGGTCGCGCAGCACCAGCGCGTTGGGGAACGCGGCCGGGTCGTTGACGACGAGCTGCGCGTCCGAGCCGTTGATCACCTGCTTCGTCTCGATATTCCAGTAGTCGAGCGTCCCCGACAGCCCGGGGACCGGCTCCCACACCAGGCCGACCGTCCAGCTCTGCGACGTCTCCGGCTGCAGGCTCGGGTTGCCGATCGCGATGACGCCGACGGTGCCCGACCCGCAGTCGGCCGGCGACCCGGTGACCGGGCACCGGACCGGGTCGACCACCGACGTGAAGCCGTTGGTCGCGCTGTTGCCGGACTCGTACGGGCCGGGCGCCCGGAAGCCCTCGCTGTAGGTGCCGCGCAGCACGAGCTGCGGCACCGGCGTCCACTTCGCGCCGACCTTCGGCGCCCAGTTCGAGCCGTAGTCCGAGTAGTGGTCGTAGCGCAGCGCCGCGGTGAGCTCGAGGTTCTTGAGGATCGGCGCGTAGAGCTCCCCGTAGACCGCGGTGACGTTGCGCGACGCGATGCCCGACGAGTACCCCAGCCCGATCACGTTGCCCAGGTACACCTCGGCCTCGCCGGGGTTGTTCAATTCCTCGCGGCGGAACTCGGCCCCCAGCGCCAGCGCGAGCTGCCCGCCGTCGAGCTTCATGAGGTCGCGCGAGGCCTTGACGTCGACCTGCGTGTTCTCGCTCCTCGTGTCCTGCCCGATCTCCGGCGAGATGAATCCGTACACGCCCGGGTCGTTCAGGCCGGCGCTGGCGCCGACCCGGTAGTACCCGAAGCCGCCGCGGCCGTTCAGCGCCTGCAGCAGGTTCTGGTAGTTGAGGTAGCCGGTCTGCCGCACCGAGCCGTCGTTGCGGATGTACATGAGCCCCGCGTCCCAGTCCCAGCCCCAGTTCGTACCCTTGACGCCGACGAGGTAGCGCTGCGTGTCGTCCTGGTAGTCGCTGTTGCGGCCGCCGACGTCGGCCGCCGTGTAGTACAGCCGCGCCACCTGGTTGTTCACCGAGAACGGGTTGTCCGGGTGCCCGACCGGCAGGTAGATGTTGGCGGAGCTGATGACCGTCTGGCCCGCCGTGCTGTACCAGGTCGAGCGCACGCCCTGCGGCGTGAACTGCGCCGAGACCTTCGACTGGAAGTACGAGAACTCGGCGTACGCCTGGGTCGTCGCGTCGATCTGGTACGCGCCCTTGGCCAGCACGTTGAAGTTCTCGGTCTTCGGCTGGATCTGCAGGTAGTCCTTCACCTCCCAGCGGCAGAAGCCGTCCGCGTCGACGTTGCCGGCGGCGCAGCCGGGGAGCGGCTGGAACGCGCCGGCGGTCCCGTTCGGGTTGGTCGCGGCGACCGGGCGCACGTTGCCCACCAGCGACGACGTGCCGAACCCCGACAGCGGGTTGCCCGGGCGGGCGTCGGGCAGCCCCATGAACTCGAGGTTGTTGGTTCCGACGTACTGGCGCCGGTTGTTCGTCGCGATCGCGCGCTGCGACTGGCCGTCGATCGTGATGAACGCGTTGTAGCGGTTCTTGGTCAGGTCGCCGACGCCGGCCGTGACCGCCGCGCGGAACTGCTCGCCGTCGCCCTTGTACGTCGCCCCGCCGGTGGCGGTCCCGGTGAAGCCCGTGTACTGCTCGCGCAGGATGATGTTGACCACGCCCGCGACGGCGTCCGAACCATAGATGGCGGACGCGCCGTCCTTGAGCACCTCGATGCGCTCCACGGCGTCGAACGGCACCTGGTTCAGGTTGACGAACGACCGCTGGCCGTCGTCGGCGAGGCCGTAGACGGCCAGCCGCCGGCCGTTGAGCAGCACCAGCGTGTTGTTGGCGCCCAGGCCGCGCAGCGACACGCCCGACGCGCCGGCCGCGAAGCCGTTGACGAACGCGTTGGAGATCGTGCCGTTGTTGTTCGCGGTGATCGCCTGCACGACAGCGGCGATCGTCTGCAGGCCGGACGCCTGGATGTCCTCGCGGGTGATCGTCTCGATCGGCGCCGCGGTCTCGGTCTCGACGCGCTTGATGTTGGTGCCGGTGACGTTGACGCGGATGTCCTGCGCGGAGACGGCGCCCGCCGCGAGGAGCGCCGCGGCGACGGGGAGGAGTGGAAAGCTCGGTTTCATTGCCGTACCTCGATCGTGTCGCGGGTGCGTGCAGGGGATCGGGCTCGAACCCTGCGCGCGCCGCACGGGGTCGGACTCGAATTTCCCCGCGCACGATACCGCGGAAGGCGTTGCGCCCCGCCGGGGAAATTCGAATCCGACCCCTAAAAAAATCCGGCGGGTTGCCCCGCCGGATCGGACTTGCATGGACCGCGAACCGCTCTAGTTGAACGTGTAGCGCACGCCCAGGTTGAACTGCGTGCCCGTGATGCCGGAGTACGCGTAGTTGTAGTTCGCGTTGACGAGGCCGTAGGCCGCCGCCGGCGCGAACGGCGCCTTCTCGTTGAACACGTTGATGATCGACCCGAAGATCTCCCAGTTCTTGAAGCCCTTGTAGGAGGCCGCGAGGTCGAGCGTCGTGAACGAGTCCACCGAGCAGGACGTCTGCTCGTTGGTCCCGCCCGGGGCCGGCGACAGATGCCACAGGCAGTCGGCCGGCATCTGCGCGCCTTCGTTCGACCACGGCAGCTCGTCGTAGCCGCTCACGAAGCGAACGGTGCCGGTCACCGACCACGGGCCGCGGTTCCAGCCGATGATCAGGTTCCACCGGTCTTCCGGCGTGCCCGAGCCCGACGAGACGTCGTAGTTGCCGCTGGTGCCGGCGTACTTGTACTCGATGTTGCCGAGCGTCTGGCTGTAGTTGAAGACGTGCGTCCACTGGAACTCGGTGGTCAGCGTGCCCCACTCCTTCAGCGACTGCCGCCAGACGATGTCGAGGTCGATACCGTCCGTCTTGACCGTGTTGGCGTTCTGGAACGGCGTCGACACGTACAGCACCGTGCCGGAATTCGGGATGCCCGGCAGGTTGTTGGTGTCGCGGCCGATCGTCGCCGCCGGGAAGTTGCCGGGGTTGTTCAGCACGCCCTGCACGCTGCCGATCGTGATCTGGTCGTCGGTCTTGATGTTCCAGTAGTCGAGCGTGCCGGACAGGCCCGGGATCGGCTCCCAGATCACGCCGACCGTCCAGGTGTCGGACGTCTCCGGCTTGATGAACGGGTTGCCGGTGTTGATCCCGAGCACCGTGCCCTGGCAGTCGGCCGCGAGGCCGGTCACCGGGCAGCGCACCGGGTCGGACGCCGTGACGAAGCCGGCCGTCGCGTTGGCCGTCGACGTCTCGTACAGGCCAGGTGCCCGGAACGCGGTCGCCCACGTGCCGCGCAGCACCAGCTGCGGGATCACCGTCCACTTGGCGCCGATCTTCGGGTTCCACGTGCCGTCGACGTCCGAGTAGTCGTCGTAGCGGATCGCCGCGGTCAGCTCGAGGTTCTTGAGGACCGGCGCGTACAGCTCCGCGAACACCGCGTTGATGTCGCGCGAGCCGAACGCGGCCGAGTAGCCGAGGCCCATGACGTTGCCGGTGTTGGTGGTCGGCGCGCCGGGGTTGGCCAGCTCTTCCTTGTTGAACTGGTAGCCGACGGCCAGCGCGAGCTGCCCGCCCTGCAGCTTGTAGATGTCGCGCGACGCCTTGGCGTCGAAGATCGTGTTCTCGGACTTGATGCTGTACGAGAGGTCGGGCGACATCCAGCCGTAGATCGCCGGGTTGTTCAGGTTGGCGTTGGCGCCGATCCGGTAGTAGCCGTACGGGCTGGTGCCGTTGAGGCCCTGCAGATACCGGTCGTACTGGAGGAAGCCGCGCCGGGTGACGTCGGTATCGGTGCGGATGTACAGGCCTGCCACGTCCCAGTCCCAGCCCGCCGTCGAGCCCTTGACGCCGAACAGGTAGCGCTGGGTGTCGGTCTTGTAGTCGCCGTCGCGGCCACCGACGTCGCCCGTCGTGTAGTACAGGCGGGCGCCGAGGTTCTGGGCATTGAACGGGTTGTCCGGGTGACCGACCGGGAGGAAGTTGTTGACCGACGACCGGATGGTGTTGGTGGCCGGGTCGTACCAGTTGGCGCGCACGCCGGTCGGCGTGCCACGCGTGGTCGTCTCGACCTGGAAGTACGACAGTTCCGCGTACCCCTGGATCTCGGGCGTGAAGTTGTAGGCGCCGCGCGCGTAGACGTTGAAGCGCTCGATCTCGGGGCTGACGTCGGTCCAGTCCTTGTTATCCCACAGGCAGTACTGGTCAGGCGCGAGCGCGGACTCGTTGCCCGGGCTCAGCTGGCCGCCGGGGCAGCCCGGCAGCGCGCGGAACGGACCCGGCGAGCCACCCGTCGACGGGTTGACCGAGCGCACCATGCCGGACAGCGAACCGGTGCTCACGGTGTTCGGGTTGCCGAGGCGCTGGTCCCACCAGCCCATGGGCCGCAGGTCGTTGCTGCCCATGTAGTCGCGCGTCTGGTTGTACGGGTAGGCGTCCTGCTTCTGGTAGTCGATGGAGATGAACGCGTTGTACTTGTCCTTCGTGAGGTCGCCGATGCCGCCGGTGGCCGCGACCTTGAACTGGTTGCCCTCGCCGTTGTAGCTCGTGCCGCCCGTGGCGGTGGCGGTGAAGCCGGTGAACTGCTGCCGCAGGATGATGTTGACCACGCCCGCGACGGCGTCGGAACCGTAGATGGCCGACGCACCGTCCTTGAGGACTTCGATGCGCTCGACGGCGTCGAACGGGATCTGCCCGATGTCGGCGTACGACGCGTGGCCGTCGTCGGCCAGGCCGAAGTTCGCCATGCGGCGGCCGTTGACGAGCACGAGGGTGTTGTTCGGGCCCAGGCCGCGCAGCGACACGCCGGCGCCGGACGCGGAGAAGCCGTTGGTGAACGACGGGGCGATCGAGCCGTTGTTGTTGGCGGTGATCTGCCGCACGACGTCCTGGATCGTCTGCAGGCCGGACGCCTGGATGTCCTCGCGCGTGATCGTCTCGATCGGCGCCGCGGTCTCCGCGTCGACGCGCTTGATGTTGGTGCCCGTCACGTTGACGCGAATGTCCTGCGCGACGACCGAACCGCCAGCGACCAGTGCGACTCCGCCGACGCCCAGCGCGATCGCGACTTTCTTCCGCTGAAATTTCATGTGGAAAACCCCCAGAATTGATGGATGCCCCCCGAACGGACACGCGTCCGCCCTCCGGCACACAGGCGAAACGTTACCTCACCCCGGAATTGGCCAGCAACGAATGGATGCGATTGTTACAATGGCCGCCGCCCAATTGTTGCAATTTCGCCAACGTTGCCGATCCGCACTGCACAAGCCGCTGATTTGGCAGGCATCGTTGCCATCTACAACGCCTCGATCCCCGGGCGCATGGCCACCGCCGACACCGAGCCCGTGACCGTCGCGGACCGGGAGAAGTGGTTCGCCGAATTCGATCCGGCCACACGTCCGTTATGGGTTTGGTGCGATGCGGTAAACGGGCGTCCGCGCGGATGGCTGTCGTTGCGGCCTTTCTACGGACGGCCGGCGTATCGCGCCACCGTGGAGGTCGGGGTGTACGTCGCGCCGGACGCCCGGCGGCAGGGGATCGCGCAGGCGCTGCTCGCGCACGCGCTCCGCGGTGCCGGCGCGCTGGAGATCCGCACGTTCCTCGCCTTCGTGTTCGGCCACAACGCCCCGTCGATCGCGCTGTTCGAGCGCTCCGGATTCGTTCCCTGGGGCCGGCTGCCGAACGTCGCGGAACTGGACGGCGTCGAGCGCGACCTCGTGATCCTCGGCCTGCGGGCCGCATGAACCGCGCGGCGAGCCGATGAACGGCGGGTCCTTCACGATCGCTCCGGCAGCGCCTGCCGACGTGCCCGACCTCCTGCGGATGATCCGCGCGCTCGCCGAGTACGAGCGGCTCTCGCACCTCGTCGTCGCGGACGAGGCGGCACTGACCGATGCGCTGTTCGGCGCCCACGCCGGGCCCGAGGCGCTGATTGCCCGCGCAGGCGGCGATTCGCGCCAGGCCGCGGGTTTCGCGCTGTTTTTTCATACTTTCTCGACGTTCCTAGGCCGCCGCGGCCTGTGGCTGGAGGACCTTTTCGTCTATCCGGAGCACCGCGGCACGGGACTCGGCCGGCGGCTGCTGGCGGACCTCGCCGCGGTCGCCCGCGCCCGCGGCTGTGGCCGCTTCGAATGGGCGGTCCTCGACTGGAACGCGCCGGCGATCGGGTTCTACGAGGCCATGGGCGCGACCGTCCTGCCCGACTGGCGGATCGCCCGGGTGACCGGGGACGCACTGGTTCGGTTCGGCCTTGACGCATCGGGGTCGGAATGACGCCCACCGCGCAGCGACCTTGACATCAAGACATCAATTAATCTATGCTTTGATGCATGCGAACGACCCTGACACTCGACACCGACGTCGCGGCGGCGGTCGAACGACTTCGCAAGGCGCGCGACGGCTCGCTCAAGGACGTCGTGAACGAAGCGCTGCGGGAAGGCCTGCGGCGGATGGAGGCACCCCCGCCGAGCCACGAGCCGTTCGTGACCCGTGCGGTCGACCTCGGGCGCTGCCGCCTCGGCAACGTCGACAACGTGGCCGACGTGCTTGCGGTGGCCGAGGGCGACTCGACCCGATGATCCTGGTCGACGCGAACCTGCTCATCTACGCGCACGTCGCGTCGTTCCCGCAGCACCCGCCGGCCCGCACCTGGCTCGACGCGCGCCTCTCCGGCACGACGCCGGTCGGGCTGCCGTGGGAGAGCCTCCTCGCGTTCATGCGCATCGTGACCAACCCGCGCGTGTTCGACCGTCCGGAACCGGTCGACAGCGCGTGGCACCAGGTGACCGCGTGGCTCGGTGCGGCCGTCGCGTGGATACCGGCGCCGACGCCGCGCCACGCGGCGGTACTGGGCCGGCTTCTCGACGCGCCCGGCGTTCGTGCCGACCTGGTGCCGGACGCCCACCTCGCCGCCCTCGCGATCGAGCACGGGTTGGTGCTGCAGTCGACCGACGGCGACTTCGCGCGCTTTCGCGACTTGCGCTGGCACGACCCGCTGCGCTCGGCGCCCTGAGCGCGCCGCCGGCACCCATCTTCCAGCACGGAGCCCACGATGCCCTTCGACGGCCCCCTTCCCCCGTTCGACGTCCGCGCCGACTTCTGGTCGCTGCGCTTCGTCGAGGAGACGAGCGAGAGCTTCGCCGTGCGCAAGGACGTCGCGCTGCCGTACGCGGCGGCCACCGACCGCGGCGCGATGGCGACCGTGTACGCCGACGGCGGTTACGGCTACGCCGCCACCGGCGACCTGTCCGCCGCCGGCCTCGCCGCGGCGCTCGAGCGCGCGGCCTTCCGGGCACGCGCCACCGCGCGGCTGGCGCTGGTCGACGCGCGCACGCTGCCGCGCCCCGCGCCGCGCGGCGATTACGCGTCGCCGTCGCTCGCCGCGGCCGGCCCGTCGCGCCGCGAGTGGTACGACCTGCTGCACGCGGAATCGCGCGCGGCGGGGTTCGACCCGCGGATCGTCGACTGGGAGGCCGGGGTGGAGGTGCGCACGGCCACCCACCAGCTCGTCACCAGCGAAGGCGGCGACGTCGTCCAGCGGTACCGCTTCCTGATGCCCGGCATCTCGGTGACTGCGCACGACCGCGGCGTCACGCAGACGCGCTCGC
>JBGAMF010000039.1:0-36147 GCA_044223185.1 Casimicrobiaceae bacterium | reverse complement strand
GCTGCGCAACGGCGTCGCGGTGACGATTCGCGCGCTGCGGCCGGACGACCGTGAGCGCATGGCGACCGCGGTCCGCAACCTGGACCGCGAGTCGATCTACACGCGCCTGTTCACCTATCGCACCGAGTTCACCGAAGCCGGGCTCGACCGCATCATGCGGTTCGATCCGGACGCGGAGGTCGCGCTCGTCGTGACCACAGGCGCCGGCGCGGACGAGGCGATCGTCGGCGCGGGCCGCTACGTCGTGTCGCGCGGGCACGGCGCCGGACGCGCGGCGGAAGTGGCATTCATGGTGGAGGAGGACTTCCACGGGCTCGGCATCGCCGGCCGCGTGCTGCGCCATCTCGCGGCGATCGCGCGCGACCAGGGCATCGCGACGTTCGAGGCGGAGGTCCTTCCCGGGAACAAGGCGATGCAGGCGGTGTTCGCCCGTTCGGGGCTGCCGATGCGCACGCGCCGCGAGGACGGCGTCGTGCACGTCACGCTGGCGTTGCAGGGCGGGCCGCCGTAGGTTCGGCAGCCGCCGAGTCTACCCGCGTCCGCCGACGCCCCCGACGCCGCGCCGATGATCGCGACCGGCATCGTCCCGGACTGGCTGTTCACCGCCGTCGCGGTCGCGACGGTGTTCACGATCATGTTCGACCTGGGGCTCGCGATCGTGCCGGCCGAGTTCCGCTGGGTCGTGCGGCACCCCGCGCTGATGGGGAAGGCGCTGTTCGCCACGCTGGTCGCGGTGCCGGCGCTCGCGTGGGCGGTCGCGCGCGCGCTCGACCTGCCGCGGCCCGCCGAGATCGGGATCATGCTGATGGCGATCTCGCCGGGCGCGCCGGTCGCGCTGCGGCGGTCGCTCGGCGCGGGCGGGCACCAGTCGTTCGCACCCGCGCTGCAGATCGCGCTGGCGCTGCTCGCCGTCGTGTCGATGCCGCTGTGGATCGCCGCGTTCGACGAGTACTACGCCGGAACCGCGACCATCGATCCCCGCCTTCTCGCGCGGCAGGTGTTCGTCGCGCAGTTGCTGCCGCTCGGCCTCGGGATGCTGGCCAGGCGCGTGCTGCCCGTCACCGCCGCGTGGCTGGAGCCGCGGCTGCGCAAGGTGGGCACCGGACTGCTCATCCTGCTGGTCGCGCTGGCGCTGGTCGACATCTGGGAGCCGGTCGCCCGCGCGGGTCTGCGCGTCGTGCTGGCGATCGTGATCGTGACGATGCTCGCGACCGCCGCCGGCCACCTGCTGGGCGGCCCGGAACCGGCAACCCGCACGGCGACGGCGATTTCGAGCGCCGCGCGCAACCCCGGACTCGCGCTGCTGGTCGCCACGCTCAACCACGCGTCGCCGGCCATCACCGCGACGGTGCTCGCCTACCTGCTGATCGCCGCGCTGACGCTGATCCCGTACGCGGCGTGGCGCAAGCGCGCGGCCCTCGGCGCGCGGCCGCCGTGACGGGCGCGCCCTACTCCGCGCCGCGATCGAGCAGCGCGACGATCCGCTCCGACCGCACGACCGCGTCGGCGAACCCGGCGAAGGCCGCGAGATCGGCCGGCGGATGCGCGAGCCCGGAGCACTCGGCGCTGCTGCGCGCAGCGCCCAGACGGTGCCGCGCGTCGAGGAGGTAGACGCCGTACACGACCCGCAGCTGTCCCGGCGCGGATCCGCCGAGCTCCTGCTGGAGCGTGTACGCACCGAGCGCCGCATGCGACACGCTCGCGGCCTCGATCAGCGCGGTCCGATAGCCGGACGCGGCGTCACGTCCGGGCCATGCACTTCCGCCATGCGCTTCGCGGCCGCGTTGATCACGACGAGCAGGCGGTCGAGGATGCTGCGCAGCGCGTGCTTGGCGGCGAGCGCAAGGTACTCGCCCGGCTTCAGGTAAATGTCGACCGCCGCCGTGACCGCGCCGCAGCCGCTGTGGCCCAGCACCACGACGAGCTTGAGGCTCTCGCCCAGGTGGTCGACCGCGTACCGCGAGCTGCCCAGCACCTCCGCGCCCAGGCCGTTGCCCGCGACGCGGACGACGAAGAGGTCGTTCGGCCCCTCGTTGAACACCAGCTCGATCGGCACGCGGGCGTCCGAGCAGCCGAGCACCGCGGCAACGGTCGCTGCGCCGGCGGCGCGCCGGTCGCCGCCCTCGACGCCCAGGTCGCGCGGGTCGAGGTGGATGACGCGCGCGCCGCGCCGGTGCCCTCGGTCGCGCTCGCGAGCAGCGCGGCGATCGACCGGCTCCCGTCGTCGAGCCGCGCGCGCCGCCTCCGCGTCGGCGGGCCGGGGCCGCGCCGTCGCCTCGGCGCCGTCGTACCGGTAAGTCAGTTCGACGATCTTCACGGGACGTGCACTCCGTCGTGGGGTGCGCGCATTGTAGCCGGGCCGGACGAAGGAACCCGCAGGCGGTGTCCTGCCGAATTGCAATGGGCCCACGCTGGACAACCGGCGACGGCGGGCGACGCACCGTGCTAAATTAGCAATGCGCCGCGGTGCGCCGCCGCCATGCTTGCGCGACGCGCGCCACGGCGGCGACGGCAGAGAACACGTGATCCCTTCCACACCACCCAGGCAGCGCGCACGCAAAAGCTCCGCTGACCTCCCGGACAGACATCATGGCCGCGAAGGGCGAAATCGAAGGGCGCGAACGGCCCGCCAGGCCGCGACCGCCGCGCGCGCCGCGCAGTGCCGGCGCACGCGCCCGCCAAGGCGAAGGACGACAAGGCGCTGTCGACCAAGGAATACCACAGGCAGCTGAAGAAGCTGCACGTCGAGCTGGTGAAGCTGCAGGAGTGGGTCGTCGGCAAGGGGCTCAAGGTCTGCATCGTATTCGAGGGCCGCGACGGCGCCGGCAAGGGCGGGACGATCAAGGCGATCACGAGCGCGTCCAGCCGCGCGTGTTCCGCGTGGTCGCGCTGCCCGCGCCCCGAGCGCGAGAAGTCGCAGATGTACATCCAGCGGTACGTACCGCACCTGCCGGCCTACGGCGAGATCGTGATCTTCGACCGCAGCTGGTACAACCGCGCCGGCGTCGAGCGCGTGATGGGGTTCTGCACCGACGAGCAGGCCAAGCGCTTCCTCTCGCTCACGCCGCTGGTCGAGAAGTCGATGGTCGAGTCCGGCATCATCCTGATCAAGTACTGGCTCGAGGTGAGCATGGAGGAGCAGACGCGGCGCCTGAAGGCGCGCATCGACGACGGCCGCAAGATCTGGAAGCTCTCGCCGATGGACCTGAAGTCGTACAGCCGCTGGTACGACTACTCGCGCGCGCGCGACGAGATGTTCGCGGCGACCGACACGCCGTGGGCGCCGTGGTACGTCGCGAAGTCCGAGGACAAGAAGAAGGTGCGGCTCAACATCATCTCGCACCTGCTCTCCCGGATCCCCTACAAGGAGGCGCCGCGCGAGAAGGTCAAGCTGCCCGACCGGCAGAAGGCGCACGGGTACGTCGATCCCGATTACCCGTACAAGGTCATCGCCGCGAAGTTCTGATGCAATGGGACGGGCGCGTCGCGCCCGCCCCGCTCGTCGTACCCACGCTTCAGCCACGAGGTAGCACATGGAGCCATCGACCGTCGCGCGCGCGCGACCGTTGCGCGCCGCGGCGGCCGTAATGACCGGCGCAGTCATCGTCCTTGCCGGCTGCGGCAAGGAAGCTCCGCCGCCGCCGCGCCCTGCCCCGCAGGTCGCGGTCCTGACGATCGCGCCCAGGACCATCCCGTTCACGCCGACGTTCGTCGCGCAGACCGAGAGTTCGCGCCAGGTCAACATCGTCGCCCGCGTGTCGGGCTTCCTCGACCGCATCGCGTACCAGGAAGGCGAGCTCGTCAAGCAGGGCCAGCTCATGTTCGTGCTCGACCCGAAGCCGTTCAACGCGCAGCTGAACGCGGCGCAGGGCGAGCTGCAGTCGCAGCAGGCGCGGCTCGTGACGGCCGAGGCGACGTTCGGCCGCGTGAAGCCGCTGACCGAGCAGGACGCGCTGCCGCTCACCGACCTCGACCGCGCGAAGGGGGAGCTCGACGCGGCGAAGGCGGCCGTGTTCGCCGCGAAGGCGAAGGTCGACGAGGCGCAGCTCAACCTGGGCTACGCGACGATCGCCTCGCCGGTGACGGGCCTCGCCGGCCGCGCGCTGCAGCGGCAGGGGGCGTTCGTCAACGCGACGGCCGAGAGCGCCAACCTGACGTACGTCGCCGCGCTCGACCCGATCTGGGTCAACTTCAGCATCTCGCAGAACCAGGCCGCGAGGTGGGGAGACTGGCAGCGCAAGGGCGAGGTCGTCGCGCCCGCCAACGACAACTACGACGTCGACATCGTCCTCCCGGGCGGCGAGAAATACCCTCACCGCGGCAAGATCAGCTTCGCCGACCCGTCGTTCAGCCAGGACACGGGCTCGTTCCTCGTGCGCGCGGTGCTCCCGAACCCGAAGGGGCAGCTGCGACCGGGAATGTTCGTGACGGCGATCGTGCACGGGGCGATGCGCCCGAAGGCGATCGTGCTGCCCCAGCTCGCGATCCAGCAGGGCAGCGACGGGCACCTGGTCTACGTGATCAACGCGAACAGCGTCGCCGAGATCCGGCCCGTCATCGTCGGCGACTACGTGGGCGAGAAGGACATCGTCGTCGTGGGCGGGCTGCACGCCGGAGACCGCGTGGTCGTGGACGGCGTGCTGAAGGTGGTGCCGGGGCAGCCGGTGACCGTCGTGCCGCCGGGCGCGTCACCCGCGGACGCCGCCGGCAAGGCCGCCGCCGCGCCCGCGGCGCCGAAGAAGTAGCGCGACGTGTTCACGCACTTCTTCATCGACCGCCCGATCCTGTCGGCGGTCATCTCGATCCTGATCGTGCTCGCCGGCGCGGTCGCGATGAGCGTCGCGCCGATCGAGCAGTACCCGGAGCTCGCCCCCCCGCAGGTGTCGATCTCCGCGAGCTACCCGGGCGCGACGGCGGAGGTGATCGCCAACCAGGTGGCGGCGCCGATCGAGGCGCAGCTGAACGGCATCGACAACCTGCTGTACTTCACGTCGACCAGCTCGTCGTCGGGCAGCGTGTCGATCTCCGCGGTCTTCCAGCCCGGCAGCGACCCGGACATCAACCAGGTGAACACGCAGAACCGCGTGAGCCAGGCGCTGCCGCTGCTGCCGCAGGTGGTCGCGCAGCAGGGCGTGTCCGTCGACAAGAACTCGTCGTCGATCATGATGGTGCTGTCGGTCTATTCGCCGGACGAGCGCTACCCGGCAACGTACGTCGACAACTACACGAACCTGTACGTGCTGGACGAGCTGAAGCGCGTGCCCGGCGCCAACCGCGCGTCGGTGATCGGCCTGCCCGACATCGCGATGCGGGTGTGGCTGCAGCCGGACCGCATGGCCCAGCTCGGCATCACCGTCGGCGAGGTCGCGCAGGCGATCCAGAGCCAGAGCCAGACGTTCGGCATCGGCCAGATCGGCGGCCAGCCCGCCGTGCCCGGCACGCAGCAGACGTTCGTCGTGACCGCGCAGGGGCTGCTCACCAAGCCCGAGGAGTTCGAGGCCATCATCGTACGCGCGGCCAAGGAAGGCACGGCGATCGTCCGGCTGCGGGACATCGCGCGCGTCGAGCTCGACAAGCGGGACTACGCGGTCCAGAGCCGGATGAACGGGAAGATCGCGACGACGATCTCGATCTCCCAGCAGCCGGGCGCCAACGCGGTCGCCACGGCCACCGCCGTGCGCAAGAGAATGGAGGAGTTGAAGGCCTCGTTCCCCACCGGCCTCGACTACCGGATCGCGCTCGACACCAGCCAGTTCACGCTGAATTCGATCGAGAAGGTCATCCACACGTTCTTCGAGGCGGTCGTGCTGGTCGTGCTGGTCGTGTTCGTGTTCCTGCAGTCGCTGCGGGCGACGATCATCCCGATCCTCGCGGTCCCCGTCTCCATCGTCGGCACCTTCGTCGGCATGCACCTGCTCGGCTTCTCGGTGAACATGCTGACGCTGTTCGGCCTCATCCTCGCGATCGGCCTCGTCGTCGACGACGCGATCGTCGTCGTCGAGAACGTCGAGGCGAACATGACGGGCAAGGGGCTGTCGGCGCTCGAGGCGGCCAAGCAGGCGATGACCGAGATCGCGGGCGCGCTGATCTCGATCGTGCTCGTGCTGGTCGCCGTGTTCCTGCCGGTGGCGTTCCTGGGCGGGGTCACCGGCACGCTGTACAAGCAGTTCGCGATCACGATCTCCATCTCGATGGTGATCTCGGGGATCATGGCGCTCACGCTGTCGCCGGCGCTCGCCGCCATCATCATCAAGGCGCACCACGGCGAGAGGCGCGGCTTCTTCCGCTGGTTCGAGCGCGCCTTCGCGCGGCTGACCGACGGCTACGTCGGCACCGTCGCGCGCGCGCTGTCCGCGTGGCCCGTCGCAATCGTCGTCTACGGCGCGGTGATCGCCGGTATCCTGCTCATGTTCCGGATCGTGCCGGCGAGCTTCGTTCCGGACGAGGACCAGGGCTACTTCCTCGCCGCCATCGAGGCGCCGGACACGGCGAACCTCGACGTCGTCGCCGACCTCGCGTTGCGGGCGCAGAGGATCGCGGCGGCCGATCCGGCGGTCCAGGACGTCGCCACGGTCGCCGGCTACAGCCTGATCGACGGCCAGATCCAGAGCAACTCCGCCGTGATCTTCGCGTCGCTCAAGCCGTTCTCCGAGCGCAAGGACCCGTCGCTGCTGTCGTTCGCCGCCCTGCCGCGGATGAACGCCCAGTTCGCCGGCATTCGCGACGGCTTCGTGTTCGCGCTGAATCCGCCGTCGATCCCCGGACTGGGCGCGACCGGCGGCTTCGAGTTCTACGTGCAGAACCGCGGTTCCGGCGACCCGCGCGCCACCGGTCGCGCGGTCGAGGCATTCGTCGCGAAGGCGCGCGAGCGGCCGGAGCTGGCCGGGGTGTCGACGACGTACCGCGCGGCCACGCAGCAGCTGTTCGTCGACCTCGACCGCAGCAAGGCCGAGGTGCTGGGCGTGGCCGTCGCCGACGCCTTCCAGACGATGCAGACGTTCTTCGGCTCGCAGATCGCCGGCCAGTTCTCGCAGTTCTCGCGCGTCTGGTGGGTCGTGCTGCAGGCGGACGCGCAGTACCGGATGAAGCCGTCCGACTTCGAGAACATCTACGTGCGCAGCAGGAGCGGTGCCAACGTGCCGCTGTCAGCGCTGATCACCACGAAGTACGTGGCCTCGCCGAAGATCGTCGCGCGGTTCAACGGCTTCCCGGCCGTCAAGGTGACGGGCAGCCAGGCCGCGGGCTACAGCTCCGGCCAGGCGCTCGCCGCGATGGAGGAGGTCGCGCGCGAGACGCTGCCGCCCGACTTCTCGTTCGCGTGGGCCGGCCAGGCGCTGCAGGAGAAGCAGTCGGGCGGCACGTCGGGCACGGCATTCGTGTTCGGCCTGATCGTCGTGTTCCTGCTGCTGGCCGCCCAGTTCGAGAAGTGGACGATCCCGGTCGCAGTCGTGCTGACGGTGCCGGTCGCCGTGTTCGGAGCGCTCGCGCTCACCTGGGCGGTCGGGCTCGACAACGACGTGTACTTCCAGGTCGGGCTGGTCACGCTGGTCGGCCTGTCGGCGAAGAACGCGATCCTGATCTGCGAGTTCGCCATCGAGCGCGTGCGCCACGGCATGGCCGCGCGCGAGGCAGCGCTGGAAGCGGCGAAGCTTCGGCTGCGCGCGATCGTCATGACGTCGCTCGCCTTCGGCCTGGGCTGCATCCCGCTCGCCGTCGCCACCGGCCCCGGCGCCAACAGCCTGCGCGCGATCGGCACCGGCGTGATCGGCGGCATCGTCGCGTCGACGATCATCGGCGTCGTGTTCGCGCCGTTCTTCTTCTGGCTGCTCGAGGCGCTCGCGCAGCGGGTCGGCGGCCGGCGCGCCGCGGCCGAGCCCCCGCCGCCGCCCGCGCCGACGCCCGCGTCCGGGCCCGACGGAGGCCGCTCGTGAGGCCGCTTGCGCTCGCCTTGGCCATCGCGCTGGCACTGGCCGCGAGCGGCTGCACGGTGGGGCCCGACTACGCGAAGCCGGCGGTCGACGTGCCCCCGGGGTGGCGGATCGAGTACGCGCAGGCTGCCGACGCGGCCAACACGCGCTGGTGGGAGCAGTTCGGCGACCCGGTGCTGACGGCGCTGGTCGAGTCGGCGCTCGCCGAGAACCGCGACCTCGTGGTCGCCGCCGCGCGCGTCGACGCGTTCGTCGGCAGCCTCGTCACGACGCGCTCGGCGTTCTACCCGCAGGCCAAGTACTCGGGCGAGGCGAGCCGCACCCGCTCCACCGCCGTCGGCGTCTCGCCGCTGCCGCCCGGCGCCGATCCCTACTACAACCTCTACAGCGCCGCGCTCGGCGCGAGCTGGCAGGCCGACCTCTTCGGCCGCGTGCAGCGGCAGACCGAGGCGGCGCAGGCGCGCGTCTACGCGACCGAGCAGGGCCGCCGCGGCGTCGTGCTGTCGGTGGTCACCGCCACGGCGGCGAGCTACATCGGGTTGCGCGCGCTCGACCGCCAGCTCGAGATCTCGCGGCAGACCCTCAAGAACAACGCGGACACGCTGCGCATCTTCGAGCTGCGGCACAAGGGCGGCGTGGTGTCCCGGCTGGAGGTCGCGCAGGCGCAGTCGCAGTACCAGCAGGCGCTGGCGGCCATCCCGCAGCTCGAGCAGCAGATCGCCGCGCAGGAGAACCTGATCGCCGTGCTGCAGGGGAAGAACCCTTACCCGGTGCCGCGCGGCAAGCCGATCGACCAGCTCACGCTGCCGCAGGTTCCCGCCGGCCTGCCGGCGACGCTGCTCGAGCGCCGGCCGGACATCCTGCAGGCGGAGCAGAACCTGATCGCGGCGAACGCCGACATCGGCGCCGCGAAGGCGCTCTACTACCCGCAGTTCAGCCTGACCGGCAGCTACGGCTCGGTCAGCGCCGCGTTCGCGAACTTCCTCACCGGGCCGGCCGCGGTGTGGACGCTCGCGGCGGGCCTCGCGGGCCCGCTGTTCACGGCGGGTTCCATCGCCGGGCAGGTGCAGTCGGCCGAAGCGGGCAGCGCCGAGGCGCTCGCCGTGTACCAGCAGGCGATCCTCACCGCGCTGCGCGAGACCAACGACGCGCTGGTCGGCACCGTCAAGAAGCGCGACGAGGCCGCCGCGCAGGTGCAGCGGGTCGCGTCGCTGCGCGAGTACGCGCGGCTGTCGCGCGTGCGGTTCAACAACGGGTACGCCGGCTACATCGAGACGCTGTACGCCGAGAACGAGCTCTTCGCCGCCGAGCTGGCCACCGTCCGCACGTACGCCGAGCAGTACACGCAGGTCGTCAACGTCTACAAGGCGATGGGCGGCGGCTGGGTCGACCTGGCCGACGCGGGGACCCCCGCGAGCCGTGCCGCGCCGCTGCCCGAGCGGGTGCGGGAGCAGCCGCTGTTCTGAGGACTCCGCGGCGCCGCACCCCGGCTTGACCCGGGTCAATCGGCACGCATGGTCCGGCGCGATAATGGAAAGGCGGGTTGGAGAGCCCGGCCGTCGGCTGCCCGGCCTCGCACCCGCCACCGCCCGAGGAGCCGTCATGGACGCCCCGAAGCTCGCCGCGCAGAGTTACGAAGTCTCCGGCAAGGTCGCGCAGCTGCTGGAAAAGAGGGTCGAGCTCGCGCAGAAGCACTACCGCGAGCGGCTCGGCAAGGCCGGCGCGTCGCTGGCGGGCGCGGTGAAGCAGGATCCCGCAGCGGCGCTGACCGCGTGGTCGCAGTGGTACGACTACGCCACCGACGCCGCGCAGCGGACCGTGCTGTTCTGGGACACGCTGCGCCAGCGCGGCAACAACTTCGTCGAGCACACGCGGGCGGGACTGCCGCCGGTGCTCCACTTCGAGTACGAGACGATCGTCGACGGCCGCAAGCTGCCGCGCCCGGTCAACTACGCGCTGGTGCGCATCGTTCCGCCCCAAGGCGTGACGGTGGACGCGAAGCGCCGTCCGTACCTGATCATCGACCCGCGCGCCGGGCACGGCCCCGGCATCGGCGGCTTCAAGGACGACTCGCAGGTCGGCGTCGCGCTGCGTGCCGGGCACCCGGTGTACTTCGTGATCTTCTTCCGCGACCCCGAGCCCGGCCAGACGCTGCTCGACGTCTGCGAGGCCGAGAAGGCGTTCGTGCGCGAGGTGCGCACACGGCATCCGGCGAGCCCGAAGCCGGCGATCGTCGGCAACTGCCAGGGCGGCTGGGCGGCGATGATGCTCGCGGCGGCGGACCCCGACGACACGGGGCCGATCGTCATCAACGGCGCGCCGATGTCGTACTGGGGCGGCGCCTGGCAGGACGGCAGCAACGACAACCCGATGCGCTACAGCGGCGGCATCCTCGGCGGCACGTGGCTCGCGTCGCTGACGTCCGACCTGGGCGCCGGCATCTTCGACGGCGCCTACCTCGTCGAGAACTTCGAGAACCTGAACCCCGCCAACACGTTCTGGGACAAGTACTACCACCTGTACGCGAACGCCGACACCGAGCCGCCGCGCTTCCTCGAGTTCGAGCGGTGGTGGGGCGGCTTCTACCTGATGAACCGCGAGGAGATCGAGTGGATCACCCGCAACCTCTTCGTCGGCAACAAGCTGTGGAAGGGCGGCGCGCAGATGAAGGGCGGCAAGCCGTTCGACTTGCGCGACATCAAGGCGCCGATCGTCCTGTTCGCGTCGATGGGCGACAACATCACGCCGCCGCAGCAGGCGTTCAACTGGGTCGCCGACGTCTACGGCTCGACGGAGGAGATCAAGGCGCGCGGGCAGGTGATCGTCGGCCTTCTGCACGAGAGCGTCGGGCACCTCGGCATCTTCGTGTCGGGCAGCGTGGCCAGGAAGGAGCACGCGCAGATCGTGTCGGTGCTGCAGTCGATCGAAGGGCTGCCGCCCGGCCTCTACGGGATGGCGATCACGGAGAAGAAGGGCAAGAACGGCGAGCCCCAGTACGAGGTCGAGTTCCGCGAGCGGCGGCTCGAGGACATCGGCGCGCAGTTGAACCGGTTCCGCCGCGCCGACGAGCGGCCGTTCGAGGCGGTGGCGGCGATCTCCGAGTTCAACCAGCGCGCGTACGAACTCTTCGCGCAGCCGTTCGTGCAGTCGCTCGGCAACGAGTTCACCGCGAAGGTCGCGCGCCAGTTCCACCCGCTGCGGTTCCAGCGCTGGGCGTTCTCGGACCTGAACCCGTGGCTCGCGTGGCTGCAGCCCGCCGCCGAGGCGGTCAAGGCCGCACGCAAGCCGGCCCGCGCCGACAGCGTCCCGAAGAAAGTCGAGGCGGCGGCGTCCGAGGCGATCAGCGCATCGCTCGACTTCTACCGCGCGCTGCGCGACGCGCAGAGCGAGGCGGCGTTCTTCCAGATCTACGGCAACGTGTTCGCGCTCTACCTCGCGGACAAGCACCAGGCGGAGGCCGCGCTCGCGGTCGCCGACGCGCGCGAGCTGCCGTTCGTGCAGTCGGCGCTGGCGGCGATCGAGGAAGGCGGCTATCCGGAGGCGGTGGCGCGCGTCGCGTACCTGCTGCTGCGCAAGGGCGAGCCGATGATGCTGTCCTGGCTCGAGCGCAAGGAGGCGTTCGTCGCCGAGCACGCGGACCTGATGCCGGCGGTGACGCGCGAGGAGTGGCGGCGCATCCGCGGCGAGCAGGAGATCATCGCCCGCTACGCGCCCGACAAGGCGATCGCGACGCTGCCGAAGCTGCTCGCCGACGCGCGCGACCGCGCGCGGCTGCGCGCGCTGCTCGAGCGGCTGGCGCAGGAGGCGCAACGCATGAGGCGGGAGCCCACCGCGGAACAGGTCGCGATGTTCACGGAGCTCGGGCGCACGATCGAGGCGAAGCCCGCGCGCGCGCGCAAGGCCGCGGCCGCCCGCAAGGCGCCCGCGGCGCGCAAGGCGAAGCGCCGGGTGGCGGCGTGACGGACACGACCGGTCGCACGGCAGCGGCAAGGAGCGGACGATGAAACTCTGGATAGGCAACATGGCGCCCGGAACGACCGACGAGACGCTGCGCGAGTTCATCGCGAAGTACGCAGGCAGCCTCGAGTGCACGTCGATCCAGCGCGTCGACGGCGACGGCACGCGTCCCGCGGCGATCCTCACGTTCTCCGGTGGCGAGCTGGAGTCGGTGCCGAAGCTCGCGTTGCGCCTCGACGGCATGTACTGGCAGGGGCGCAAGCTCACCGCATCGGCCGCCGCGGGTCGCTGACCCGCAGCCGCAGCGCAACGGGGCGCGCCGCCGGCGGGCGCGCGCCACTATAATCGCCGGCATGGCGATCCGCACCCGACCGTGGGCCGCGGCGGCGCTGCTGGTCGCCGTCGTGCTGGCCGCGGATGCATCTGCGCAGGCGGCCGCAGCCGGCGAAGGACACCGCCGGCGACCGCCCGCCGCAGCGAGCGGTGTCCCGGGCACGAGGACCTGCGCCGCGAACTGCCGGCCGCGCAGGCCGAGGTCGACGCCGTCGAAGCCGCCGGCGCGGATGCCGGCGCGCCGCCCGGAACCCCCCGCGAGCGAAAGCGGCCAGCGGCGCGCGCTCACGCGCCAGCGCGCCGCGATGCTCCAGCAGCAGCTGGACGCGCTGGAGCGGTCCACGGCCGCGGCGGCCAGGCGCGCGGCCGCCGAGCGCGCCGACCGCGACTGGGCCGGGCTTCCGGGATCCCCGCCGTACTCGGTCACGCTGATCGACAGGATCCGCGACGAGAATCGACGCCGCCGAGGCCGCGCATCGCGGCCGCCACCAGCCGCCGGGCGCTGCTCGCCCGGTTCAGCGCCGACCTCGAGGCGCGGCTCAAGGCGAGCCAGGCCGCGGCCCGCCGGACCGCCGAGGCGGCGGAAGCCGGGCAGGGGACGCCGCAGGCGGCGCGGCGGGACTGGCACGCGACCTGGCCGCCGCTGCAGGCGCGCGTGGACGTCGGCACGCAGCGCCTGATCGAGATCGCACTGCGCGCCGCGCGCGAGGAGGAGGCGGCGGCGCAGGCTTCCAGCGCGCTCGCCCGCCGGCAACTCGCCGCCGCGGCGGGGGCCGTCACGCTCTCGGAGTCGCGACCTGGCCGCCGTCAAGGCGGACCTCGACACACGGTCGCGCGCCGCGCGCGCAGGCCCTCGACCGCGCCGTCCACGACGCCGCTGCGGCGACCGAGCGCCGCGACCGCGGCCGACGCACGGCTCGCGCAGGCTGCGCGCATTGGCCGCGCCGCGGGCGGGGACGCCGCGCACGCGCGCCGAGCGCGAGGCCGACGTGGCGCGCGAACGCGGCGCTCGCGCGCGAAAAGGCGGCGACCGCCGCGCTGCGCGCGGAGTTGCTGCGCGACTACCAGCTGGTGCTGGCCGGCGAGCGCGTCGCGTGGGAGGCGCGGCACGAGTCGCTCGCCGCGAACGACCCGGTGCAGGCGCGCGCCGCGTACGAGCGGCTGGCCGGGCTCGCTCGCCTCGCTGCGCGCGCGGCGCGAGTTCCTGAACCAGGAGCTCGCCGCGGCGGCCGTGCGGATCGGCGAGACCGAGGCGAAGCTCCGCACGCGGCCGGCGCCGAGGCGGCGCACCGCCAGCTGCTCGACGCGCTGCACGCGCGCGAGACCGTGCTGCGCAACGCGATCAAGGCCGGCGAGCCGCTCGAGCAGCTGGTGGCGCGCTTCCGCGCGGACCTCGAGGGCCGGCGCAGCGCGTCGTTCGTCGACGAGGCGCGCGACGCCGGCGCCGCGGCGCTGCTGCAGGCGCGCCGGCTGTGGAACTACGAGATCCTCACCGTCGACGACACCTACGAGACGGCCGACGGCCGCAAGCTCAACGTGTCGCGCGGCATCACGGTCGGCAAGACGCTCGGCGCCGTGCTGATCGTCGTCGTCGGGTACTGGCTCACCCGCGTGATCATGCGGCGCACCGAGCGCCTGCTGGTCGCGCGCGGCCGCGTCGCGCCGCAGTCGGCCGCGCTCCTGCGCAGCTGGGTGCTGTTCGCGGCGATGGCGGTCCTCGTCGTGATCGCGCTGACGATCGCCAGCATCCCGCTCACCGTCTTCGCGTTCCTCGGCGGCGCGCTGGCGATCGCCGCCGGCTTCGGGCTGCAGACGCTGCTCAAGAACCTCGTCGCCGGGATCATCCTGCTGGTCGAGCGGCCGATGCGGCTGAACGACCTGGTCGAAGTCGAGGGCGTGCGCGGCCGCGTCACGGAGATCGGCGTGCGTGCGTCGACGATCCGCACCGCCGACGGCATCGAGTCGCTGCTGCCGAACAGCGCGTTTCTCGAGCAGAAGCTCACCAACTGGACGTACACCAGCCCGCAGACCCGGCAGACGATCACGATCGGTGTCGCCTACGGCACGCCGCTGCGGGAGGCCGCCGATGCGCTCGCCGGCGTGCTCGCGCGGCACGGGCTCGTCCTGAAGGACCCGGCGCCGCAGGTGTACCTCGACGAGTACGCCGACAGCGCGATCCGCTTCGCGCTGACGTACTGGGTCGACATGACCCCCGACAACGACACGCGGCGCGTGAAGAGCGACCTCCTGCACATGATCGATACCGCGTTCGCCGAAGGCGGCATCCGGATGCCGTTCCCGCAGCTCGACGTGCACCTCGACCGCGGGGCGGGGGCGGCGTAGCGCGCACGGTCGCGCGCAGTGCCCGGGACTCGCAAACACGCGGCGGGCGCGGCGCCGCCGCCCCCGACCCCGGCCCTCTCCCCGCAGGCGGGGCGGGAGCCCGCGTGGCACCCGCGAGTACCTCGCCGACGACTGCCGTTTTCTGTTTTCTACGGCTTCTTCAGCGGCAGCGCGGACAGGTCGCGCGCGAGCTCGGCGAGGATCTCGGACAGCGCGCTGTTCTGCGCGGCGACGTACGCCGCGGTGCTGCCGGACGTGAACGGCACGCGGCGCTCGAACCGCCGCGACCAGAACGGCGCGTCGCCGTCGCCGCGCCGCAGGAACCAGGTGACCGTAAGCACCGCGTACGGCTTGCCCACCTCGCGCGCGTCGCCGTAGAGGGACTCGACGAACCCGTCGAGCACCCAGTCCGGGTCGGCAGGCACGCCGGGCGGCACGACCGTGGCGAACACGTTGGCGGCCGCCAGCGCGCGCGCCGTCGCCTCGCCGACGATCGCGGAGGGCGCGACGAGGAACTCGCGGTAGTAGTCGCTCTCGTACTTCAAGTCGGATTCGCGGTAGACGAAGCCGCGGCCGCGGAACGGCGCCGCGACCGTGATGGTCCCGATGCGCAGCACGCCGGGCTGCGCCTTCGCGGCCGCCGGCGGGCTCGCAGGCTCGAGGACGAACATCTCCTTCACCGGCGCCGGCTTCGACAGGCCGCAGCCGCCGATGACGCCCAGTGATGCGGCCGCGGCAGCCGCCACGGCCACGCGGATCCACGCACGTCGCGATGCAATCATGGCTTGCGCTCCAGCGGCGCGGGCGGCGAGCCGAAGATGACGCTCGCCGGGTAGCGCTTGGTTTCCTCGGTGAGATCCCGCAGGTTGTCGGAGATCTGGCGCAGGTTCTCGATCGTCGTCGCGAGGTCGGTGTCGGTCGACCCGAACAGGCGGTCGAAGCGGCTGACCATCCGCTCCATGCTGGCGATCGTCTTCGCGAGCTTCGGATCGGACACGAGCTCCTTCACCCGCGCGACCGCGGCGGCCGTGTCCTCGGGGATCCTCTGCAGCGCCGGGCTCGCCAGCGTCTTCTTCAGCTCGGCGTTGGTCGCGCGCATCTCGGCCAGCAGCGCGACCGCCTCGTCGGACAGCTTCCTCGCCTGCATCGCGTCGAGCGTCGTGTCGAGCTTGCCGAGCGTCGTCTCCACCCGCCGCTGGAACGACTTGGTGTCGAGCGCGCCGACCCGGTCGTTGGTCGTCACCAGCAGCCGGTTGAGGTTCGCCATCGTCTGCTCGAAGTCGACCTTCTGCAGCTTCTCCATGATGCTCTCGGCCGCGTTCACGATCGCCGTGACCGTCGACGGCGCGCTGGGGATGTACGGGTTGCGCGGCGTCCAGCTGATCGGCAGCACGGGCGGCGCCGGATCGAGCCAGTCCATCTCGAGGTAGTTGGTGCCGGTGATGCCCTGCGGCGCGAGGCGCAGCCGCAGCCCCTTCTCGACTTCCATCGCGACGCTCTCGGATGTGGACCAGTCGCCGGCCGCCGCGCGCCCGCCGACCAGCCGCGGCTGCAGCTGCGCCTCGACCAGCACGAAGCGGTCGCGCTGCGTGATCGGCAGGTCGAGCTGGTAGTAGACGTACGTGAAGCTGACCTTGGTCACCTCGCCGATCACGACGCCGCGCAGCTTCAGCTTCGAGCCGATGTCGAGCCCCTGCACCGACTCCTTGAAGTAGGTCTCGATGATGACCTTGCGCTCGAACAGGCGCCCGGTGCCGACGATGAGCAGCACCATGATGCCGGCGACCAGCGCGCCGATCACGAACAGCCCGAGCTTGAAATAGTTGGCTTTCTGGCTCATCTAGAAAAGTCCCCTCCCCGAGGGCGCTGCGCGCCTCCCCGAGGGGGGCCGAGCGCCTTGGGGCGCCCGGCGCGCCGTGCTGCGCGCCCCTCCCCTCGAGGGGCCGAGCGCCTCCCCGGCGGCGCTCGCTCGTGCCCTCCTCAGGCGCTGCGCGCCCCTCCCCCCGAGGGGGCCGCGCGCCCTGGGCCGGCCCGGCGGCGCCCGGGGTCTCGATCGCCACGCATCTGCAAGCTCCGCCTGCCGGTGGAAGAACTGGCGCACGTACGGATCCGTGCTCTCGTCGCGCAGCCGGCGCGGGTCGCCGTCGGCGATGATTCCCTTGACGCGCTTGTCCAGCATGATGATGCGGTCGGCGATCGCGTAGATGGACGCGAGCTCGTGGGTCACGATCACGAACGTCACGCCGAGGCTGTCGGCCAGCCGCCGGATCAGCGCGTCGAGCTCCGCCGACGTGATCGGGTCGAGGCCCGCCGACGGCTCGTCGAGGAACAGGATCTGCGGGTCGAGCGCCATCGCGCGCGCGATGGCCGCGCGCTTCTGCATGCCGCCGGAGATCTCGTTGGGCAGGTGCCCGGTGAACTGCACGAGCCCCACCAGCGAGAGCTTCATCCGCGCCAGCAGGTCCATCTGCTCGGCGTCGAGGGCGGTGAACGTCTCCATCGGCAGGCGCACGTTCTCGAGCAGCGTCATCGAGCCGAACAGCGCGCCGGACTGGTACATCACGCCGAACGTGCGGAGGATGGCCTCCTGCTCGGCGCCCTCGGCGGTGACGATGTCGTGCCCGTCGATGAGGACCTGGCCGGAGATCACCGGGTACAGGCCGATCATGTGCTTCAGCAGCGTGCTCTTGCCGCAGCCCGACCCGCCGAGGATCACGAACACCTCGCCCCGCCGCACGTCGAAGCTCACGTTCTCGAGGATCGTGCGGCCCTCGTAGCCGGCCGTGAGGTTCTCGACGCGGATGATGGTTTCGCCGGGCTTCATCAGATGTCGAGGTAGAAGTAGAGCACGGCGAACACGCCGTCGATGATCACGATCAGCACGAGGCCCGACACCACCGCCCGCGTGGTCGAGTCGCCGACCGCGGACGCGCCGGCGCTCGTCTGCAGCCCGCGCAGGCAGCCGATGCCCGCGATGGCGATGGCGAAGACGAACGACTTGACCCACCCGCTCATGAAATCGGCGACGCTGACGGCGGACTCGACCTCCTTGACGAACGTGACGAACGGAATGCCGAACGAGAGCATCGTGAAGGCGCCGCCCAGCATGCCGATCAGCATCGCGAACAGGGAGAGGAGCGGCGTCATCAGCACCGCGGCGATCACGCGCGTCGTGACGAGGAAGCGCACCGGGTCGATGCCCATCGTGGTGAGCGCGTCGATCTCCTGGTTCACGCGCATCGTGCCGATCTCCGCGGCGAACGCGGCGCCCGAGCGGCCGGCCAGCAGGATCGCGGTGAGGAGCGTGCCCATCTCCCGCACCATGCCGAGGCCGATCAGGTCGGCCACGAACACCTCGGCGCCGTACTGCCGCATGGGGACGGCGGACTGGAAGGAGAGGATCAGCCCGAACAGGAACGAGATCAGCGCGACGATGGGCAGCGCGTCGGCGCCGACGCGCTCGCACACCACGCCCACGTCGCGCCAGCGGATCGTCGTCGGATGGCGCAGCGCGCTCGCCAGCGCGGCCGTGGTCTGCCCGATGAACTCGATCTGCGCGCGCATGTCGCGCCACAGCGTCGCGCTCGTGCGCCCGATCTCCTCGATCGCCGGGCGGCGCGCGACCTCCGGGTCCAGGTCGTGGTCGAGGTCGTGCGGGTCGTACTGGCGCAGCAGCGCGTCGAACGACGGCTTCAGGTTGGCGACCTCGACCGGCGCCTGCCGCGGCTGGCGCAGGAGGTCGACGATGAGCGCGATCCCGGCGCCGTCGCAGTACTCGACGCCCGCGGCGTCGACGACGATCGGCCGCGCCGGCGCCTCGGTCACCGCGCGCAGCGCATCGCGCCAGACGACGGGGATCGACTGCGCGTCGAGCGTGCCGGACAGCGCGAGCACGCGGCGCCCGTCGGGCGCTTCGGACACGGCGAGGCCGCGGTGCTCATGTCAGTCGCGAAGGGCCGTCCCGAGCGACTGGACCCCCCCACGGGGCAGCGAGCGCAGCGAGCGGGGGGCATCCAGTCGCGAAGGGCCGCAGCGATGGGGGGCAGCGAGCGCAGCGAGCGTGGGGGTCGTTTCATCCAGTCGCGAAGGGCCGTCCCGAGCGACTGACCCGCCCCGCCGGGGGCAGCGAGCGCAGCGAGCGTGGGGGTCGTTTCATCCAGTCGCGACGGGCCGTCCCGAGCGACTGACCCGCCCCCACGGGGCAGCGAGCGCAGCGAGCGTGGGGTCGTTTCATCCAGTCGCGAAGGGCCGTCCCGAGCGACTGACCTGCCCCGCCCCCGCGCGGGGGCAGCGAGCGTCAGCGAGCCTGGGCTCCGGCGCGGAGGGCGGTTTCAGCGAGCGACGGACGGCGTCCGGCCGGCGATCGTTGCTACGGGTTCACGAGCTCGAGATTGTTGCCGGCCACGCGCACGTAGTCGCCTTCCTGCAGCAGCAGCGGCTCGTACTTCATCGACACGATCCGCGTGGAGCCGTCGTCCATGCGCAGCGTCACGTCCCAGCGCTGGCGCCGGTACTCGCCGGGCTTCTGCGCGTACACGGCGCCGCCGGCGGCGCCGACGACGACCAGCCCCTGGTTGGAGAAGCCCGGGCCGATCTGCACCATCGTCGTCTGCGCGGCCGTGCCCGACGGCCCGCCGCCCAGGGACATCACCGACCCCAGCGGCGACCACTGCTGCCGCTCCTCCACCGGCCCGATCGACTGGATGACGCCGCACACGCCGTCGCAGCCCCCCCGCGCGCCGCCCTGCGCCAGGGCGCCCGCGGCCGCGAACGCGGCGCACGCGCACAGCACGGCGGCAGCGGCGCGCGCGCTCATTCCGGAAGCGAGTTCAGGTAGAACATCGCATCGAGCAGCGGACCCGGGCGGCCGTAGGGCCCCAGCCAGCGGATGAAGATCGGGTCGATGCCGCCCGACTTGTAGAGGTCGACCAGCGCGCGGTTGACGAGGAGCCGGAAGTCCGGGTCGTCGCGCGGCAGCACCAGCGCGTAGGGCTCGAACGAGTAGTCGTTGGCGAGGAACGCGAGCTCGCCGCCGCGCGCGTTGGCGTCCTTCAGCTGCGTGAGCAGCATCCGGTCCGACGCGTACGCGTCCGCCTTGCCGGCGAGCACCGCGGCCACGCCCTCCGCGCCGTCCTTGACGGGAACCAGCGTCGCGCTGCCGCCGTGGACGGCCAGCGACTTCTTCAGCGCCGCCTCGGTGGTGGTGGCCGGCAGGACGGCGATCCGCCTGCCCTTGAGGTCGGCGACCTCGCGCAGTCCGGCGCCGGCGCGCACCAGCGCGCTGCCGCCGTCGACGAAGATGGGCACGGAGAAGTCGACGCGCTCCATCCGCGACAGCGTGATGGTGGTCGTGCCGCACTCGGCGTCGATCCGCCGGGCGACGACGTCGGCAATGCGCGACTCGCCGTCGACCGGCCGCCAGGCGACCTTGAGGCTCGGCATGCCCAGCGCCTTGCCGAGCGCGGCGGCGACGTGCTCGCACAGCTCGACCGAGTACCCGCGGACCTGCCCGTTGCGCTGCCTGACCGAAAACGGTGCGGCGGCCTCGCGGTAGCCGAAGGTCACGGTCCCGCTCGCCTTGATCCGGTCGAGCGCCGGCGACGCGGCGCACGCGGCGCCCGCGAGGAGCGAGGCGGCGATCAGGACGGGAACAAATCGGGACGCGGCCATGTCGGACGTCGACGCAAACGGGCGGCGCGCAGTGTAGCACGGGGGGCGCGCCGCGCCCGCCGCGCAGGCCGGGCGGAATCCCGACCGACCGGCTGGTGTAAAATTCAGCTTGTGCCGTGCAACACGCGACGCCGCCGGATTCGGCTGGCCGCGCGGCACCGTACCTCCACTTTCCCAGACCTCCAGGTGCCCAACGTGAAAAGTCTGCTCATCGGCCTGTTCGTCGCGGCCGCGCTCGTCGCCGGGCCCGCCGGCGCCCAGTCGGCGCCGAACACACTCGGCAAGATCAAGGCGGCGAAGGCCGTCAACGTCGCGTTCTCCACCGACTCGCTGCCCTTCTCCTTCGTCGGCCCGGACAACCAGCCCGCCGGCTATTCCATCGACATCTGCAAGCGCGTGATCGCGCAGATCGGCCGCGCCGTCGGCGAGCCGAACCTCAAGGTGAACTGGATGCCGGGCTCGGTGACGGAGCGCCTGCAGATGGTGGCGTCCGGCCGCGCCGACCTCGAGTGCGCCAACACGACGCAGACGCTCGCGCGGCTGGGCTCCGTCGACTTCTCGAACCTGATCTTCGTCGACGGCGGCGGATTCCTCGTGACCGTCGCGTCGCCGATCAACGGCCTGGCCGACCTCGGCGGGCGCAAGATCGCGGTGCTGGCCGGCACGACGACCGAGACACGGCTGCGCGACACGCTGAAGCGCCGCAGCGTCAACGCCAGCGTGGTGACGATCGCCAACGCGAACGAGGGGGTCGCGATGCTCGAGTCGGGCGCCGTCGACGCGTACGCCGGCGACAAGATCAAGCTGGTCGGGCTCGCGGCGCAGGCGAAGGACCCGAAGAAGATCGCGATGCTGGCCGAGGACCTGTCGATCGAGCCGTACGGGCTCGCGCTGCCGCGCGGCGACGCGGCGCTGCGCCTCGAGGTCAACCGCGCGCTGACCCAGGTGTACATGGGCGGCGACATCGAGACGATCTTCGCGAACTGGCTGGGCAAGCTCGGCCGGCCGTCGAGCCTGCTCGCCGCGATGTACCTGCTCAACTCGATCCCGGACTGACGGTCCGGGATGACGCCACGGAGAACCACGATGACGAACTTCGAAGGATGGCGGCGCCCGCTGGCGGCGCTCGCCGCGGTGGCAACGATCGCACTCGCCGGCTGCAACACGCCGCCCGCGTATTCGGTCAGCGAGCAGCCGGCGGCGCGCGTCGGCACGGTCGAGTCGATCCAGACGCGCACCGTGCAGAACGTCGACAACGCCGTCGGTGCGATCGGCGGCGCGCTGATCGGGGGCGGCCTGGGCAGCCTGATCGGCGGCGGCACCGGCCGCACGGTGGCGACGGTCGTTGGCGCGGTCGGCGGCGGCTTCGTCGGCAACGAGCTCGCGAACAAGAGCCAGACGCTGGTCTGGGACATCGGCATCCGGTACGACGACGGCAGCTGGGCCACCGTGCAGCAGACGTCGGCACCGGGCCTGCGGATCGGCGACCGTGTCCGCGTGACGAGCACCGGCATCGAGATGCTGCGCTGACCGCCGCGCCTTTCCGACGGCGCAGGGCACGACGGGCCCGCAGGGGCCCGACCACTTTCCAGATAGGAGATACGCAATGAACGGACTGCTCAAACGGTTGTTGGGCGCGCTGGCGATCGCCGCCGCCGCTGTCGGCTTCGGCACGCTGCCCGCGCACGCGCAGGGCGACCAGCAGGTGCTGGTCAACCAGGCACAGACGACGCTGTCGAACTTCATGCGCGATCCCGAGATGAAGTGGCTGCAGCAGAACATCCACCGCGCGAAGGCCGTCCTGATCTCGCCCGAGATCGTGAAGGCCGGATTCATCATCGGCGGCTCGGGCGGGCGCGGCGTGCTGGTCGCGCGCGACGGCGGCGGCAAGTGGGTCGGGCCGGCGTTCTACACGCTGGCCACGGCAAGCGTCGGCTTCCAGGCCGGCCTCGCGGCCAGCGAGATGGTCACGCTGGTGATGACCGACAAGGGCATGAACTCGCTGCTGTCGAACTCGTTCAAGCTGGGCGGCGACGCCTCGATCGCCGCCGGACCGGTGGGCGCCGGCGCCAAGTCGGACGTCGTGGCGGACATGATCGCGTTCTCGCGGTCCAAGGGCGTCTACGGCGGCCTGAACCTCGACGGCACCGTCGTGTCGACCAACGACGACTGGAACAAGGCCTACTTCGGCAAGCCGGTGCTGCCGCCGGACATCCTGATCAAGGCCAGCGTCAGCAACAAGGGCGCGGCGCCGCTGCTCGCCGCGGTCGCGAAGGCCACGGGCGGGAAGTAACCTGGCGGTCGCAAGACCGCTTCCGCGAAGAGGGCCCCGTCAGGGGCCTTTTTCGTTGGCGGACCCGCCTGGGGCGCGGGGCGCTCCGGGCCGCACCGCGCGCGACGCGCGGCAACGGGAGCGCCTTCGCCGTCAACGGACCGGCAGCGGGCGGCCGGGGGCTGCGACCGGCGCGAAGATCGCCGCGAGCGTCGTGGCCGCGGCCGCCCCGGCGTCGAGGTCGCGCTCCAGCGCGGCGAGGTGGTCGGCCATCAGGCGCACCGCGCGCTTCGCGTCGCGCCTGCCGATGGCGTCGAGCAGCGCGAGGTGATCCGCGTGCGCGTGCACGCGGTCGGGCCGCTCGTACAGCGCGACGGCCAGCGACGTCTGCAGCACGAGCTCGGTGAGATAGCGCTCGAGCACCGGGTTGCCGCACAGCGCGCCGAGGCGGCGGTGGAACGCCAGCGACAGCCGCAGCCCCGCGGCGCGGTCGCCACCGCGGTATGCGGCCTCCTCGTCGCGCACGAGCCGGCGCAGGTCGGTCAGTTCCGCCCGCGTCGCCCGCGCGATCGCGTGCTCGACCACCGCCGCCTCGATCGCGCGGCGGGCGGCGAACACGTGCGCGACCTCGGCCGCCGACGGCCTCGCGACGACCGCGACGCGGCGGTCGCGCAGCGCGACGATGCCCTCGTGCGCGAGCGTGCGCAGCGCCTGGCGGACGATCGTCCGCGACACGCCGAAGAACCCGCCGAGCGGGATCTCCTGCAGCTTGGTCCCGGGGGCGAGCCGCCGCTCGAGGATGGCCGTGCGGATGGCGTCGCAGATCCGCGCCTCCGCGCCCGCCTTCGCCGCCGCCTTGCGCCTGCGCAGAGCCATGCGGTCGAGCATAGGCCGGGGGCGCGTCCCGGTCAACGCCTGTGCGCATACGCGAGTTGTTTATTCCTGTATACACGACGTGTTCGAAACCGGCGCATCCGGCGTCCGCGCCGCACCGGCACGGCGCGCCGCCGGCGGGGCGTGCCATAGGCGAGCGGCCGCACCGGGTGGCGCCAGGCGCGGCTGCGATCCGGTATGCAGATCGCGCAATCCGGCTGTTGACATCGCCGGACGCCGGCGCGACGATGCTCGCCACGCCGGCGCGGCGAGGCCGGCTTCCCCGACAGGCGCACCTTGGACGCCGCACCGCCACCTGCCAGCGCCCCGCTGCGGTTCCTGCTCAACGGCGAGCCGGTGACCGTCGCCGGCGTCGCGCCGCAGACCACGCTGCTCGAGTTCCTGCGCGAGCACCGGCGGCTGACCGGCACCAAGGAGGGCTGCGCCGAAGGCGACTGCGGCGCGTGCACCGTCGTGCTGGCTGAGCCCGGCGACGGCGATGCGCCGCTGCGCTGGCGTGCCGTCAACGCCTGCATCCGCCTGTTGCCGTCGGTCGCCGGCCGCGCCGTGTTCACGGTCGAGGCGCTCGCGCCCGGCGCCGGCGGCCTGCACCCGGTCCAGCGCGCGCTCGTCGACGCCCACGCCTCGCAGTGCGGGTTCTGCACGCCCGGGTTCGCGATGAGCCTGTTCGCCCTCTACAAGAACGCGCACCGGCCGGCGCGTGCCGCCGTCGCCGATGCGCTCGCCGGCAACCTGTGCCGGTGCACCGGCTACCGCCCGATCCTCGCCGCCGCGGAGGCGATGTACGACGTCGAACCGGCCGAATGCGGCGGAGGCTGGCGCGGCCCCGGCGTGGCCGCCGACGGCAGCCGCGTCGTCTCGCGCGACGAAGAGGCGCTGGCCGCGCAGCTCGCGGCGCTCGCCGTGCCGGAGACGCTGCACTACGCGGCCGCCGGCCGGCGCTGGTGGGCGCCGCGCACCGCCGACGCACTCGCGGCGATCCTCGCCGCGCATCCGGCGGCACGGATCGTCGCCGGCGCCACGGACGTCGGCCTGTGGGTGACCAAAGAGCAGCGCGACTTCCCCGAACTCGTCTGCACGGGCGACGTCCGCGAGCTCGCGCGCATCCGCGAGACGCCGACGCACGTCGCGATCGGCGCAGCGGCCGCGCTCACCGACGTCTTCGCGGTGCTCGACTCCGCGTGGCCGGAGTTCGCCGAGGCGTGGACGCGCTTCGCGTCGCCGCCGATCCGCAACAGCGGCACGCTCGGCGGCAACGTCGCCAACGGCTCGCCGATCGGCGACTCGATGCCGGTGCTGCTGGCGCTCGGCGCCACCGTGGTCCTGCGCTGCGGCGACACGACGCGCGAGCTGCCGCTGGCCGAGTTCTACCCGGGCTACCGGCAGACCGCCCTCGCGCCGTCCGAGTTCGTCGTCGAGATTCGGGTGCCCGCGCGCACGCCCGGCACGCTGGTGCGCGCGTACAAGGTCGGCAAGCGCCACGACCAGGACATATCGTCGGTGTTCGCGTGCTTTGCGCTCGTCGTCGCGGACGGGCGGATCGCGGCGGCGCGGATCGGCTGCGGCGGCGTGGCCGCGACGCCCGTGCGCGCACCTGCCACCGAAGCGGCGCTCGTCGGCCGCGCGTGGGACGGCGGGACGGCCGAGGCCGCCGCGCGCGTCCTCGCGGACGAGTTCACGCCGATCGACGACGTGCGCGCGTCGGCCGCATACCGGCGCACGGCACTCGGCAACCTCCTGCGGCGGTTCTGGCTGGAGACGAGCGGCGCCACGGTGCCGACGCGCGTCGACGCGGTCACGGCCGGGGACGGCGCGTGAACGCCCCGCACCCGCCCGCCGCGGCCGGCGCCGTCGTCGGCGCGCCGGTGCCGCACGACTCCGCGGCGCTGCACGCGACGGGGCAGGCGCTCTACACCGACGACCTGCCCGAGCCGCGCGGGACGCTGCACGTCGCGCTCGGCGTGTCGCCGCTCGCGCACGGGCGCATCGCCGGCGTGGACCTGGCCGCGGTCGAGGCGGCGCCGGACGTGGTGGCCGTGGTCACCGCCGCCGACATCCCCGGCACGAACGACGTCGGCCCGATCCAGCACGACGACCCGATCTTCGCGGAAGACGTCGTGCAGTTCGCCGGCCAGCCGGTGTTCGCCGTGGCGGCGACGGGCGTGCAGGCGGCGCGCCGCGCCGCGCGGCTCGCACGCTGGGAACTCGTCCCGCTGCCCGCCATCCTGACCATCGAGGACGCGCTGGCCGCGCAGTCGTACGTGCTGCCGCCGGTGCACGTGACCCGCGGCGACGCCGCGGCGGCGCTCGCCCGCGCTCCGCACCGGCTCGCCGGCACCGTCCGCTCCGGCGGGCAGGACCACTTCTACCTCGAGGGGCAGGTGGCGCTCGCCGTGCCGCGCGAGCACGGCGGCATGCACGTGTACGTCTCCACGCAGCATCCGGGCGAGGTGCAGCACATGGTCGCGCACGCGCTCGGCGTGGCCGCGCACGACGTCGTCGTCGAGTGCCGGCGGATGGGCGGCGGCTTCGGCGGCAAGGAGACGCAGATGTCGCTCTTCGCGTGCGCGGCGGCGCTCGCCGCGCGCAAGACCGGGCGGCCCGCGAAGCTGCGCCTCGACCGCGACGACGACATGCGCTCGACCGGCAAGCGGCACGCGTTCCGGTACGACTACGACGTCGGCTACGACGACGACGGCCGCATCGTCGGCCTCGACCTCGTGCTGGCGTCGCGCTGCGGCTACTCCGCCGACCTCTCGGGCCCGATCAACGACCGCGCCGTCTTCCACGCCGACAACGCGTACTGGCTGCCGGACGTCGCGATCCACAGCTACCGCTGCCGGACGAACACGGTGTCCGACACGGCGTTCCGCGGCTTCGGCGGTCCGCAGGGCATGTTCGCGATCGAGCACGTCATCGACGAGGTCGCGCGCGCGCTCGGCCGCGACCCGCTCGACGTGCGGCGGGCGAACCTGTACGGCACGGCGTCGCGCCACGTGACGCCGTACGGGATGACGATCGAGGACAACGTCGCGCCGGAGCTCGTCCTGCAGCTCGCGGCCTCGTCGCGCTACCGCGAGCGGCGCGCCGCGATCCGCGCGTGGAACCGCGGCAGCCCCGTGATCAAGCGCGGCATCGCGCTCACCCCCGTGAAGTTCGGCATCTCGTTCACCGCGACGCACTACAACCAGGCAGGCGCGCTGTTGCACCTCTACGCCGACGGCACGCTGCTCCTCAACCACGGCGGCACCGAGATGGGCCAGGGCCTGTTCACCAAGGTCGCGCAGGTCGTGGCGCACGAGCTGGGCGTGCCGCTCGCGAGCGTGCGCGTGTCGGCCTCGGACACGAGCAAGGTGCCCAACGCGTCGCCGACGGCGGCCTCGTCGGGCAGCGACCTGAACGGGATGGCCGCGCGCGACGCCGCGCGCAAGCTGCGCCGGCGCCTCGCGGCCGTCGCCGCGCGCCGCTTCGACTGCGACCCGCAGATCGTCGAGTTCGCCGACGGCGTGGTGACCGCCGCCGGACGCACGCTGCCGTTCGCGGAGCTCGCGCGGATCGCGTACATGGCGCGCACGCCGCTGTCGGCGACGGGCTTCTACGCGACGCCGAAGATCCACTACGACAGGAAGACGCTGTCCGGGCGGCCCTTCTTCTACTTCGCATACGGCGCCGCCGTCGTCGAGACCGCGCTGGACACGCTGACCGGCGAGCACCGGCTGCTGGCGGTCGACATCCTGCACGACGCCGGCGCGTCGCTCAATCCGGCGCTCGACCGCGGGCAGATCGAGGGCGGCTTCGTGCAGGGCTGGGGCTGGCTCACGACCGAGGAGCTCTGGTGGAACGGACGCGGCGAGCTCGCGACGCACGCGCCGTCGACCTACAAGATCCCGACCGCGCACGACGTGCCGGCGCGCTTTCGCGTCGACTTCTTCGGCCGGCCGAACCGCGAGGACACGATCCACCGCTCGAAGGCCGTCGGCGAGCCGCCGCTGATGCTGGCGCTCGCGGGCTTCCACGCGCTGCGCGACGCCGTCGCGGGTGTCGCCGACGACCGCGTCGCGCCGCGGCTCGACGCGCCGGCGACCGCCGAGCGCGTCCTCGCCGCCGTCGCGGACGTCCGCGCGCGGGACGGTCGTGGCTGACTGGGCGCCGGCGCTGGCTACGCGCATCGGCCGCGCCGGGCGCGCCGTCCTCGTGACGATCGCGCACGCCGCGGGCTCCACGCCGCGCGAGGCCGGCACCGCGATGGTCGTCACGGCGGACGACGCGTTCGGGACGATCGGCGGCGGGCACCTCGAGTTCGAGGCGATCCGCATCGCCCGCGATGCGCTCGCGAACACGCGGGTGCCGGCCGCGTGGCTCGTCCGGTTCCCGCTCGCCGCGCGCCTGGGGCAGTGCTGCGGCGGCGTGGCCACGCTCGCCTTTGCTGCCGCCGACGCGGCGGCGCGACCGTGGCTCGACGCCGCCGTCGCGTGCTCGCGCACGTCGACGGCCTTCGCGCTCGTGTCGCGCATCGGCGGCGCCGGAGACGCGCCGGCGCACCTCGTCGTCACCGCCGACCACGCCACGGGCTCCGTCGGCGACGCCGCCCTCGATTCGGCTGCGGTCGCGCTCGCCCGCCCGCGCGTGCGGGCCGCCACCGCCGGCGCGGCGTTGTGCGCGGTGCCCGGCCGCGACGACGTCACGCTGCTCGTGCACGTCGCGGTGCCGCACCACTTCGACGTGCTGGTGTTCGGCAACGGCCACGTGGGGCGCGCGCTGGTGCAGGTGCTGGCGGCCACCCCCGCGCGCGTCCGCTGGATCGACGGCCGCGAGGCCGCGTTCCCGGCGGCGATGGCCGGCGACGTCGAGATCGTGGCCACCGACGCGCCGACCGCCGAGCTCGCGGAGGCGCGGCCCGGCGCGTACGTCGTCGTCACGACGCACAGCCACGCGCTCGACTACGACATCGTCGCCGCGGCGCTCGCCCGGCGCGACTGGCGCTACCTGGGCCTCATCGGCTCGCGCGCGAAGCGCGCGCAGTTCGAGAAGCGCTGGGCGGCGCACGGCGGCGCGCCGGAGACCTTCGCGCGCGTCACCTGCCCGATCGGCGCCGGCCCGATCGCGCTCTCGGGCAAGGAGCCGGGTGTGATCGCCGTCGCCGTGGCCGCGGAAATCCTCGCGCTGCGCGAAAGTGGGGTCAGAGACGGCTTTTCGTCCGGACAACCCCGCGCCCACGCCAACCTCGGCACGAAGAGTCGTCTCTGACCCCACATCTGCGATGAAGCCCCGCCTCAAGCTCTCCGGGATCACCAAGGCGTATCCCACGGTCGTCGCCAACGCCGGGATCGACCTCACGGTGCTGGCGGGAGAGATCCACGCGGTGCTGGGCGAGAACGGCGCCGGCAAGTCGACGCTGATGAAGATCATCTACGGCGCGGTGAAACCCGACGCCGGCACGATCGCGTGGGAAGGCAAGCCGGTCGCGATCGCCAACCCGGCGCGCGCCCGGCGGCTCGGCATCGGCATGGTGTTCCAGCACTTCTCGCTGTTCGAGACGCTGACGGTCGCCGACAACATCGCGCTGGCGCTCGAAGGCGGGAGCGCCGCCGCCGGCCTGCCCGACCGGATCCGCGACGTTTCGGCGAAGTACGGCCTGCCGCTCGACCCGGACCGCTACGTGCACACGATGTCGGTCGGCGAGCGGCAGCGCGTCGAGATCGTGCGCTGCCTGCTGCAGGATCCGCGGCTGCTCATCATGGACGAGCCGACGTCGGTGCTGACGCCGCAGGCGGTCGAGAAGCTGTTCGGGACGCTGCGCCGCCTCGCCGACGAAGGCTGCAGCATCCTCTACATCAGCCACAAGCTCGACGAGATCCGCGCGCTGTGCCACAAGGCGACCGTGCTGCGCGCGGGCCGCGTCACCGGCGACTGCGACCCCCGGCGCGAGTCGTCGTCGTCGCTCGCACGGATGATGATCGGCGGCGACCTGCCGCACCCGCAGCCGCGCTCCGGGGTGCCCGGGGCCGCCGCGCTCACGGTCCGCAACCTGACGCTGCCCGCCGAAGATCCGTTCGGCACGGCGCTCTCCGCCGTCGGCCTCACCGTGCGCGCGGGCGAGATCGTCGGCATCGCCGGCGTCTCGGGCAACGGCCAGAAGGAACTGCTCGCGGCGCTGTCGGGTGAACGGCTGCTCGACGACGCGGCGACGGTGACCGTGCTCGGGACGCCGGCCGGGCGCATGGACGCCGGTGCGCGCCGCGCGCTCGGGCTGGCCTTCGTGCCCGAGGAGCGGCTCGGGCGCGGCGCGGTCCCCGAGATGTCGCTCGCGGAGAACGCGCTGCTCACCGGCTGGCGCGAGCGCATGGTCGCGTGGGGTTTCGTGCGGGGGCACGCGGTGCGCGAGTACGCCGCCGAGACGATCCGCGCGTACGCCGTCAAGGCGGGCGGCCCCGACGCCGCCGCGCGCAGCCTGTCCGGCGGCAACCTGCAGAAGTACATCGTCGGCCGCGAGATCCGGCAGCGGCCGAAGGTGATGATCGCCGCGCAGCCGACGTGGGGCGTGGACGTCGGCGCCGCCGCGCAGATCCGCCAGGCGCTGATCGACCTCGCCGCCGGCGGCGTCGCGGTGCTCGTCGTGTCCGAGGAACTGGACGAGCTCTTCGAGATCTGCGACCGCCTGGCGGTGATCGCGCAGGGGCGCCTGTCCGATGCCAAGGCGGTCGCCGACACCAACGCGGAGGAGATCGGCCTGCTGATGGCCGGCTCGTTCATCCACGCCGGCGCCGAGGGCCACCGCGCGTTCTCGCCGGCCGGCGTGCTCGGCCTCGACTGAGATGGAACGCCCCGCGCACTCGCCGCACCCCGCCGCGGCAGGTCCGTCGGCCGGGGCGGCCCTCGACTGATGCGCGTCCGCCTCGTCGCCCGTCCCGAGCCGTCGCGGCTCGCCAAGTGGGGCTCGCCGCTCGTCGCGACGGCCGCCGTCCTCGCGATCGGCTTCGCGCTGTTCAGCGCGATGGGCAAGGACCCGTGGCACGCGCTGTACGTGTTCTTCGTCGAGCCCGTCGACACGCTGTACGACGCAGGCGAGCTGCTGCTGAAGGCGAGCCCGATCATGCTCTGCGCGATCGGGCTCGCCGTCGGCTACCGCGCCAACGTCTGGAACATCGGTGCGGAGGGGCAGCTCGTCATGGGCGCCATCTTCGGCGGCGGCGTCGCGCTCGCGTTCCACGGCGTCGACTCGCCGCTCGTGCTGCCGGCCATGCTGGTCGCGGGGGTCGCCGGCGGCATGCTGTGGGCGGCGATTCCGGCGCTGCTGCGGACGCGCTTCAACGCGAACGAGATCCTGGTGTCGCTGATGCTGGTCTACGTCGCGACCCTCGTGCTGTCGCTGCTCGTCCACGACGCGTGGCGCGACCCGGAGGGCTTCAACTTCCCGCAGTCGAAGATGTTCACCGAGAGCGCGCTGCTGCCCATCCTCGTGGCGGAGACGCGGCTCAACGTCGGCATCCTGCTCGCCGTCGCGGCCGTCGCCGCAGGCTGGCTGTTCCTGCGCCGCAGCCTCGTCGGCTTCCAGATGCGCGTGGCGGGGCTCGCCCCCGCCGCCGCGAATTACGCGGGCATCTCGTCTTCGCGCACCATGTGGCTCGGCATGCTGATCGGCGGCGCGTGCGCGGGCGCTGCCGGCGTCGGCGAGGTCGCGGGCCCGGTCGGCCAGCTGCTGCCGGTGGTCTCCCCCGGCTACGGCTTCGCCGCGATCATCGTGGCGTTCGTCGGCCGGCTGCACCCGGTCGGCATCCTGTTCGCGAGCCTCCTCATGTCGCTCCTGTACCTGGGCGGCGAGGCGGCGCAGATGAAGCTCGCGCTGCCGTCGTCGGTCACCGGGCTGTTCCAGGGGACGCTGCTCCTTTTCCTGCTCGCGGCGGACGTCTTCATCCACTACCGGCTCGTCGTCGTGCGGACGCCGGCGCCCGCCCCGAAAGCCGCCTGATGGACCAGGCCGCGCAGCTCCTGCTGCTGACGCTCGCCGCCGGCACGCCGCTCGTCTACGCGGCGCTGGGCGAGCTCGTCACCGAGAAGTCCGGCGTCCTCAACCTGGGCGTCGAGGGCATGATGCTGGTCGGCGCCGTCGTCGCGTTCATCGTCGCCGCCACGTCGAAGTCGCCGTGGCTCGGCGTGGCCGCCGGCATGCTCGCCGGCGCGGCGCTCGCACTCGTCTTCGCCGTGGTCACGCTGTCGCTGCAGGCGAACCAGGTGGCCTCGGGCCTCGCGCTGTCGCTGTTCGGCGTCGGGCTCTCCGCGTTCGTCGGGCTCGACTACGTGAGCGTGGTGATCGAGCCGATCCGGCCTCTGGCCATACCGGTCGTCTCGGACCTGCCGGTGATCGGCAAGCTGCTGTTCGGGCACAACCCGCTCGTCTACCTGTCGCTCGTCCTCTTCGCCGCGATCCAGTGGTTCCTGTTCCGCACGCGAGCGGGGCTCGTCGTGCGCGCGGTCGGCGAGTCGCCGCAGTCGGCGCACGCGATCGGCTACCCGGTCGTGCGCATCCGCTACCTCGCCGTGCTGTTCGGCGGCGCGTGCGCGGGCGTCGGCGGCGCGTACCTGTCGCTCGTGTACAACCCGTCGTGGGTCGAGGGGATGACCGCCGGGCGCGGCTGGATCGCGCTGGCGCTGGTCGTGTTCGCGACGTGGAAGCCGTGGCGCGTGCTGGCCGGCGCGTACCTGTTCGGCGGCGTCACGCTGGCGCAGTTCCAGGCGCAGGCGCTGGGCGTCGAGATCCCCGCGCAGTACCTGTCGATGCTGCCGTACGTGGCGACGATCGTCGTGCTGGCGATCATCTCGCGCGACGCGGCGACGATCCGGCTGAACGCCCCCGCCTCGCTGGGCAAGCCGTTCCATCCGGACGGCTGAACACCGGTCACAAAGAGGCGCAAAGACGCAGAGACGCAAAGAGAAACACGTCCTTCTCGGCGCCTCTGCGTCTCTCTGTGAAGCGCCTTTTTGCAGTAGAATTCGACGCTTGCCCGCGTCACCCCGAACCCTCAGGAGACCCCGATGAACCGCACGTCCCGCAGAACGACGCTCGCGGCGCTGGCCGCTTGCGCGGCCGCGCTCGCCCTGCCCGCCGCCGCCCAGCCGAAGGCCGGCGAGCCGCTCAAGGTCGGCTTCGTCTACGTGAGCCCCATCGGCGACGCCGGCTGGACGTTCCAGCACGACACCGGCCGCAAGGAGATGGAGAAGGCGCTCGGCGCGAAGGTCACGACCAAGTACATCGAGAGCGTTCCCGAGGGCGCCGACGCCGAGCGCGTGATCCGCGAGCTCGCCGCGACCGGCCACAACCTCATCTTCACGACGTCGTTCGGCTACATGAACCCGACGATCAAGGTCGCGCAGGGCTTCCCCAACCACAAGTTCGAGCACGCGACCGGCTACAAGACGTCGAAGAACGTCGGCATCTACAACGCGCGCTTCTACGAGGGCCGCTACCTCGCGGGCATCGTCGCCGGCAAGATGTCGAAGACCGGCGTGGCGGGCTACGTCGCCGCGTTCCCGATCCCCGAGGTCGTCATGGGCATCAACGCGTTCGCGCGCGGCATGCGCAGCGTCAACCCGAAGGCCGAGGTCAAGGTGGTCTGGGTCAACTCGTGGTTCGACCCCGGCAAGGAGTCCGAGGCCGCCAACACGCTGATCTCGCAGAACGCCGACGTCGTCACGCACCACACGGACTCGACCGCGGCCGTGCAGGCCGCCGAGGCGAAGAAGGTGTACGCGGTCGCCTACCACTCCGACATGTCGAAGTACGGCCCGAACGCGCAGCTCACGGCCGTGACGCACCACTGGGGGAACTACTACACGAAGGTCGCGCAGTCGGCCGTCGACGGCAAGTGGCAGCAGGACAACGTCTGGGGCGGGATCAAGGACGGCATGATCAAGCTGGCGCCGTTCAACAAGGTCGTGCCCGCCGACGTGCAGGAGATGGTGAAGAAGGCGGAAGCCGAGATCGCGGCCGGCAAGCTGCACCCGTTCACCGGCCCGATGAAGGACAACACGGGCAAGGAGCGGCTGGCGGCGGGGAAGGTCATCACCGACGGCGACCTGTCCAAGATGGACTACTACGTCGAGGGCGTGGTCGGCAAGCTTCCGACCTCCAAGTAGACGCGGCCGCGCGCCGCTGCCGAGAGGAGCCCGCGTCATGCGACCGGTGAAGAACAAGCGCGCGGACGGCCAGGCGAAGTCCGCGAAGCGGACGCGCGCGCCGCGACTCGTGACGCGCGGCGACGTCGGGCCGACGTCGAGCCCGACGGCGATCGAGCGGAGCGCGGTCGGCGAGAACGTCGCCGCCGCCAGCGAGGCCGAGACCAACGCGCTGCAGGACATCCTCGCGGGCCGCTCGCCCGAGGACGCGCAGGCGCTGACGCGCGAGCTGCTCGCCCGGCAGCAGGCGCGCGTGCGCGAGACGCACGACCACCCCGACGACGAGCTCGCGGACGACTGGCGCACCGGCGGCTACCCGTACCGGTACCTGCTCGGCCGCAAGAGCTACGAGCGCCAGAAGTACCGGCTGCAGGTCGAGCTCCTCAAGCTGCAGGCGTGGGTCAAGGACACCGGACAGAAGGTCATCGTGCTGTTCGAGGGGCGCGACGCCGCCGGCAAGGGCGGCACGATCAAGCGCTTCATGGAGCACCTGAACCCCCGCGGCGCGCGCGTCGTCGCGCTGGAGAAGCCGACGGCCGAGGAGCGCGGGCAGTGGTACTTCCAGCGCTACGTCGAGCACCTGCCGACGAGCGGCGAGATCGTGCTGTTCGACCGCTCCTGGTACAACCGCGCCGGCGTCGAGCGCGTGATGGGCTTCTGCACCGACCGCGAGTACGCGGAGTTCATGCGGCAGGCGCCGGAGTTCGAGCGCAACCTCGTGCACAGCGGCATCCACCTCATCAAGTACTGGTTCTCGGTGAGCCGCGACGAGCAGCGGCGGCGTTTCCGCGAGCGCGAGGCGCACCCGCTGAAGCAGTGGAAGCTGTCGCCGATCGACATGGCCTCGCTCGACAAGTGGGACGACTACACGAAGGCGAAGGAGGCGATGTTCTTCCACACGGACACCGCCGACGCGCCGTGGACCGTCATCAAGTCCGACTGCAAGAAGCGCGCGCGCCTGAACGCGCTGCGCTACCTGCTGCACTCGTTTCCCTACAAGAAGAAGGACGTCGAGCGCATCGGCGACGTGGACACGCTGCTCGTCGGGCGCGCGCACATCGTGTACGAGCGCGGCGAGCGGTCGAACGGCATCGACATCGTCGCTGCCCACGACGCGTAGGGCCGATGCGGCCGGCGGCCACCGGCCGTGCAGCTAGCCGGCGAGCTTGCGCAGCAGCGCGAGCACGTTGTCGAACGCGCCGCCGTAGGGCGGGTACAGCAGCTTGCCCGCCGCGAGGCGCGGCTGCACGAACACCGGCTTCCGGTGCGTGAACGTGAGGAAGCTCGCCTCCCCGTGATAGGCGCCGGCGCCCGACGCGCCGACGCCGCCGAACGGCAGGTTCTTGTGCGCGAAGTGCCACAGCGTGTCGTTGACGGTCACGCCGCCCGCGAGCGTCTGCTTCAGCACCCTGCCGCTGCGCGTGCCCTCGCGCCCGAAGTAGTAGAACGCGAGCGGATGCGGCCGCGCGTTGATCTTGGCCACCGCGTCGTCGAGCGTCGTGTAGGTCTCGATCGGCAGCAGCGGGCCGAAGATCTCCTCCTGCATCACCGTCGCGTCGTCGCCGGGGTCGAGGATCAGCGTCGGCGGCAGCAGGCGTTCGGCATCGGCGCGCGCCGCGTCGACGTTCGCCAGTTCGATCACGTCGACGCCGCGGGCACGCGCGTCGTCGACGTGGCCACGCAGCCGGCGGTACTGGCCGTCGTTGACCACGCGGGTGTAGTCGCCGGCGTTGGCCATGTCGGCGCCGTAGCGCGCGCGCACCTGCGCACGCAGCGCCTCGACCAGCGCATCGCGGCGCGCGGCATCGATCAGCACGTAGTCCGGCGCGATGCAGGTCTGGCCGCCGTTGAACCACTTGCCGGTGGCCAGCCGCGCCGCGGCCTGGTCGATCGGGAAATCCGCGGCGACGATCGCCGGCGATTTGCCGCCGAGTTCCAGCGTGAGCGGCGTGAGATGCGGCGCGGCGGCGGCCATCACCTTGCGGCCGACCGCGGTCGACCCCGTGAAGACGAGATGGTCGAACGGCAGGCCCGAGAACGCGGCGCCCACCTCGGGCCCACCGATCGCGACCGCGACGCGATCGGCCGGGAAGACGTCGGCGAGCAGGTCGCGCAGCCATGCGCTGGTGCGCGGCGTGTGCTCCGAGGGCTTGACGAACACGTGGTTGCCGGCGGCGATCGCGGTCGCCAGTGGTACCAGCGCGAGGTTGACCGGGTAGTTCCACGGCGACATCACGCCGACCACGCCCACGGCCTCGCGTCGCACCTGCGCGCGCGCCGGCCACAACCGCCAGCCCACCGACGCACGCTGCGGCCGCATCCAGCCGCGCAGATGCCTGCGCAGGTGGTCGATCTCGGCGAGTACGGTCATGCCGTCGGCGACCAGCGTCTCGTGTTCGGATCGGTGGCCGAAGTCGGCCTGCACCGCCTGCGTCATCTCGCCCATGCGTGCCTTGAACGCGGCCTTCAGCCGATCGAGGTCGGCCATGCGCTGCGCGCGATCGGGCCGGTGCGCGCGCCAGGCGGCGCGGAGGCGGTCGAGAGTGGGGGCGAGAGCGTGGGCGTCGGTATCCATAC
>JBGAMF010000181.1:0-4470 GCA_044223185.1 Casimicrobiaceae bacterium | reverse complement strand
CGGCCGCGCCGGCGGCGAGGAACACTTCGCGGTCCTTCTCCGCGACGTCGAACTTGACGGCGAAGCGCTGCGGCGGCGCCGTCAGCACGCCGGTCATCGGGATCGTGCCGGACGGCGGCATCTGCCCGGCGCCGCTCGCCCAGATCACCGAGTCGACCTTGCCCTTGACGATGCGGCCGGGCAGCGTCTCCAGCGCGAACTCGGCCTCGTTCCCCGGCGCCACCTGGTGCAGCTCGTTCTGGTGGTACAGCGCGACGACGCTGCCGGTCGTCTCGACCAGCGTCATCACCGGTGCCACCGGAAGCGCCGCGACGAAGCCGCCCGGCCGCAGCTGCAGGTTGACCACGTAGCAGTCGCACGGCGACACCGTCGTCGTCTGGTCGAGCTCCCACTGCGCGTTGTCGAGCTGCGCACGGATCTGCGCGACGGTCGCGTAGACGCCGTCGACCTTGGCGCCCAGCTTCTGCTGCACCTGGTCGCGGCCGGCGACGGCCTGCGCCTCGCCGGCGCGCGCCGCCGCCTCCGCGCTCTGCGCCGCCGCGAGCTGCCCCTCGAGCGCGGCGACGTCGGCCTCCGCCTGCTCGAGGTCGAACCGGGTGCCGGCACCGCTGCCGGCCAGCTCGCGGTACTGCGCGACGCGCTTGCGCGCGAGCGCCAGCTTCGCGTTCACCTCGCCGGTCCGCGCCGCCGCCTGCGCGATCGAGCTCCTGGCGCCGGCGATGCTCGCCTGCGCGCCCTTCAGCTGCTCCTCGACCTCGCGCTGCTGGGCGGCGGCGTTGGCGAGCTGCGCCTTCAGCGTGTCCACCTGCTGGCGGTAGGGCGTCGGGTCGATGCGGAAGAGCACGTCGCCCTTCTTCACCGGCCGGTTGCCTTCCTCGACCGGGACCTCGATCACGCGGCCGCGCACCTGCGAGACGATCGGCACCGTGTAGCGGAACACGCGCAGGTCCGACGACGATGGCGCGACGATGTTGAGCGTCAGGATCAGCGCGGTGAGGGCGACGATCGGGATGACGACGACCGTGACCTGCGAATAGATGTTCCACGGCAGCCAGCGGAACTTGATGAAGATCAGCCAGACGAAGAACGAGTAGATGCCGAGGAGGAGGACTTCCATTACGCGGCCCCTCCGCCGGCCTGCGGCGCCGGCCGCGCCTGCACCCTCGCGAGCTCGGCCTGCAGCTGCCGCAGGTTCGCCGGCAGCGCGCCGCGCTCGGCCATCGCGTCGAGCTCCTGGCGCAGGTGCGCGAGCTCGTGCTCGAAGAGCTCGCCGGCCTTCGCCTTCTCGCCCATCTCCTCGTGCCAGTCCTCGCCCTTGTCGGTGCCGTACGACGACTTGTAGAGGATCGGCTTCGTGAACGCCCACAGCCACGCGAGCGGCCACAAGAGGCCGCCGAACACCAGCGACAGCAGGCACAGCACCTGGATCGCCTGCGCCTGCGGGTGGTGGCGCTTCTCGGCGAAGCGCTCGGGCAGCACGTGCACCATCCAGAACACGACGATCACGACGATCGGCACTACGATCAGCACGAAGATCGCGATCCAGTCGGCGACGGCGTCGAGGGTCTCGCCGGCGAACATCGACGCGTGCGCGGCGGCGGGGGCGAGCAGCGCGGCGGCGATGGCAGCGGTGCGGAGGAGGGCGGACATCGGCGGCGGCTCCGGCGGGGCTGGGTCGGGCGGGGGTCGGGGAATTGTACGCGCCGGCCCGTTGGACCGCGGCGCGAAACCGGCGTTCAGCGGGCGAGGCGTGCGGTGAGGTCGTGCGCGTCGGCGCCCGTGACGGTGACGCGCGCGAAGTCCCCGGCGCACAGGCCGCCGCCGTCCGCCACGCGCACCACGCCGTCGATCTCCGGCGCGTCGGCGGCCGAGCGGGCGATCGCGACGCTGCCGTCGACGGTGTCGACCAGCACGTCGAGCGTGCGCCCGACCTTGCGCGCGAGCCGCGCGGCGCTGATGCGCGCCTGCGTCTCCATGAAGCGCGCCTGCCGCGCCTCGCGCTCCTCCGGCGGCACCGGGTCGGGCAGCGCGTTGGCGGCGGCGCCGTCGACCGGCGAGTAGGCGAAGCAGCCGACGCGGTCGAGCTGCGCCTCCTCGAGGAATGCGAGCAGCTCCGCGAACTCGGCCTCGGTCTCGCCGGGGAAGCCCGCGATGAACGTCGAGCGGATGGTCAGGTCCGGGCAGAGCGCGCGCCACGCGCGGATGCGCGCGAGCGTGTTCTCGGCGTTGGCCGGGCGCTTCATCAGCTTGAGGATGCGCGGGCTCGCGTGCTGGAACGGCACGTCGAGGTACGGCAGCAGCCGGCCTTCGGCCATCAGCGGGATCACGTCGTCGACGTGCGGGTACGGGTAGACGTAGTGCAGGCGCACCCACACGCCGAGGTCGCCGAGGGCGCGGGCGAGCTCGGTCATCCGCGTCTTCAAAGGGCGGCCCTGCCAGAAGCCGGTGCGGTACCTGACGTCGACCCCGTAGGCGCTCGTGTCCTGCGAGACGACCAGCAGTTCCTTCACCCCCGCCTTGACGAGGTTCTCCGCCTCCTGCATCACTTCGCCGAGCGGCCGGCTGACCAGGTCGCCGCGCATCGCCGGGATGATGCAGAACGTGCAGCGGTGGTTGCAGCCCTCGCTGATCTTCAGGTAGGCGTAGTGCCGCGGCGTGAGCTTGATCCCCTGCGGCGGGACGAGGTCGGTGAACGGGTCGTGCGGCTTCGGCAGGTGCGCGTGCACGGCGGCCATCACCTCGGCCGTCGCGTGCGGGCCGGTGACGGCGAGCACCTTCGGGTGCGCGTCGCGGACGAACGCGCCGCCGTCCTTCGCGCCGAGGCACCCGGTGACGACCACCTTGCCGTTCTCGGCGAGCGCCTCGCCGATCGCGTCGAGCGACTCGGCGACCGCGGCGTCGATGAACCCGCAGGTGTTGACGACGACGAGGTCGGCGCCCGCGTACGTGGGCGCGATCGCGTAGCCCTCGGCGCGCAGCTGCGTCAGGATCTGCTCGGAGTCGACGAGCGCCTTCGGGCAGCCCAGCGACACGAAGCCGACGCGCGGTTCGGGCGCGGGCTTGCCGCGCGTTCTGTGGGTCACGGTGACAGTCGAGGTGATGGAGCCGGCGCCGGCGTCCCGAAATTGGGGTCAGAGCTGTAATACGGGCACGCGTCGCGACCGTGGCGCTGCCGCGCGGCCGTATTACAGCTCTGACCCCAATTTCGGATGCGTCGCATCAATGCGGCGCAACAACCCGGCGATGCTGCGGCGCTTCGCGCGCTCAGCGCTTCTTCTCGTCCTCGGTGCCCGTTTGCTGCCCCGCACCGAAGTTGGGGAACGGGAACGCCGTGAACATCCCGCGCGTCTGGTCCTGCATCCGCTGCTGCATGTCCATGAACAGCTTCGCGCTCTGCTCGAGGTAGTTGCCCAGCATGCCCTGCATCGCCGGCGCCTGCATCTGCATGAACTGCTTCCACAGGTCGGGGGTGAGCATCATCTTGTCGCCGTAGACCTGCTTGGCCTGGTCCTGCAGCTTCTTCTGGATCGCGAGGAACGCCTTGACGTTCTGCTCCATGTACTGGCCCATGATCGTCTGCTGGGCGCTGCCGTAGAAGCGGATCATCTGCGCGAGCATCTCGGAGCTGAACATCGGCACGCCGCCGCCTTCCTCGTCGAGGATGATCTGCAGCAGGATCGCGCGCGTGAGATCGTCGCCGGACTTGGCGTCGACGACCTGGAAATCGATGTTGTCGAGCACCATCTGCTTCACGTCGGCCAGCGTGATGTAGCCGCTGTTCGCCGTGTCGTAGAGGCGCCGGTTGGGGTATTTCTTGATCGTGCGGACGGCGTTGCTCATCGAACGTGCTCCTGCAAGGGATAGGCGGAATTATAACCCGCTGATTTATCGGGCGTTTGACTTTAGGCAGGCGTCGTTTCCCCGGCATTGGTGCGATGCACCAAAAAAGCCTTGACTTGGGGTCGGGCCGTCCCTACAATTGGATTTGTGCGGTGCAGCAAAGGGCGGTCGAAACGAGCCCTTCGCCGACACCGCGGGCGGTCTCACGGCAACGTTCGATCCGGGCCGCTCCGGCGCCAGTGTTCTCCCGCAGTCGTCCGGGAGCGGCGCGGCAAGCCAGGCGCACGTTGCGCCGGGCCGAAGGGATCGAGCGCCAAAGACCCCGTCCACCCGACACCAACTGCAGAGGATCACACCATGTACAACGCCACCGAACAATTCGCCGAGCTCTCGAAGGCCAACGTTGCGCAAGCGACGCGTTTCGCCGCGCTGTCGTTCGAGAACGCCGAGAAGCTGATGAAGTTCAACCTGGGCGCCGCGAAGGCCGCGTTGGCCCAGTCGGTCGAAGGCGCGCAAGCCGTCGCCGCCGCGAAGGACGTGCAGGACCTGCTCGCGCTGCGCACGAAGATCGCCGAAGCGCAGGTGCAGACCGCCGTCGGCTACTCGCGCCACCTGTATGAACTGGCGACC
>JBGAMF010000038.1:0-33595 GCA_044223185.1 Casimicrobiaceae bacterium | reverse complement strand
ACGCACGGCGCGATCGCGTCGAAGATCGCGCTGCAGCTCGCGCGCGACCTCGGCAAGAAGCTCGTCAACAAGTTCGTCACGGGCGAAAACCGGCCGCTGTGAGGGACACCAATCTCGCCTCGGGCCCGATCGCCGGGCTGGTGACGATCGCGATCACGACGCTGCTGCTCGTCGCGTCGGCGAAGGCGCTGTGGCTGGTCGTGCCGCTGCTCATCGCGATCATCCTCTACTACATGATGTATCCGATCGTGCGCCGGCTGACGCTGGCGGGCATGTCGCGCGAAGCGGCGGCCGCGCTCGTCGCCGGCGGCGTCACCGTCGCCGGTGTCGTGATACTCGTGCCGCTGCTGCCGTGGCTGGCGGGGCAGGCCGTCGGCGGCGAGGAGACCCTCTACCGCTACCTCGAGGGCGGGCGCGTGCTGATCGACCGCACGCTGGCCGGCCTCGAGAAGCAGTTCGCGTTCCTGCAGCGCATGAACTTCCACGCCGAGATGGGCAAGCGCGTGACGGAACTGGGCGATACGGTCGTCCAGCAGCAGGCGGCGCACCTGCTGCTCGCCGCGGCGGCGTCGGCGCCGTCGATGCTGCTGGCGCCGTTCTTCGCGTTCTTCTTCCTGCGCGACGGGCAGCTCTTCACGAAGCTCGTGACGCGCGAGGTGCCCAACGCGTTCTTCGAGCGCACGATCCTGATGTTCGACCGCGTGGACGCGACGGCCCGCAACTACTTCCAGGGCCTGCTCAAGCTGACGGCCATCGACACCGTGTGCCTCGGCGCCGGCCTGTGGGTGATCGGCGTGCCGGGCGCGTTCGTGATCGGACTCGTCGCCGCCGTGTTCGAGTGGATCCCGATCGTCGGCACGCTGATCGGCGGCCTGCTCGCCGTGCTGGTGGCGGCCACGGCGCTGCCCAACGAACCGGGGATCGTCTACTGGACGGCCGGCCTGTTCGTGTTCGTGCGGATGCTCGACAATTTCTTCTTCATCCCGCTCACGGTCGGACGCAGCCTGCAGATGCACCCGCTGCCGACGGTGCTGATGGTCTTCATCGGCGGCGCGGTGGCCGGCATCCCCGGCCTGATCCTCGCGCTGCCGGTCGCCGGCGTCGTGACCGCGATCGTCGGCACGATCGGCGGCATCGTGCAGGACCCGCGGCTGCGCGCGCGCAACGCGCACGCGAGGGCGCTGCTCGCGAAGCGGGTCAACGCCGACTTCGGACCTGGAGGTTAAGTCCTCCCCCGAAGCGCGCTGCGCGCGCCTCCCCCCCAAGGGGGCGGCGACCTCGGGAGCGGCGGGTTGCGTCCCCCCGAAACTCGCTTCGCTCGCCTCCCCCCAAGGGGGCGGCGACCTCGGGAGCGGCCCTTCGGTCGCCTGGTCGCCTGGTCGCATCGGATAGCGCGGTGCGCGCGGCGGGGCGCCGCTACGCGAGCACGTCGGGATCGAGCTGGCGCTCGAGGCGCGCGATCTGGTCCTTGAGCAGTAGCTTGCGGCGCTTCAGGCGGCGCAGCTGCAGCTCGTCGTGCGCGGCGTCCTGCGCCAGGCGCTCGATCGCGGTGTCGAGGTCGCGGTGCTCCATCTTCAGCGCGACGATGCGCTGCTGCAGCGCCACGTGCTCCGCGTTGCCGATGCTTCCGTCCACGTCGAGTTCGTCGTTCAATCGGTCCCCACTGCGGCCGCTTCGTCGACATCGGGGCGCCGCCGCCCGTAGCGGCTCGTGAGCCAGATGCCGGTCAGGATGAGCGCGATGCCCGCGACGTGGAACGCCGCGAGGGCCTCGCCCAGGAACAGCCACGCGAGCACGATGCCGAACACCGGCATCAGGTGCACGAACAGCCCGGCGACGTTGGCGCCGACTTCCTCGACGCCCCGGTTCCAGAACAGGTACGCGAGCACCGACGAGAACAGCGCGACGGCCAGCAGCGCCGCCACGTTGGTCCACGACCAGTGGATGTAGTGGCCGAGCGCCATCTCTGCCAGCCACAGCGGCAGCACGCATGCGTCGCCGATGATCGCGACCACCAGCAGGAACGACATCACGTTGAGACCGGCCGGCCGCCAGCGCAGCGCGATCGTGTAGACCGACCACATCGCCATCGACAGGATGATGAACAGGTCGCCGACGTTGACCGTCAGCGACAGCAGCGTCGCGAGGCTGCCCTGCGTGATGATCGTGAACACGCCGGCGAGCGACACGGCCACGCCCGCGACCTGCAGCGGGGCGAGGCGCTCGCGGAGGATCAACCACGACAGCGTCACGATCATCACGGGGATGAACGAATTGAGGATCACGCCGTTGGTGGCGGTCGTGTAGTTGAGCCCGAGGTACGCGAGGCTGTTGTGCGTGCCGACGCCGATCGCGCCCAGCATCAGCATCGTCTTCCAGTTGGCGCGGAAGATCGGCCAGTCGCGCCGAACGTACGGCCACGCGAACGGCGCGAGGATCAGGATCGCGAACAGCCACCGGAAAAACGTCATCGCCATCGGCGGCACCTCCACCGCAGCCGAGCGTCCGAGCACCCAGTTCACCGACCAGAAGAACGGCGCGAGCGTCAGCAGCAGGTAGGCAAAAGGCGCTGCGCAGGACCAAGGGCCAAAGTATATGCCTCCTGCCCGCTTCGCCTGGTGGCGCGCCGGCACGCCGCGTGTCACCGGCAGCGCCCGGTCCCGCCGGTATAATCGCGGCTTGAACAACGCGCTTCCCCACGTCCGCCGGCACTGCAGGCGCGGCGGCGGTCTCACCTTCGCCTGCGACCGCGCCGACCGCACTTCCCGATCTCGTCCACGATCTGCCGGACCCAGGCCGGCGCAGTGGCGCGGGTCCGTTCGCGGGCTCGTCGATGCGCTGGCGCTGCGCTCGCCGCGCGCGACGCCAAGGTTGCCTCGACGCTCGCGGTGGTGCCGATCCGCAGTCGGCGCAGCGGCTGGCCGCCGAAATCCCGTGGTTCGCGCCCGAGCTGCGCGTGGCACTCCTGCCGGACTGGGAGACGCTGCCGTACGACCAGTTCTCGCCGCACCAGGACCTGGTGTCCGAGCGCCTCGCGACGCTCTACCGGGTCTCGCGCGGCGAATGCGACGTGCTGGTCGTCGCGGCGACCACCGCGCTGGCGCGGCTCGCGCCGCCGTCGTACCTTGCGGCGTTCACGTTCTTCCTCAGGCAGGGCGAGACGCTCGACGTCGACGCGCTGCGCGCGCAGCTGGCGCTCGCCGGCTACGCGCACGTGACGCAGGTCGTGTCGCCCGGCGAGTTCAGCGTGCGCGGCGGCCTGATCGACCTCTTCCCGATGGGCTCGGCGCTGCCGTACCGGCTCGACCTCTTCGACAACGACGTCGAGTCGATCAAGACCTTCGACGTCGACACGCAGCGCACGCTCTACCCGGTGCCCGACGTGCGCCTGCTGCCGGCGCGCGAGTTCCCGCTCGACGACGCCGGCCGCACGCGCTTCCGCAGCCGCTTCCGCGAGGTGTTCGAGGGCGACCCGTCGAAGTCGTCGCTGTACAAGGACATCAGCAACGGCGTCGTGCCCGCCGGCATCGAGTACTACCTGCCGCTGTTCTTCGAGCGCACGGCCACGCTGGCCGACTACCTGCCGCCGGCGACGATCGTGGCGCTGCACGGCGACGTGCGCAGCGCGGTCCTGCACTTCTGGCAGGACACCGAGTCGCGCTACCGGCTGCTGCGCGGCGACAAGGCGCGGCCGCTGCTGCCGCCCACCGAGCTGTTCCTGCCCGAGGACGAGTTCAACGGGACGCTCAAGGCGCTGGCGCGTGTCGAGCTGCAGCGCGAGGGCGCGGGCCCCACGCAGCCGCTGCCGCCGGTGCAGGTCGACCGCCGCGCGGACGATCCGCTGGTGGCGCTGAAGCGCTTCCTCGCGGGCACGAAGCTCAAGGTGGCGATCGTCGCCGAGAGCGCCGGCCGGCGCGAGACGATGCAGCAGTTCTTCGCCGAGTGCGGCGTCACGCCGGCGCTCGGCGACGACTTCGCCGCGTTCGCGGCCGGCAAGGGGCGTCTGACGCTGCTCGCGGCACCGCTGGCGGCGGGCTTCGCTTGGCCAGAGGGCGGGCTCGCGTTCGTCACCGAGGCCGAGCTGTACGCGGGCGTGGTGCGCCGCACCGCGCGCGAGGCGGCCAAGCGCTCGAACGTCGACGCGATGGTGCGCGACCTGTCCGAGGTCCGCATCGGCGACCCGGTCGTGCACGAGGAGCACGGCATCGGCCGGTACCTGGGCCTCGTCACGCTCGACCTGGGCGACGGTCCGAACGAGTTCCTGCAGCTGGTCTACGCCAACGACGCCAAGCTCTACGTCCCCGTCTCCAACCTGCACCTCATCAGCCGCTACAGCGGCGCCTCGCCCGAGGCCGCGCCTCTGCACGAGCTGGGCAGCGGCCAGTGGGAGAAGGCGAAGCGCAAGGCGGCGCAGCAGGCGCACGACACGGCGGCCGAGTTGCTCAACCTGTACGCGCAGCGCGCGGCGCGGCAGGGCCACGCGTTCGCGTTCAAGCCGCGCGACTACGAGCGCTTCGCGGAGGGGTTCGGCTTCGAGGAGACCGCCGATCAGAGCGGCGCGATCGAGGCGGTGATCAAGGACATGACGGCGGGCCGCACGATGGACCGGCTCGTCTGCGGCGACGTCGGCTTCGGCAAGACCGAGGTCGCGCTGCGCGCGGCGTTCGTGGCGCTCGTGGACGGGAAGCAGGTCGCGCTGCTGGTGCCGACCACGCTGCTGGCCGAGCAGCACTTCCAGACGTTCTCGGACCGCTTCGCGGACTTCCCGGTGCGCATCGCCGAGCTGTCGCGCTTCCGCACCGGCAAGGAGACGAAGGCCGCGCTCGAGGGCCTCGCCGCGGGCAGCATCGACCTCGTCATCGGCACGCACAAGCTGCTGCAGGGCGACGTCAAGTTCCGCAACCTGGGCCTCGTCATCATCGACGAGGAGCACCGCTTCGGCGTGCGCCAGAAGGAGCTCCTGAAGCGCCTGCGCGCCGAGGTCGACGTGCTGACGCTCACCGCCACGCCGATCCCCCGCACGCTCGCGATGTCGCTCGAAGGCATCCGCGACTTCTCGGTGATCGCCACCGCGCCCGAGCGGCGGCTCTCGATCAAGACGTTCGTCGCGCCGTACTCGCAGGGCATCGTGCGCGAAGCGGCGCTGCGGGAGCTCAAACGCGGCGGGCAGATCTACTTCCTGCACAACGACGTGGCGACGATCGCCACGCGCGCCGAGGCGATCGCGCGGCTGCTGCCCGAGGCGCGCGTCGCCGTCGCGCACGGGCAGATGGCCGAGCGCGAGCTGGAGCAGGTGATGCGCGACTTCTACCAGCAGCGCGTCAACCTGCTGGTGTGCTCGACGATCATCGAGACCGGCATCGACGTGCCCACGGCCAACACGATCATCATCGACCGCGCCGATCGCTTCGGGCTCGCCCAGCTCCACCAGCTGCGCGGGCGCGTCGGGCGCTCGCACCACCAGGCCTACGCGTACCTGCTGACGCCGCCGGCCGACGCGCTCGCCGCGCAGGCGAAGAAGCGGCTGGAGGCGATCCAGATGATGGAGGACCTGGGCTCGGGCTTCTACCTCGCGATGCACGACCTCGAGATCCGCGGCGCCGGCGAGGTGCTGGGCGACTCGCAGTCGGGCGAGATGCAGCAGATCGGCTTCCAGCTCTACAACGACATGCTGCGCGCGGCGGTGTCGGCGCTCAAGGCCGGCCGCGAGCCGGACCTGACCGAGCCGCTGGGCGTGACCACCGAGATCAACCTGCACGTGCCGGCGCTGCTCCCCGAGCGCTACTGCAACGACGTGCACGAGCGGCTCGTCCTCTACAAACGGCTGGCGAGTGCCGAGAGCGTCGACGAGCTCGACGGCATCCAGGAGGAGCTGGTCGACCGCTTCGGGCCGACACCCGAGCAGGCGCAGGCGCTGCTCGCGTGCCACCGGCTGCGGCTCGCGGCCAGACCGCTCGGCGTGACCAAGGTGGATGCGGGACCGGAGCGCACGACGATCCAGTTCGTCCGCCAGCCGCCGTTCGACGCCGGCGCGCTGATCCTGCTCGTGCAGAAGGACGGCCGCATCCGCTTCGCCGGCCCCGACCGCGTGCGCATCGAGCGCGCCGCGCCGAAGCTGCCCGAGCGCATTGCGCTGGTGCGCGACTTCCTCGGCCGGCTTGCGTGACGTGCGGCAGGTAGTGGCGCGGCCGATTCGCACGCCTCTCACCCCAGCTCTCCTGCGCACGCCCCTCACCCCAACCCTCTCCCCGCTGCGCGGGGCGAGGGAGCGCGTGGTGGCCCGCGCACAGCAGCGAGATCGCGGCCGTCGCACTCCCTCTCCCCGCGTGCGGGGAGAGGGTTGGGGTGAGGGGCGAACGCCGCAGCACGAACGCGCGCACCAGCGACACGCGCTCCCTCGCCCCGCGCAGCGGGGAGAGGGCTGGGGTGAGGGGCGTGCGGCAAGGCGCCAACGCACGCACCCGGTGATACGATGCCCGCAACGACCCCTCGCGCGCACCGCTCGATGCACAGCGACCTCCCCCCGCAGCTGCACGTGTTCGTCCGCGACTGGCTGTCGGCCAACAACATCCTGCTGAAGAGCCGCGACGGCCACGTGCTGATCGACTCGGGCTACGTCAGCCACGCGCCGCTCACGCTCGCGCTGCTCGCGTCGTCGCGCGGCCTCGGCGACGAGCCGCTCGCGAAACTCGTCAACACGCACGGGCACTCGGACCACATCGGCGGCAACGCAACGGTGCGCGCGAAGTACGGTTGCCCGATCGCGTTCCCGGCGGCGGAGGCGCCGCTGGTCGAGCGCTGGGACGAGCGCGGGCTGTGGCTGTCGTGGGCGGACCAGACCGCGGACCGCTTCACGGTCGACGAACTGCTGCAGCCCGGCTCGACGCACGTGTGGGGCGACCTCGAGTGGCAGCTCTTCGCCGCGCCCGGCCACGACATGGGCGCGCTCGTCTTCTACAACCCGGAGCACCGGATCCTCGTGTCCGGCGACGCGCTGTGGGAAAACGGCTACGGGCTCGTCATGCCGCCGGCGCTCGACCCGGACGCGCTGCCGGCCACGCGCGACACGCTCGACGTGATCGCCGCGCTCGACGTGCGCGTCGTGATCCCCGGCCACGGCGAGCCTTTCCGCAACGTCGCCGAGGCGCTCGACCGCGCGTACCGGCGCACCGCGGCCTTCGAGGCCGACGAGATGCGCATCGGCCGCCACGCGGCGAAGGTCATCCTGACGTTCAACCTGCTGCACCGCCGCCGCATGCCGGTGGCCGACCTGCCGGCGTACGTCGAGCGGATCGGCATCTACCGCGACATCAACGCCCTCGTCCTGCGGATGGCCCCGCGGGACCTCGCGGCGATGCTGGTCGACGAGCTGACGCGCGCCGGCGTGGTTCGCGTCGAGGACGGCGACCTCGTCGCCGCGTAGGCGGGCCGGACCGCACCGGCGCAACGCCGGCGCCGCCGACTGCCGCCCCAAGGGCAACTGCTGCCCGCGGACGATCCGGGCCACCACCCGCGCCGGTCCGCCCACGGACCTCGCGTCCAGCCTCCGCGCCCCGGTAGTCGGAGCGAAGTCCGAAGGGTCGCACCGACGCGGCAATCCGCTAGAATGCGCGACGATTTCGACCGACCCGGCGTCCCGCGAGGGAATAGCGCCACGTCCCGCCCTGTTCGCCGCGGCGTAGCCGCCGGGCGCTTCAGGCCTCGCCGCCCCGTAAGGGGCTCCCGGATGCCCCAGACCCACGACAGAGCCGCCCCGTGTCCCAACTCCTCGAACATCCGGCCGTCCAGGGCGGCGTCGCGCCGTTCGTCGTCGCGCTCGTCGTCGCGCTCGCCCTCGGGCGCACCCGGTTCGCATGGCTCGCGATCGTCGCCGGGTGGGCGACGAGTTACGCGCTGGTCAACGGCATCTCGTTCTCGCCGCTCACCGCCTCGCGCAAGATCCTGTTGCTGGGCCTGCTCGCGCCGCTGGTGGCCATCGCCGCCGACACGTGGTTCTCGCGCTCCCGCCCGGTGGCGCTGGCGCTCGCCGTCGTCGCCGGCATCGCGGCGCCGTGGGTCTTCCTCTCGGTGCTGTCCCAGCAGGAAGGCAGCGGCGCGTGGCTCGCGGCGCTGGGCGTGCTGGCGTTCGCCGCGGCCATGGTCTACGCCGTCGTGTCGTTGCGCGACGACCCGATCCGCACCGGTGCGGCCGCGCTGGGCCTCGGCATCGGCGTCGGCGTCGCCGCCGTCCTGTCCGCGTCGATCGGCTTCCTGGTCTCCGGCATCGCCGTCGCAGCCTCGGCCGGCGCGCTGCTGCTCGTCTGGGTCGTGACGTCGCGGCCGGTTGCGCCGGGCCTGCTGGGCACGCTGACCGTCGGCCTGCTGATCGCGCTGTTTGCCGAGGGCTCGCTGATGCTCGCGCAGATGCCGTGGTACGCGCTGGCGGCGTCGCTGCTCGTCCCGCTCGCCGTGCGCCTGCCGGTCAACGAGTCGGCGTCGACGTTCGTCCGCGCCTTCGTCCTTTCGCTGTACGCGCTGGCTGCCGCCATCGTCCCCATCGCCGCCGCGTGGTTCGCGGCGCGCGGATCCGTGTCGTAGTTCCTCACCTTTCCACACAGGAGTTCGTCGTGCTGAAACGCCTTGCCGCTGTCTCGCTGCTCGCCCTGCCGCTCGCCGCCACCGCGGCTCCGGAGTCGTTCACGATCGACCCGTACCACACCTATCCCAACTTCACGGTCGACCACCTCGGCGTGTCGACGATGTACGGCCGCTTCAACCGGACGACCGGCAAGGCGACGCTCGACCGCGCCGCGAAGACCGGCTCGGTCGAGCTCAACATCGAGGCCGCGTCCATCGACACCGGCGACGGCGACAAGGGCTCGCGCTCGCAGTCCCGCGACGACCACCTGCGCAAGGCCGACTTCTTCAACACGGCCGAGTTCCCGCGGATCACCTACAAGTCGACGAAGCTCGCGTTCACCGGCGACAACCCGTCCGCGATCGAGGGCAACCTGACGCTGCTGGGCGTCACCAAGCCGGTCAACCTGACGATCGAGCGCTTCAAGTGCAACCCGGCGTCGGGCAACAACAAGGAGCGCTGCGGCGGCAACGCCACCGGCAAGTTCAAGCGCTCCGACTTCGGCATGAAGTTCGGCGTGCCGAACATCGGCGACGAGATCACGCTGCTCGTCTCGTTCGAGGCGCTGAAGGACTGACGCGCGCCGCCGCGCCGGGAAGAGGCCGGGCCGCGTGCCCGGCCTTTTTCTTGCGCGCCGCCGGTCAGTTCGCCAGCGACGCCACGAACGTGCGGATGCCGGACAGCAGCATCTCCACGGCGAGCGCGGTCAGCAGGAGCCCCATCAGCCGCTCGAACGCGTTGACGACGCGCTCGCCGAGCACGGCCTTGAGCTTCCCGGCCATCAGCAGCACGGCCGTGGACACGACCATCGCGAGCGTCAGCGCGACCGCCCACGTGTAGAGCTTGTCCGGATCGCGCGAGGCCATCAGCATCACCGTCGCCAGCGCCGAGGGCCCGGCGATCATCGGCACCGCGAGGGGGACGATGAACGGCTCCCCGCCCTGGATCTCGCCGAAGATCCCCTCCTTGTGCGAGAAGACCATCCGCAGCGAGATCAGGAACAGGATGATGCCGCCGGTGATCGACAGCGACACGTCGGACAGGCCGAGCCACGACATGAACGTGCGGCCGCCGACCATGAACAGCAGCAGCAGCAGGTACGCGATGAACGACTCGCGCAGCAGGATCCTGAAGTGGCGCGCCGGCGCGACCTTGTCCAGCGCGGCGACGACCAGCGGCAGGTTGCCGAACGGATCCAGGACGAGCACCAGCAGGATCGTCGCGGAGAAGAGGTCCGTGTAGTTCATTGTTGTGCTCGGGTCGGGACCGGGGCCGCGCGCAGTATAGCCCGGCGCCGCTACGCGCCGCTGCGCAGCCACCACCAGCCGAGCGGGAACAGGACGGCGGCGACGAGGCCGTGCAGCGCGAACGCGAGGCCCGCGTACGCGCCGGCGTCGGCGTTGACCTGGAACGCGCGCGCGGTGCCGATGCCGTGCGCGGCAAGGCCGAGCGCGAAGCCGCGGGCCCGCCAGTCGCGCACGCGGCAGGCGTCGAGCACGTACTTGCCGAGCGCCGCGCCGAGGATGCCGGTCGTGACGGCGAACACGGCGGCGAGCGCGGGCAGCCCGCCCATCTTGTCAGCGATGCCCATCGCGATCGGCGCGGTGACCGATTTCGGCACCAGCGACAGCAGCGTGGCCGGCGACGCTCCGAGTGCCCAGGCGATGCCCACCGCGCTCGCGAGCGCCACCAGCGATCCGGCGGCCAGCGCCCCGGCGATCGGGACCGCCAGCCGGCGCACGCTGCGCCACTCGCGCGCGAGCGGCACCGCGAGGCCGACCACCGCGGGCCCGAGCAGGAAGTGCACGAACTGCGCGCCGTCGAAGTAGGTGCGGTACGGCGTGCCGGTGGCGGCCAGCGCCGCGACGATCAGCGCGACGGCGATCAGCACCGGGTTGGCGAGCGGGTGCATGCCGGTGCGCGCGTAGCACCACCAGCCGGCGGCGTACGCGACGAGCGTGAGCGTGAGCCCCGCGAGCGGCGTCGCGGAGAGGTAGACCCACAGCTCGAACAGCGGCTGGGCGCTCATGGCTCCGCACCGCGATCGTGTGCGTCCTGCCGCCGCGCGAGCCGCTCGAACACGAGCGCCGACACTGCCATGGCCAGCACGGTGCTGACGACGAGCGCGGCGGCGATCGGCAGCCACTCGTCGGCGACGCGCGCGACGTGCAGCAGCACGCCCACGCCGGCGGGAACGAACAGCAGCGACAGGTGCTTCGCCAGGCCGTCGGCCGCGACCGTCACCGCCGGCGGCGCGGCGCGGCGCGCGAGGAGCGCGACGAACAGCAGCGCCATGCCGACGACGGGACCCGGCACCGGCAGCCCCGCGAGCTGCACCAGCGCTTCGCCGGCGCACTGGAACAGCAGCAGCCACGTGAAGCCGGCAAGCAGCGGGCTCATCGACGCGATTCCACTAGAGTCTCCACCTGCCGTCTCCGGACACGCGCCCCCTCACCCGCCCTTCGGGCACCCTCTCCCCCTGCGGGGGAGAGGGAGCGGCGCGCGGGCGGGGTGCGACGCGCGGGCGGGGTGGAACTGCTCCCTCTCCCCCGCAGGGGGAGAGGGTCGGGGTGAGGGGGCGCACACCCGGGCTCAATGCAGCTTCACCCGTGGCTCGAGGCGCCCGCGCAGCAGGCGCCCCACGGTGTCGAACGCCACGCGCACGAACCCGTGGATCGACACCTGGTGCATCTTGTACAGCGACGTGTACATGAGCCGCGCGATCAGCCCGTGGATCAGCAGGCTGCCGCCGATCAGCGCACCCATCAGCGTGCCCACCGCGGAGAGCTCGCCCAGCGACACCAGCGAGCCGAAGTCCGTGAACCGGAACTCCGGCAGCGGCTTGCCGGCAAGGCGGGCCTTTATCGATTTCACGAGCAGCGTCGCCTGCTGGTGCGCGACCTGCGCGCGCGGGGGCAGCAGTCGAACTGCCTCCGCGCTCGCTTCGGAACCGGCCGCCGCCCTGTGCCCGAGCCACGGCGCCGCCGCGCAGTCGCCGAACGCGAAGACGTCGGGATCGCGCGTCGTCTGCAAGGTCGCCGTCACGACGAGCTGGTTCGCGCGGTTCGCCTCGAGCCCGTCCAGGTCGCGCAGCACCGCCGGCGCCATGATGCCCGCCGCCCACACGATGAGGTCGGCCGGCAGGAACTCCCCGTCGGCCGTGCGGACGCCATCGGCGGCGACCTCGGTGACGCGCTGGCCGGTGCGCACGTCGACGTCGAGCTTCGCGAGCAACTCGGCCGCCGCCGCCGCCACGCGCTCCGACAGCGGCGGCAGGATGCGCGGCGAGGCCTCGATCAGCGTGATCCGGATGTCGCGCGCCGGATCGAGGTGGTCGAGCCCATAGCCCGCGTGCGCGCGCGTCGTCTGCCGGATTTCGGCGGCGAGCTCGACGCCGGTGGCCCCCGCGCCGATGATCACGATGTCGACGCGCGCCGCCTCGCCGGCCGCGGCACGGCCGTCGGCGCGCACGCAGACGGCGAGCAACCGCCGGTGGAAGCGCTCGGCGTCGTCGAGCGTGTCGAGCGAGATCGGGTGCTGCGCGGCGCCGGGCACGCCGAAGTCGTTGCCCACGCTGCCCACGCAGATCACCAGCGTGTCGTACGGCAGCGTGCGCCGCGGCAGGATCTCCTCGCCGTCGGGGCCGGCCACTGCCGCGAGCGTGACCTCGCGTCGACCGCGGTCGAGTCCCGCGAGCGCGCCCTGCCGGAACCGGAACCTGTGCCAGTGCGCGATCGCGAGGTAGTCGAGGTCGTGCGCGTCCGCGTCCATGCGCCCGGCCGCGACTTCGTGGAGCAGCGGCTTCCACACGTGCGTCGCGTTGCGGTCGACCAGCGTGACCTGCACCGGGCCGTCGCGGCCGTAGCGGTCGCCGAGCGCGGTGGCGAGCGGCAGCCCGCCGGCGCCGCCGCCGACGATGACGATGCGATGCGGGGTACGGCCCCCGGCGCGCATGGCCGTGCTCACACGCCCATGTTACGGGCAGCCGGTGAGCGGCGCATAGGAATTCCCGATGTCGTTGCGCGTCGACTGCACCGACATGCACGGCGTCGTGTCGAGCATTCGCAGGCCGGCCATCGGCGACGGCGGTGGCGCCAGCAGCGCGTCGGCGAACCGCTGCTCGACGGACCTGCGCGGCGGCCGCCGCGCGTCGGGGTCGCGGCCCTCGACGACGATGCGCTCGACGTACTGCGGCTGCGCCCGTGCACGCGCCGTGTCCGCCGCGTCGGCGTCGAACAGCGCGCTGCGCGCGGCACGGTCGGGTGCCTGCGCGCGCAGCGGCGGCGGCGTGGCGAGCGGTGCCGGCAGCTCCGCGTGCGGCAGCGGCGCGACGAGGCAGCACGCGGCGAACGCGACGGCGCTGGCCGGCTTCATGCGGCGTCGCCCCCGGCACGCGCAACGCCGACCTGCGGGTGCGCGACCGGCAGCCGGACGGAAATCGGCGTGTCCACGCGCCTACTCGCCGCGCACGACGCCCTCACGGCGCGGATCGGCGCCGCCGACCCAGCCGCCGCGTGTGCGCACGATCGCCTGCGCGCCGCTGGTCAGCTCCACGACGGCGACGTCGGCGCCCAGCGCGGAGAGCTTCGGCGCGAGCGCAGCGACGGCGGTGTTCCCCTCCAGTTCCGTGGGCCCGTTGCGGCTGCCGAAGTTCGGCAGCGCGATGGCCGCCTGCGGGTCGAGGTCCCAGTCGACGATCGCGAGCAGCGTCTTGGCCACGTAATTGATGATCGCGCTGCCGCCCGGCGACCCCGCGACGATCGCGACGCGGCCGAAGCGGTCGTAGGCAATCGTCGGCGCCATCGACGAGCGTGGCCGCTTCCCCCCCTCGATGCGGTTGGCGACCGGCTTGCCGTTCTCCTCCGGGACGAACGAGAAGTCGGTGAGCTGGTTGTTGAGCAGGAAGCCGCCTTCGGTCATCAGCCGCGCGCCGAACTGGTGCTCGACCGTGCTGGTCATCGCCAGCGCGTTGCCGTAGCGGTCGACGATCGACACGTGGGTCGTCGACGGCAGGTCGAGCGCCGCGTCGGCGCCCCACGCGACCTTCCGCGCGGTGGCGGCGCGCGCGGGCGGGTCGCCGGGCTGCGCGCGCCGCATGCTCGCGTCGGACCGGATCAACGCGGAGCGCGCGGCGAGGTACGCCGGGTCGAGCAGCCCGGCCGGCGGCGTGTAGAACGCCGGGTCGGCCATGTACACGCTGCGGTCGGCGAACGCGAGCCGGCCCGCCTCGCTCATGAAGTGCACGCTCCAGAAGCCGGCGGGGTCCATCGCGGCGACGTCGAAGCGCTCGAGCATCCCGAGCATCTGCAGCACGGTGAGGCCGCCCGACGACGGCAGCGGAAAGCCGCAGACGCGATAGACGCGGTAGGGGCCGCAGACGGGCTCGCGCACGACCACCCGGTATCCGGCGAGGTCGGCGAGCGTGACGTCGCCCGGGTTGAACGGATGCTTCGTCACGGTATCGACGATGTCCTGCGCGATCGTGCCCGTGTAGAACGCGTCGGCGCCGCCCGCGGCGAGCGCGCGCAGCGTCCGCGCATACGCCGGGTTGCGCAGCACCGTGCCGGCCGGCAGCACCTTGCCGTTGGCGTCGAAGAAGTACGCGCGCAGCCGCGGCTGGGTCATGAACTTCTCCGCCCCGAGCAGCGCGTGCAGCCGCGGCGAGATCGCGAAGCCGTTCTCGGCGAGCGCGATCGCCGGAGCGAAGAGCTTCGCCCACGCGATCCGGCCGTGCTTGCGGTGGATCGCCTCGAGCAGCCGTACGGTGCCCGGGACGCCGACCGACCTGCCGCCGACGACGGCGTCGAAGAACTCGACCGGCTTCCCGTTCTTCAGGAACCGGTCGGGCTTCGCGGCGGCGGGCGCGGTCTCGCGGCCGTCGTAGGCGATGAGCCGCTTCGTCCGCGCGTCGTGCAGCAGCACGAACCCGCCGCCGCCGATGCCCGACGACTGCGGCTCGACGAGGCCCAGCACCAGCTGCACGGCGATCGCCGCGTCCGCGGCGGTGCCGCCCTGCTGCAGGATCCGGTAGCCGGCATCCACGGCGAGCGGATTCGCCGCGGCGACCATCCACCGCTTCGCGTGGACCGGCGCCTTGTCGGTCCAGCCGGACGGGCGCTCGGGCGCGGGCCTCTGCGCGAGCGCGAGGGCGGGCACCAGTGCGGCCGCCGCGAGCGCGAGCCACCGGCGGCGCGCAGGCGCGGCGGCGCGGGGAGATTCGTCGCGCGTCGATACGTTCATGGTTTCGACGGAATTGTATGCGACACCCGGCCTCCCTTGCCGCGACGCGCGCGTCTGCCGGGGTCGCGACACCCCGCCCGTGGCGCGAGCGCTCGCGGACCGCTTGTGCAAACGTGCCGATCGGCGCAGAGTCTCCCGCCACATCGCCCGGCGGCCACGGCTGCCGCCGACAGGAAGCTGCGCCGGCCAGGGGAGGGACCCGTGCGACTCGCGAATCGACTGCCTCTGCCGTTCGTCGCCGCGCCGGTTCGCGCGGCGGCTGCCGCGATCCTGCTCTGGATCGCCGGGCCGGCCCACGCCGGCCTGGGCACGGCGGTCGAGTTCTACAACGCGAAGATCAACCACTACTTCGTCACCGCCTACCCGGAAGAGGCGGCGGCGCTCGACGCCGGCACCAACGTCAAGGGCTGGACGCGCACCGGCGGGCAGTTCACCGTGTTCACCGACCCCGCGGACGGATTGCAGGCCGTGTGCCGCTTCTTCGGCACGCCCAACGTGGGGCCGAACTCGCACTTCTACACGGCGGACGCCGCCGAGTGCGCGAAGGTGAAGACGCTGCCGGCGTGGACGTTCGAGGGCATCGCGTTCTACATCCCGACGACGGCCACCGGTGACTGCGGCGGCAACTGGCCGGTGTACCGCAGCTACTACTCGGACCAGATCAGCGACGCCAACCACCGGTTCACGGTGGACCTGACCGCGCACGTGCGGATGGCGACGCGCCGGGGCGACATCCTCGAAGGGATCGTGATGTGCGCGCCGGTGACCGACGAGGAGCGCGAGGCGGACGTCGTGCGGTTCCTGGAGCAGGCCTCGCTGGGGCCGACCGAGGCGCTGGTGGCCGAGGTGAAGGCGAAGGGCATCGCGAAGTGGCTTGACGAGCAGGTCCCGATGAACGTGACGCGGTACACGCAGTACCCGTTCTGGGATCCGCCGATGGACAACTCGTTGTGCAAGAACGACTTCACGCTGCCGGTCACGCCGGACAAGTTCTGTGGAACGCTCAAGTGGAGCCCCTCGCCCGTCGGGTGGGAGTTCTTCCGCCAGTCGCGGACCGCGCCCGACCAGCTGCGGCTGCGGATGGCGCACGTGTGGCACCAGATCTTCGTGGTGTCGGCGAACGGCGGTCCGGGCGAAGCCTACGCGAATGCCGAGTTCCAGCAGCGCCTGCGCGACGGCGCGCTCGGCACGTTCGAGAACCTGCTCGCGAGGTACGCGCTGTCGCCGCAGCTCGGCTTCTTCCAGAACTGGGTGAAGAACGTCCCCGAGCACGACGGCATCCGTCCCAACGAGAACTTCGCCCGCGAGCTGCTGCAGCTCTTCACGATCGGCGTCAACCAGCTGAACGACGACGGCACGCCGAAGCTCGACGCGAAGGGGCAGCTCGTCGCCGCCTACGCGCAGTCCGACATCGAGACGCTGGCGCGCGTGCTGACCGGATACACGTTCCCGACCCGGCCCGGGGAGACCGCGAACTTCTGGGGGAACCGGAACTACTACTTCGGCGACATGATCCCGTTCGACCAGTTTCACGACACGGGTGCGAAGAGTGCGCTTGCCGGCCGCATCCAGTTCGGGCCGGGCGGCAACGCCGAGACCGAGGTGCGCGCGGCCCTGCGTGCGCTGGTCGAGCACCCGAACACGCCGCCGTTCATGGCGAAGCAGCTGATCCAGAAGACCGTGACCAGTTCGCCCTCGCCCGGCTACGTCGCGCGCGTAGCCGCCGCCTTCAAGGACAACGGCAGGGGCGCGCGCGGGGACCTCGCGGCGGTCACGCGCGCCGTGCTCCTCGACCCGGAAGCGCGCGGCGCGCGCAAGATCGACAGCGAGTACGGCCGGATGCGCGAGCCCGCGCTGTTCTGGACGGCGATGGTGCGGGCGCTCGACGTGGACACCGACGGCTTCCAACCGTTCCAGCAGGGCTGGCAGAGCAGCCAGAGCCTGTTCAGCGCGCAGACGGTCTTCAACTACTATCCTGCCGACTACACGCTAGCGGGCGGCGGCATTCCGGCGCCGGAGTTCGGCATCTACACGTCCGCCGAGTACCTCAACCGCGCGAACCAGGTGAACGACCTGCTCTACAACGTCGACCAGTCGTGGTCGCAGCACCCGCTGTGGGGCTGGGGACCGATCGGCTACGTGCCGAACGCCGTCGGCACGCGCAGTCCGCCGCTCTCGGCGTTCGTCGGGGACGCGGCCAATCCCGACGCGCTGGTGGAGCGGCTCAACCGCCTGCTGCTGCACGGCACGATGTCGCCCGCCGCACGCAAGACCGTCGTCACCGCCGTCGGCAAGGTCGACGCCGCGAATCCGGTACGCCGCGTCAAGATGGCGCTGAACCTGATGCTGGTCTCGATCGACTACCAGGTGCAGAAGTGAACCCCCACGCTCGCGAAACTGCCTCGCTCGCTGCCCCCCGAGGGGGTGGAGTCAGTCCCTCGGGGCCCAGCGAGCAAGGCGGCCGAGACCGCAGGTCGAGGCAAGGCCCGCCGGGCGCGTCGCCGCGCGAGCGTACGCGGCCGACACGCAGTCGCACGCGTCTCTCCACACGCCCACCGAGGCCGCGGCCCTTCGGGACCGACCGATGAGCGCTCTCCCGCGTGCGCCGCTTCGCCTGACCTCGCCGCAGCGCCGGCGCCTGCTCAAGTTCGCCGCGGCGTCGGGCCTGCTGGCGGCCGTCGAGCGCAACGTGGCACTCGCGCAGTCGGCGTCCGACTACAAGGCGCTCGTCTGCGTGTTCATGCAGGGCGGCAACGACGGCGAGAACACGCTGATCCGCCACGACGCCGCCGGCTACCAGACCTATGCCGCCACGCGAACCGTCGCGTCGGGCATCAACATCGCGCAGGGTCAGCTGCTGCCGATCCAGCCCGCGCGAGGGGGCCCGCCGTACGGCTTCCACCCGTCGTGCGCGCCGCTGCAGGCGCTGTTCGCGCAGAGGAAGCTCGCCGTCGTCGCCAACGTCGGCATGCTGGCCGCACCGTCGACGAAACCCGGGCTGGAGACGCAGGGCGCGCCGCGGCCGGCGAACCTGTTCTCGCACTCCGACCAGGAGCTCGCGGTCCAGAGTGCCGTCCACACGGGCTTCGAGCGCGTGGGCTGGGGTGGGCGCATCGCCGACCTGCTCGACGCGGCGAATCCCGGCACGCTGTTCCCGCCGATGATCTCGACGATGGGCCTGCGCACGTTCGTGTCCGGCCGCTCGTCGGTCCCGCTGACGGTCCCGAGCAATCCGTACTTCACGCTCTACTCCAGCGGCGAAGGCTACTGGCAGTACGATGCCCTGCGCGACGCCGCGCTGCGCGAGATGCTGGCGCATAGCCGCGGCAACGTGTACGACATCGTGGCGCAGCTCTACGCCGAGGAGGGCCTCGCCGCGTCGTCGGTCGTGTTCCCGATCCTGCAGAACAAGAACTCGGTGGTGGCCCCGTTCTTTGCCGATCTCGACACGGAAGTGGGCCGGCAGCTGAAGACCATCGCCCAGCTGATCGAGGGCCGCGCGCAGACGCAGATGCGGCGGCAGGCGTTCTACGTGCACCAGTGGGGCTACGACACGCACGGCAGCCAGGCGGGAATCCAGGCCGGCCTGCTCGCGGACTTCGCCAGGTCGATGAAGGCGTTCCAGGACGCGATGGAGGCGCTGGGGCTCGGCAACAGCGTGACGACGTTCTCGCTGTCCGAGTTCGGCCGCACGTTCAAGCCGGCCAGCAACCAGGGCACCGACCACGGCTGGGGCAACTACGCGTTCGCGATGGGCGGCGCCGTGCGCGGCGGCGACTTCTACGGCAGCGTGCCGACGATGGCGCTGAACGGCCCGGACGACCTCGGCGGCAACGGCCGCTGGATCCCGACGACGTCGGTCGAGCAGTACGGGGCGACGCTCGCCCGCTGGTTCGGCATTTCCGAAGGCGACCTGCCGTACGTCTTCCCGAACATCGGCGCGTTCGCGAACACGAACCTCGGGTTCATGAGCTGACCCGCACGCCGACGCGGCGCAGCTACGCCCGCATCAGCGTGCTCTTGCCGAACAGGCTCTCGACGAGATCCACCGTGAGGTCGGCGGTCTTGTTGCGGACGTCGAGTGCCGGGTTCAGCTCCATCAGGTCGAGCGAGGCGAGCCGGCCGGAATCCGCGATCATCTCCATGCACAGCTGGGCTTCGCGGTAGGTCGGCCCGCCGGGCACCGTCGTGCCCACGCCGGGCGCGATCTCGGGGTCGAGGAAGTCGACGTCGAAGCTCACGTGCAGGTGGGTGTTCTCGGTGAGCATCGCTAGCGCCAGCTCCATCGCGTGGCGCATGCCCATCTCGTCGATGTAGCGCATGTCGAACACCTCGAGCCCCGCCTCGTGGACGAAGCGCTTCTCGCCGGCGTCGACGCTGCGGATGCCGATCTCGCGGATGCGGCGCGGCTCGATGGCCGGCGTCACGCCCGACAGGCCGGTCAGCTCGGCGGGCCCGTGGCCGGTGAGGCACGCGACCGGCATGCCGTGGAGGTTGCCGCTCGGCGTCAACTCGCTCGTGTTGAAGTCGGCGTGCGCGTCGAGCCACAGCACGCGCAGCTTCTTGCCCCCGTCGCGGCAGTGGCGCGCGACGGCGCTGATCGAGCCCATCGCGAGGCAGTGGTCGCCGCCCATCAGGATCGGCAGGCGCCCGCCGGCGAGTTCCGCCAGCACCGCGTCGTGAACGGCGCGGTTCCACGCGATCACTTCGGGCAGGTGGCGATAGCCGTCGATTGGCGGCTGCCACGGATTGGGCGGCCCGACGAGGTTGCCGCGGTCCACCACGTCGATGCCGTGGCCGGCCAGAGCTTCGGCGAGGCCGGCGACCCGCAGCGCCTCGGGGCCCATGCTGGCGCCGCGCACGGACGCGCCGATGTCGGTCGGTGCGCCGATCAGCGAGACGGGCGGGCGGGGCATCGGAGGTCGGTGGGGCGAAGCGTCGCGCCGGCGCTTTCAAATGGCACCCGGCGCGGCGCCGATTATAGTCCGGGCGTTGGCCGCTCGCGCGCACGAACGCACGCCCCCTCACCCCAGCCCTCTCCCCGCTCTGCGGGGAGAGGGAGCGCATTGCCGCCGATGCGTCCCGGAGCGCTCCCTCTCCCGCTTGCGGGAGAGGGCTGGGGTGAGGGTGTCCGGAAATGAAGAAGGGCAGCGGGTTCGCCGCTGCCCTTCGCACTACCGAGACGACCGGATCGTCCGGCCGCGCGCGCTACTTGATCAGGATGATCTCGACGCGCCGCGCCTCGGCGTCGTTGCCGGTGCCCTGCGTCAGCTCGGGCTTGGCGAGCTCGATCCTGTCCTCGGCGATGCCGGCCGACTTCAACTGGTCGCGGACCTTGAACGCGCGCTGCTTCGCGAGCTCCTGGTTCTGCTCGAGGTTGCCGGTCGCGTCGTGGTAGCCCGAGACCTTGACCTTCTGCCCGGCGGCCTTCGCCTTTTCGGCGAGCGGCGCGAGCTTGCCCGCCGCGTCGGCCGGAAGGTCGGCCTTGCCGGAGTCGAAGTAGAGCTTCACGACCTCGATGGTCATCACGGCAACCGGCGCGGTGGCCATGGCGGCCGGCGCAGGCGCCGACGCGACTGCCGCGGGCTTCGCCGCCGGCGCCGCTGCCGGCTTGGTGTCGGCCTTGCCGCCCCACGTGGCGAGCAGCGGCACGATCATCAGCGCGACGATGTTGATGATCTTGATCAGCGGGTTCACCGCGGGGCCGGCCGTGTCCTTGTACGGGTCGCCGACCGTGTCGCCGGTCACCGCGGCCTTGTGCGCCTCCGAGCCCTTGCCGCCGTAGTTGCCGTCCTCGATGTACTTCTTGGCGTTGTCCCACGCGCCGCCGCCGGTGGTCATCGAGATGGCGACGAAGAGGCCGGTGATGATCGTGCCCATCAGCAGGCCGCCCAGCGCCTGCGGCCCGAGCACGAGTCCGACGACCACGGGCACCAGCACCGGCAGCAGGGCCATCGCGCCGAAGAGGTAGGGGATGAGGCCGCCGATGAACAGGCCGACGATCACCATGTGGTTCGACAGGTCGAACGTCGTGGCGATGTTGGCCGTCTCCAGCGCGTGCGTGTAGTCGGCGAAGAGCACCAGCGCGGCCAGGCCGGCCGAGCCGATCGCGTAGCCCTTGGTGACCGCCTTGGTCGTGTTGCCGACCGCGTCGAGCGGATCGGTGATGGCGCGCACGGAGTCGGGCAGTTCGCTCATCTCGGCGATGCCGCCCGCGTTGTCGGTGATCGGGCCGTACGCGTCGAGCGCGACGATGATGCCCGTCATCGACAGCATCGCGGTGGCCGCGATCGCGATGCCGTAAAGGCCCGCGAGCCAGTACGACGCGAGGATCGCCGCGCACACCGCCAGCACCGGCCACGCGGTCGCGCGCATCGACACACCCAGACCCGCGATGATGTTGGTGCCGTGACCCGTCGTCGACGCCTGCGCCACGTGCTTGACCGGCTTGAAGTCGGTGCCGGTGTAGTACTCGGTGATGATCACCATCAGCGCGGTCAGCACGAGGCCGACGATCGAGGCGCCGAACAGGCGCAGCGGCGTCAGCTGCGGATCCGCCGCGGCGAAGCCGCCGGTCATGCGGTCGGTGATGAACCAGAAGCCGATCGCCGACAGCACGCCCGCGACGGCGAGCCCCTTGTACAGCGCGTTCATGATCTTGCCGCCGGGCGTGGCCTTCACGAAGTAGCAGCCGACGATCGACGCGAGGATCGAGAAGCCGCCCAGCACCAGCGGATAGAGGACCGCGCCTTCCGCGACCGTGGGCAGCAGCAGCGCGCCCAGCAGCATCGTCGCGACGATGGTCACCGCGTACGTTTCGAAGAGGTCCGCCGCCATGCCGGCGCAGTCGCCGACGTTGTCGCCGACGTTGTCGGCGATCACCGCGGGGTTGCGCGGGTCGTCTTCCGGGATGCCCGCTTCGACCTTGCCGACGAGGTCGGCGCCGACGTCGGCGCCCTTGGTGAAGATGTCGCCGCCCAGCCGCGCGAAGATCGAGATCAGCGAGCCGCCGAAGGCGAGGCCCACGAGCGGCTGGATGATGTGGTGCAAGCTGTCCTTGGTCGGGTTCGGCGCCCAGTGGGCCGAGCCGGTCAGGAACCAGTAGAAGCCGGCCACGCCGAGCAGCGCCAGGCCGACGACGAGCATCCCCGTGATCGCACCGCCGCGGAACGCGACGGCCAGCGCCTCGTTCAGCCCGGTGCGCGCCGCTTCCGCCGTGCGCACGTTCGAGCGCACCGACACGTTCATGCCGATGTACCCGGTCAGCCCGGAGAGGATCGCGCCCAGCGCGAAGCCGCCCGCGGTGCGGCCGCCGAGCGCCCACCAGATGATGACGAAGAGGATGACGCCGACGATGCCGATCGTCGTGTACTGGCGATTGAGGTAGGCCTTGGCACCCGCCTGGATCGCGGCGGCGATTTCCTGCATCCGCGCGTTCCCCGCGGGCTTCGCGAGGATCCAGTTGATCGAAAGAATGCCGTAGACGATCGCCGCCACCGCGCAGACGAGCGCGAAGATGAGACCTGTGGACATGGCTTGCTGCTCCCTTTGAGATGTGGCCCTAAGCGCAACGCGGGAGCGCCTTCGTGCGGGCGCCCTTCGCGCGCCCGGCCGGCGGCCCTTCTGGAAGGCGGGCCGCGCGCCCGGACGGGTGATCCCCCTTGCCCCGCCGGCCGGGGACTCCGGCCGGAGAAAACACGCTATTTTGCCAGCTTGCGGGCGAGGAAGTCGAGCCGGTCCTGCCCCCAGAACAGCTCGCCGTCGAGCACGTACGTCGGCGCGCCGAACACCCCGCGGCCGATCGCCTCGTCGGTCAGCGCCTTGTAGCGCGCTGACATGTCAGCGTGCCGGGCCCGGGCGGCGAGGGCCGTCGCGTCGAGTCCGCACGCGGTGGCGGCGGCCGTCAGCGTCGCCGGGTCGGAGATGTCGCGCTCCTGCTCCCACAGCGCGCGGCCGATCGCGCCGAAGAGCGCGAGCGCCTGCGCGGTGCCGACCTCGGCCGCGGCGAGGATCCAGAGCGCCGCGGGATTCCCGTCGACCGGGAAGTGCTTCGGCTGCACGTGGATCGGCTTGCCGAGGAACTCCGCCCAGCGGGCCATCTCGACCAGCCGGTACGCCTGCCGCTGCGGCGCGCGCTGCGGCAGCGGCTGCCCGCCCGACGCCGGGAACACCATGCCCAGGTTGATGGGCTTGACCGCCAGGTCGGCGCCGTGCTGCTTCGCGAGCGCGACCACGCGATCGTGGCCCAGGTACGCCCACACCGAATTGGTCGCGAGGTAGTAGTCGATGGCCTTCCCCATGTCCCCCCCGAAATCAGACCTTGAAATCGACCGCGAGCTTCTTCGGCACCGCGACGTTCTTCAGCCGCACGTACTGCGGCAGCCCGTCGCGGAACGGCGGCGGGTCTTCGCCCCTGATCAACGGCCCGAGGTAGGCGCGGGCCTTCGCGGTGATGCCGTAGCCGTCCCTGGTGATGAAGTCGCGCGGCAGCATCTTCTCGACGTTGGCCACCTTGGCGAGCGGCGCCTCGGTGATCTTCCACTTGTAGGGCTTGTCGGACACGCGGGTGATCGCCGGCATCACCGCGTTGCGGCCCTTCAGCGCCATCTCGACCGCCGCGCGGCCGACCGCGTACGACTGCAGGACGTCGGTCTTCGATGCGAGGTGCCGCGCCGCGCGCTGCAGGTAGTCGGCGACCGCCCAGTGGTACTTGTGGCCGAGCTTTTCCTTGACGAGGCCCGCGATCAGCGGGCCCACGCCGCCCAGCTGCGCGTGGCCGAACGCGTCGCGCGTGCCGGCTTCGGCCATCAGCTTGCCCTCGGCGTTGGACAGCCCCTCCGACACGCCGACGCAGCAGTAGCCGTGCGCGGCGACCTTCGCGTCGACGGCCGCGAGGAACGCCGCCTCGTCGAACGGAATCTCCGGGAACAGCAGCACCAGCGGGATCGGCGTCTTCGCGTCGTCGGCCATGCCGACGGCCGACGTGATCCAGCCGGCGTGGCGGCCCATCACCTCGAGCACGAACACCTTCGTCGACGTCTTCGCCATCGACGCCACGTCGAACGCCGCTTCGCGCATCGACGTCGCGACGTACTTGGCCACCGAGCCGAAGCCCGGGCAGTTGTCGGTGACGGCCAGGTCGTTGTCGACGGTCTTCGGCACGTGGACCGCGGTCAGCGGATAGCCCAGCGCCTGCGCGATCTGCGCGACCTTGAGGCAGGTGTCGGCGGAGTCGTTGCCGCCGTTGTAGAAGAAGTACCCGATGTCGTGCGCGCGGAACACGTCGATCAGGCGCTCGTACTGCGCGCGGCTCTGGTCGAGGCCCTTCAGCTTGTAGCGGCACGAGCCGAACGCGCCGGCGGGCGTGTGGCGCAGCGCGGCGATCGCGGCGGCCGATTCCTTGCCGGTGTCGATCAGGTCCTCGGTCAGCGCGCCGATGATGCCGTTGCGGCCGGCGTAGACGCGGCCGATCCGGTCGCGGTGCTTGCGCGCCGTTTCGATGACGCCGGCGGCGCTGGCGTTGATGACAGCGGTGACGCCGCCGGACTGGGCGTAGAACGCGTTGCGTCGGGCCATGGCGCGAAGGGTCGGGGTTGCCGGGGATGCAGTGCGGTCAGGAGGCGAGCGCCGCGAGGCACGCGTCGCGCACGGCCTCCACGCCCGCGAGCCCCGCGACCTTGCGGTACCGCGGCGCGCGCGGGTCGCCGGTCGCCGCCCACGCCGTGTACCAGGCGACGAGCGGCTCGGTCTGCGCGTGGTAGACGGCGAGCCGGTTCTTCACCGTCTCCTCGCGGTCGTCGTCGCGCTGGATCAGATCCTCGCCGGTCGCGTCGTCCTTGCCTGCGACCTTCGGCGGGTTGAACTTCACGTGGTACGTGCGGCCCGACGCGACGTGCACGCGGCGCCCGCCCATCCGCTCGACGATCGCGGAGTCCGGCACGCCGATCTCGAGCACGTAGTCGATCGCGACACCGGCATTCTTCATCGCCTCGGCCTGCGGCAGCGTGCGCGGGAAGCCGTCGAACAGGTACCCTCCGGCGCAGTCGGCGGCCTTCAGGCGCTCCAGCACGAGCGCGACGATGATGTCGTCCGACACGAGGTTGCCGCTGTCCATCACCTTCTTCGCGGCGAGTCCCAGCGGCGTGCCTGCCTTGATCGCGCCGCGCAGCATGTCGCCGGTCGAGATCTGGGGGATGCCGTAGGCGCTCGTGATGTACGAGGCCTGCGTTCCCTTGCCCGCGCCGGGCGGGCCGAGCAGGATCAATCGCATGGTGTCGGCTCGGGTGGAGGGTGTGCGCGTCGAGGCTGCGCGGGCGCCCGCCGCCGGTCGGGCGGCGCGGGGCTCGGGCCGCTATGTTAACCCGTAATCGGCGCAGGCCGGCGCGAGCGTCCTAGCCCGCCCCGGCCGCGGCGAACAGCGCCCGCACCCGCGCGAGATCCTCGGGCGTGTCGATGCCCGGCGCCGGCGTGCCGTGCGTGACCTCGACCGCGATCCGGTAGCCGTGCCACAGCGCGCGCAGCTGCTCCAGCGCCTCGAAGCGCTCGATCGGAGCGGGTGCCAACCGCGGATAGGCGCGCAGGAACGACACCCGGTACGCGTAGAGCCCGTAGTGGCGGTAGAGCGGCAATCCCGCCGGGAGCGCATCGCGCGCCGCGGCGAACGCATCGCGCGCCCACGGAATCGTCGCGCGGCTGAAGTAGAGCGCGTAGCCGGCGGCGTCGAGCACGACCTTCACGACGTTCGGGTTGAACGCCTCGGCGGCATCGTCGATCGGGTGACAGGCCGTGGCGATGGCAGCGTCCGGCCGCGCGGCCAGAACTTCGGCCATGCGCCGCATCAGCGCCGGGTCGAGCAGCGGCTCGTCGCCCTGCACGTTCACCACGATCGCGTCGTCGGGCAGCGCGAGGAGGGCGGCGGCCTCCGCGAGCCGGTCGGTGCCGGTCGGGTGGTCGGCGCGGGTCATGCACACGGCGATGCCGTGCGCGGCGACGGCGGCCTCGACGCGCGCATCGTCGGTGGCCACGACGACACGCGCCGCGCCGCTTCCCTGCGCGCGCTCGGCGACGCGCACGACCATCGGCTTGCCGGCGATGTCGGCGAGCGGCTTGCCGGGCAGCCGCGTCGACGCGAAGCGGGCCGGAATCAGGACGGTGAACGCCACGACGCGCGGGCAGGCGGGGTCAGGGGGACGCGGGCGGGCCGGGAACGCGGCGCTGCGCGCCCGGGGCAATCACGCCGTCACGGATGCTCGTCGGGACCGAGCCGCCGCGCCTCCTCTTCGAGCATCACGGGGATGCCGTCGCGGATCGGGTAGGCGAGGCGCGCGGACTTCGAGACGAGCTCCTGCTTCTCGCGGTCGTACACGAGCGGCCCCTTGGTCACCGGGCACACCAGCATCTCAAGCAGTTTGGCATCCACGGACCCTGTCCTCCACGAGCGCGACGAGCGCCGGATCGAGCACCGCGCGCACCGGCAGGTACCAGCAGCGCTCGTCGGCCAGACGCGCGCATTTTACCGCGTCCTTCTGCGTCATCAGGATCGCGGCCGCGCCGGGGAACGCGAGGTCCGCCGCCGTGTACGGGTGGTGGTCGGGGAACGCGTGCTCGGTCGCCGTGATGCCCTGCGCCCGCACCGCCGCGAAGAAGCGCGCGGGATTGGCGATGCCCGCCAGCGCGTGCACGTCGAGCGCGCGCCACGCGGTGGGGTCGATCGTGCATGCCGGGTCGGCAACGCTGCGCCACGGCAGCGGCGCGAGCACGGCGACCGTCTCCCGCGCCACCGCCCCCACCGGCTGCGCGTTCGGGTCCGCGCAGACCCGCACGACGGCATCGGCGGCGGCGAGCCGCGCGACCGGCTCGCGCAGCGGCCCGGCCGGCAGCATGCGCCCGTTGCCGATGCCGCGCGTGCCGTCGACCGCGACCACTTCCACGGCGCGTGCGAGCGCATAGTGCTGGAGCCCGTCGTCGGCGATCACGACGTCGCACGCGGGATTCGCCGCGACGAGCGCGCGCGCCGCGGCCACGCGATCGCGGCCGATCCAGACGGGAAACCCGGTCGCCGCGAGGATCAGCGGCTCGTCGCCGACGACGGCCGGGTCGTCGCCAACGGCGACGGCGCGCGCGCCGGTCGCGCTGCCGCCGTAGCCGCGGCTCACGAACCCCGGGCGCAATCCGCGCGCGGCCAGCGCCTCGGCCAGCGCGCACGCGACGGGCGTCTTGCCGCCGCCGCCCGCCGTGACGTTGCCGACGACGACAACCGGCACGCCCACCCGCTGCACGCGCCAGACACCGGCCCGGTACAGCGCGCGGCGGGCGGCCACGGCGGCGCGGAAGAGCAGCGACAACGGCCACAGCGCCGCGGCCAGCGGCGTCAGCCGCGGCGCGTACCAGGCGGCGACGAGGCGGTCGGCGAACTTCATCGGCGCGATCGTCGCGGGCTCGGGCGGGCGGCGGGGGGCCGCGTGCGCCGGGATGCCGGCCGCGCCCGGCCGGTCGCGGCAGTCACTTGCCCGGGGACTGGGTCGCGAACGTGATGTGCACGAGCCCCGCCTGGCGCGCGGCTTCCATGACGTGGATCACCGACTGGTGCGTCGCGTTGGCGTCGGCGTTGATGACGATCACCGGGTCCTTCGCGTCCCCGGCCGCGCGCTTCAGCATGTCCGCGAGCGCGCCGACGTTCGTGAACGTGAAGACGGTCTTGTCGACGACGTAGCGGCCCTGCGCGTCGATGCCGACGTTGACCTCCCTCGGCCGCTGCTTCGCCGCGTCGGCCTCCGCCTCGGGCAGCGTGATCTGCAGCTCGGCGACCCGCTGGTACGTCGTCGTCACCATCAGGAAGATGAGGATGACGAGCAGCACGTCGATCAGCGGGATGAAGTTGATCTCCGGATCTTCGCGTCCCCGGTTGCCGCGCAGGTTCATGGCCGCCGCCCGCTACTTGCGCTCGCCGTGCGCGAAGTCGACCAGCTTGATCGCCTGCTGCTCCATCTCGACCACCAGTTCGTCCACCTTGGCGCGGAAGTGGCGGTAGAAGATGAGCGCGGGCACCGCGACGATGATGCCCATCGCCGTGTTGTACAGCGCGATGGAGATGCCATGCGCGAGCTGGATCGGGTTCGAGCCGGCCACCGTCTGCGAGCCGAAGATCTCGATCATGCCGATCACCGTGCCCAGCAGGCCCAGCAGCGGCGCCGCCACGGCGATAGTGCCGAGCGTCGTCAGGAACCGTTCGAGGTCGTGGGTCACGATGCGGCCGACTTCCTCGATGGCCTCCTTCATCACCGGCCGCGGCGCCTTCACGTTGGCGAGGCCGGCCGCGAGGATGCGCCCGAGCGGGCCCTGCGCGGCCGTCTTCTGCAGGAGCTCGGGCGTCGCGCCGGCCTGGCGGAACTCCGCGAGCACGCGGTCCACCATGCCCGGCGGGGCCACGATGGCCAACCGCAGCGACCACAGCCGTTCGATGATCAGCGCGAGCGCAATGACGGAGGCGAGGATCAGCGGCCAGATCGGCCAGCCCGCTGCCTGGATGATGGACCACACGGGGGAAGCTCCTGACGCAAGGGTGCCCGGAATGTAGCGTGCGGGCGGTGATTCGGCAAGGAAGCGGGCCGCAGGCGCGCACTCATGACTCGCCCCTGTCGTTGGCCAGCGACGCGGTGACCGCCGCGCCGGCGAGCACGATCATCCAGAACAGGAAGATCCACAGCAGGAACAGCGGGACCGCAGCCAGCGCGCCGTACATGATCTCGTAGGACGGCGCGTGCGCGACGTACCACGCGAAGCCGCGCCGCAGCACCTCGAAGGCCGCGGCGGCCAGCACCCCGCTCGCCAGCGCGTGCGACCACGCGACGCGGCGCGCCGGCACCACGCGGTACAGCAGCGTGAAGAAGACGGCGGCGACCAGGAACGGGACCGGCTCGAGGATCGCCCGCACGGTGACGGGCGCGAGCGGCACTGCCGTGATCGACTGCCGGAGGACCCACATGAGCAGCGTGATCGCGGCGCCGACGAGCGCCGGGCCGGCGGTCACCCCGACGACGTAGACGATCACCCGGCGCAGCAGCGGCCGCTTGCGCCGGATGCCCCAGATCGCGTTGATCTCGGATTCCACGGTGTCGACGACGAACGCCGCCGTGACCACGACGAAGAGGATCCACACGCCGCGCAGGCTCGCGGCCTCGGCGGCGAGGCCGACGACGTAGGTCTGGACGAGCGCGCGCGCGTTCTCGGGCAGCGTGTAGCGCAGCAGGTAGTTCTCGAGGACCCGGACGAAGTCCTGGAACACCGGGAAGTTGGCGACGAACGCGAACGCGACGGTGACGATGGGCACGAGGCCCAGCACCGTCGTGAAGGCGAGGCTGCCCGCGGCGCGGGTCCAGCCGACGCCGTTCAGCCGGGCCACGACGCGGCGGAACAGCGTGAAGGGGCCGACGAATGCCATGGCCCGGCCATTATCCCAGACCGGACGCGCGGGTCGCCGCGGCCGCGCGTGCGGAACCGGCGTAAGCTCGCCGGCGTCCGGCCGACGAAACGGCCGGTGCCGGACCTCTTCCGGTTTTCCGCACGGAGCCCACGCGATGACCGACGCCACCCCCGCCACCGCCGCCACCGAGTTCGCCGTCCTGGGCGGCGGCTGCTTCTGGTGCCTCGACGCCGTGTTCCGCGACCTGTCCGGCGTGGCGTCGGTCGAGTCGGGTTACGCCGGCGGCGCCGGCACCAATCCTTCGTACGAGGACGTCTGCACCGGCCGCACCGGGCACGCCGAAGTGGTCCGGGTGGCGTTCGATCCCGCAGTCGTCTCGTTCCGCGACCTCCTGACCGTCTTCTTCACGGTCCACGATCCGACCACCCGCGACCGGCAGGGCAACGACGTCGGCACGCAGTACCGGTCGGTCGTGTTCTGCCAGACGCCGGCGCAGCGCGCGACCGCCGAGGACGTCGTGCGCACGCTCACGCGCGAGAACCTGTTCGGCGCGCCGATCGTCACGCAGATCGCCGACGCGGCGCCGTTCCACCCCGCGGAGGGCTACCACCAGGACTACTTCGACCGCAATCCGGCCCAGCCGTACTGCATGTTCGTCGTTGCGCCCAAGGTCGCGAAGTTCCGCAAGTCGTTCGCCGAGCGCCTCAAGCGGTAGTTGCGGCCCCCCGAAAAAGGGCGCGCATCGGTCCCCCGAGGGCGCTGCGCGCCCTTCCCCCGAGGGGGCACGCGCCTCGGGGCGGCCCGGCGACGCGGGGTGGCCCGGCGGCGCGGGGTGCCCCGCCCGAAGGCGCTGCGCGCCCTTCCCCCAGGGGGGCACGCGCCTCGGGGCGGCCGGGCGGCGCTAGCGCACCCGCTTCGTCATGAAGCCGCCGGTCGCGAGGCACGCGCCGACCGACCAGAACACCGGCGTGAGCCCCGCCGTCGCGCCAAGCGCGCCGAAGGCCAGCGGCACCGCCACGGCCATCGCCTGCACCAGCGACATGCGCACGCCCGCGGCCTCGCCCATCCGGCCTGCCGGAGCGTGGCTGTGCAGCAGCGACATGACCATCGGCTGGCTCATCCCGAGGCCCAGGCCCAGGCAGAACGACAGCGCCATCAGCGCCGGCGCGCCGTTCGAGAACGGGAACAGCAGGTACACGGCGCCGGCGACGAGCAGCGCGGCCTTGAGCACCTGCCGCTCGTCCGCGTGGCGCACGATCCAGCGCATCGAGAAGCGAACGACGAACGTCGCCGCCGCGAACGACGACAGGATGACGCCGATCGCCGAGGCCGACAGGCCGATCTGCGCGCCGTAGACCGGGATGACGATCGTGTGCAGGTCCCAGCCGATCGCGAGCAGCGCGTTGACGAAGAACACCCAGCGCAACTGGCGGTGCCTGACGAGTTCCAGCGCCCCGCCGGTGTGTCCCTCGACGCGCGCCGGATGGGGACCGGGCAGCGGCAGGCGGTCGCGCGCGAGGATGGCCGCCGGCACGACCGGCAGCAGCGCCAGCACCGCGAATGCGGCGGCAAACCCGCCGTGGTCGATGGTGAGTCCGGCGACGAGCGGCCCGCAGAAGCCCGAGATCGAGTAGCCCAGCGCCAGCAGGCTGAAATTGTGCGCGCGATCCTGCGGCGGGCCCATCTCGCCGGTCGCGTTCTGCACGGGCACCTGGAACAGCATGAAGCCCACACCCACGACTGCAGCGCTGACGAACAGCGCGGTGAACCCGGGCACGAGCGCCGGCAGCGCGGATCCCGCCACGAGCGCCACCGATCCGGCGAGCATCGGCCGCCGCACGCCGACGCGGTCGGACAGCCGCCCGGTCGCCACGGCGAACAGCATCGGCAGCAGCGCGTAGAGCGCGAGCAGGACGCCGACCACGGCGGTCGACGCCCCGAGCCGCAGCGCCTCGAGGGAGACGACGACGCGGCTGCCCGCCAGCGCCGTGTGGTTGGCGATGCCGAGCGCGATCAGCGCGACCAGGCGCGGATTGCGTCCGAAGAGCCGCGTCACGGCGCGCGGCGCCCGCGGCGCACGTGCGCATCGGCGTGGGCGTGGTGCTTCCGGTCGGTATGCGGCATGCGGGAGGACGCGGCGCGGCGGGCGCCGCGCACGCAACGCGATTCTACGCCGGCTCGTGCGCCGCCCCGCGCGCGGCGTCAGTGCACGCGGGTGACGCGATAGCCCTGGTCGCGGACGAGCGCCGGCACGCCGTCCGCCCCGTGCAGGTGAAGTGCGCCGACGGCGACGAACACGCGCCCCTCGCGCAGCGGCACGAACAGCCGGTGCGCCATCTGCGCCGAGCGGTTGACGACGAGATGCCGCGTGAGCTCCGCGAAGTGCGGCGCCATCGCGGGATCCCTGCGGCCGGGCGCCGCGGCGAGCGCCGCGAGCCCCGCGAGATCGCCGGCGAGCCACGCCTGCACGGCGCGCTCGTGGTCGGCGGGCAGCTGCGCGCGGTGCGCGAGCGTCCAGCGCACGAGCGCCACCTGGCTCGCGACGGGAATCGTGTCGAGTGCGGCCACCTGCTCGTCCGGCAACTCGAGGCCGACGGGGGTCATCCGCCGCTGCCGCGCGAGGTCGGCCAGGATCTCGTCGACCGTGGGCCCGCCGCCCGGCACCGGCGGCTGCGCCAGCAGCAGCAGCACCGCCCAGGGCTTCAGGCGCGCGAAGGCCTCCTCCGACGGCGCCCCCGCGCCCAGCGCCGCACGGACCTGCGCCAGCGTCGCGCCGTCGAAGTGGTCGGCAAGCCGCCGCCCGTCGTCGAACTGCGCGGCCGCGAAGAACGCCGCCGGATCGGCCTGCTGCAGCTCGTTCGAGTGCATCGTGCCGAACACCCACGACGGCGGCTTGCCCGGCGCGTCGATGCGGAACAGCAGCCCGCGGGTGAACGGCGCCGCGCCGGCGCCAAGCGCCGCAGGGGCGACCGCCGTCGCCGCGAGCAGGACCAGCGTGCGGCGCCGCGCGTCACGCACGTGCGCACCTCGGCGTGCAGGCGCGGGCAGTCATGGTGCGGGCGCCGGCACGCCTCGCCGGGACGTCGTCCGTGCGCCCGCGGTGCGGCGGGCGAAGCCCGCGCACGACCGCCGGGCGAGCCCGGAGGACGACGGCAGAGGCGAGGCGGCAGGCGGCATGCGAAGGCGAATCCGTGCGCAGCGGCGCCGGCGCGATCTGGGAACCATTTGCATTCTCGCGCGCGGCGTCGCGCCTGCCAACGACGCGGGAGCGCACCCTCGGGTGCGGCACGCCCGGAACCCCCGAGGCAAACCGCGCAACACTCGTGCGCCGGAGAGGTCGTTTTCCCTCGGAAATCGCCTTCCCTTCCTCGGAAAATGCGGTATAGTCGGCCGCGATGAAGCGGTATCCCGCGACAGGAGGGAGCGCTTCAGACCGAACGGCACCGTCCGCTCGCACCAAACGACAGGAAGGAGAACCATGGCTACTGCCAAGAAAGCTGCGAAGAAGCCCGCCGCCAAGAAGCCCGCCGCGAAGAAGCCGGCGGCGAAGAAGCCCGCCGCCAAGAAGCCCGCGGCCAAGAAGGCCGCCCCCGCCAAGAAGAAGCCGGCCGCGAAGAAGCCCGCGAAGAAGGCCGCCGCGAAGCGCAAGCCGAACGCCGCGTTCATGAAGGCGATGACGCCCTCGGCCGTCCTCGCCGCCGTCGTCGGCGCCGCGCCGATGCCGCGCACGGAAGTCACCAAGAAGATCTGGGACTACATCAAGAAGAACAAGCTGCAGGACGCGATCAACCGCCGCCTGATCAACGCCGACGAGAAGCTGAAGGCAGTGTTCGGCGGCAAGGGCAAGGTCTCGATGTTCGAGATGACGAAGCTCGTCTCGAATCACCTCAAGTAGGCCCGCGCATCTTCGTGCGGCGCACGCGCCGCACCGGGCAGGATCACGGCCGGCCGCGCGGCGACGCGCGGGCCGGCCGTTCTGTTTCCGGGTTGCCGTGCGGCCGCCGCGTTCACGCCGTGGCGCGCCGCCACCGCCACAGCAGCGCGAACCCGAGCAACGGCAGCAGGAAGTCGGTGTAGAGCACGACGCCCGCGTTGCCGGCGGCCAGGTTGCCGGTGAGCGCGATCTGCCGGAGGTGGCCCACGCCGGCGCCCGCGAGAAAGCACGCCGGGCCGAGCACCGCGGCCAGCCGCGCGTCGAAGCCGCGACGGTGCGCGTAGAAGCCAACCGCGGAGAAGCCGAGGCTCGCCAACCCCACCTCGGCCTGGAACGGGCTGTCGGCCCAGCCGATGAAGCGTGCCGTCGACTCGCCGAAGAA
>JBGAMF010000180.1:0-4511 GCA_044223185.1 Casimicrobiaceae bacterium | reverse complement strand
GGCGAGGCGCTCGCCACGCTGGTCGTCAACAACATCCGCGGCATCCTGAAGACCACCGCCGTCAAGGCGCCGGGCTTCGGCGACCGCCGCAAGGCGATGCTCGAGGACATCGCGATCCTGACCGGCGGCACGGTCATCGCCGAAGAGCTGGGTCTCAAGCTCGAGAACGCGACGCTGAAGGACCTGGGCCGCGCCAAGCGCATCGAGGTCGGCAAGGAAGACACGACGATCATCGACGGCGCCGGCGAGAAGGCGGCGATCGAGGCGCGCGTCAAGAACATCCGCAAGCAGGTCGAGGAAGCCACCAGCGACTACGACAAGGAGAAGCTGCAGGAGCGCGTGGCCAAGCTCGCCGGCGGCGTGGCGGTGATCAAGGTCGGCGCCGCGACCGAGGTCGAGATGAAGGAGAAGAAGGCCCGCGTGGAAGACGCGCTGCACGCGACGCGCGCGGCCGTCGAGGAAGGGATCGTCCCGGGCGGCGGCGTCGCCTACCTGCGTGCCCGCGGCAACCTGAAGGGCCTGAAGGGCAGCAATCCGGACCAGGACGCCGGCATCAAGATCGTGCTGCGCGCGATCGAGGAGCCGCTGCGGATGATCGTCGCCAACGCCGGCGACGAGCCGTCGGTCGTCGTCAACAAGGTGGTCGAGGGCAAGGGCAACTACGGCTTCAACGCCGCGACCGCCGCGTACGGCGACATGGTGGAGATGGGCGTCCTCGACCCGACGAAGGTGACGCGCTTCGCGCTGCAGAACGCGGCGTCCGTGGCGTCGCTGATGCTCACGACCGACGCGATGGTCGCCGAGCTGCCGAAGGACGAGAAGCCGATGATGGGCGGCGGCGGCGGCGGCATGGGCGGCATGGGCGACATGGACATGTAAGGTGTCCGTGTCGGCGCCGGAGCGGTCAGCCGGCGGTCGCGAACAAGGCCCGGCCCTGCGCCGGGCCTTGTTTTTTTGGCGACACGGCGACGTCCGCGCGCCGCGCGCGGGCCGGGGGGCGCGGGGCATGCGCCCGGCGGGCCGGGCGGGGGCGTCACCCGGACGGCATCGGCGGGCATCCGCGCCACGGTCCCGCACCTGCGCCGGCTATGCAACAGCCATCCGCCGTCCGGCGCGCCCGGGTGGCCGCGCGATGGTGTTGCCCCGGGGAAATGCTTTACACTACAAGAGATTATTAGGCAAAGCTGCACTACAACTACACTTGCGACGCGACGGTTGTCGCGCACAACTTGATGGGCGGCCGGTTGGGGATCGTTTTTGCTTAGCCAGGGAATCCTGTTCGCGCTGATGATGGCGGCCCTCGTGGCCGTCGTCGTCATCGGCTTCGTGCGGCGCAGCCGCGCGACGCGCGGTGCTGCGCGCGGAGGTTCCGACTCCCCCAACACGGTGGCGCAGTGGACGGAAGGCGAGACCACGCGCCTGCTGTCGTCGGCCGAGCTGCCGGGCCTGTACCTGCTGCGGCCGCGCTTCCTGACCAAGGCCGAGAGCGTCGTCTACCTGCTGCTCAAGGCGGCGTTCCCGCGCAACGAGATCTTCGCGCGGGTGCGGCTCGCCGACGTGCTGCAGGTGAAGATCGGGCCGCAGGGAATGGAGCGGCTGCGCGCGTTCCGCAAGATCGCCAACCAGCACGTCGGCTTCGTCATCTGCGACCGCGACATGACGATCATCGCGATCGTCGACTCGAAGGAGCCGGACCAGGTGGTCAACCCGCGCGACCAGAAGCTCGAGGTCATCAAGCAGCGGTGCCTGCAGGCCGCGCAGGTGAAGTACATCTGCGTCTATCCGCCGCAGCTGCCGCGCTACCGCGAGCTGCGCGAGCAGATCCTGGGACCGGCTGCCGATCTCGTGCAGTAGGCGCCCGCCGCCGGCGCGCCCGCTTCGCCTCGTCCCGATCGCGCCGCACCGGCGGCGCCCCGCCCGATGCCGGACTTCAAGCTCACCTACTCGACGATGTTCGATCCGCCGGCGGCGCTGCACGACCGCTTCGATGCGGCGGTCGGCGCGCTTCGCGGCCAACTGGGCGCCGAGCACGCGATGCTGATCGGCGGCCGTGACGAGCGCGCGCCGCGGCAGTTTCCGGTCCGCTCGCCGATCGACACGCGGGTCGTGCTCGGCCGCTTCCAGGCCGGCGAGGACGTCCACGCGCGCGCGGCGGTGGCGGCGGCGCAGGCCGCGTTTCCCGCCTGGGCGGCCACGCCGTGGCAGGAGCGCGTGCGCCTGCTGCGGCGCGCCGTCGCGCTGATCGAGGAGCGCGTGTATCTGCTGGGCGCCGCGCTGGCGCTCGAGGTCGGCAAGAACCGGATGGAGGCGCTGGGCGAGGCGCAGGAGACCGCGGACCTCATCGCCTACTCCTGCGACCGGATGGAAGCGGAGGACGGCTACGTCAAGCCGATGGCGCGCGACCCGCTGCCGGGCTTCGTCAGCGAGAACGCGAGCGTGCTGCGGCCGTATGGCCCGTGGCTGGTGATCGCGCCGTTCAACTTCCCGTTCGCGCTGGCGGGCGGGCCGGCGGGCGCGGCGCTCGCGGCCGGCAACACCGTCGTGTTCAAGGCCGCCTCGACGACGCCGTGGAGCGGGCGGCTGCTCGCCGATGCGCTTGCCGACGCCGGCGTCCCGCCAGGCGCGTTCAACTTCGTCACCGGGCCGGGCGGGGCGATCGGCGAGGCGCTGATCCGCGCCCCGGGCTTCGCCGGCGTCACGTTCACCGGCAGCTACGGCGTGGGCATGCACCTGTACCGCACGTTCGCGGCGGGCCGGTGGCCGCGGCCGTGCATCGCCGAGATGGGCGGCAAGAACGCGGCGATCGTCTCGCGGCACGGCGACTTGGCCGACGCGGCGACCGGCGTCGCGCGCTCGGCGTTCGGGCTCTCGGGCCAGAAGTGCTCGGCGTGCTCGCGCGTCTACGTCGAGCGTACGGTGTTCGCCGACTTTGTGTCCGCGCTGCACGCGGCGACGCAGAAGATCTCCGTGGGCGACCCGACGCGGCGCGAGCACTGGATGGGCCCGGTGATCGACACCGCGGCGGTCGCGCGCTTCGAGGATGCCGCGGCGCAGGTCCGCGCGCTGGGTGCGGCGGGCAGCGTCGTGCACGGCGGGCAGCGGCTCGATCATGGCGACCTCGCGCACGGCCACTACTGCGCGCCGACGATCGCCCGCGCGCCGCTCGACCACCCGCTGTGGCAGGACGAACTCTTCGCGCCGTTCGTGCTCGTGGCGCCGGTGGAGAGCGTCGACGAGGGCATCGCCCGCGCCAACGCCTCCGACTACGGCCTCACCGCCGGCTTCTACGGCTCGCCGGAGGAGACCGAGCGCTTCTTCGACGGGATCGAGGCGGGGGTGTGCTACGCCAATCGCCCGCAGGGCGCCACCACCGGCGCGTGGCCCGGCTACCAGCCGTTCGGCGGGTGGAAGGGCTCGGGCTCCACCGGCAAGGCCGGCGGTTCGCTGTACTACGTCGCGCAGTACATGCGCGAGCAGTCGCGCACGCGCGTGCGGCGGGAGCAGTAGGCACTGGGCCCGAAAATCGAGCCAGGCTCGGTTTCCACGGCGCCCGGGAATGACGAGCCAAGCTCGAAATTGAGGGTCAGACTCGAATTTTCGGCGCGCGAGATTGGCGAGGGATCGCTCGTTGCCCACCTGCCGAAAATTCGAGTCTGACCCTCACTTTCCGCGCAGCGCCAGCACGGTCCCGCCGACCACCAGCGCCCCGCCGACCAGCATGTCGGCGGTGAGCGCCTCGCCGAGGAACACGAAGCCCCACAGCGCGCCGAACAGCGGGATCAGGAAAGTCACGGTCAACGCGCGCGCCGGCCCGATGTCGGCGATGAGCTTGAAGTAGATGAGGTAGGCGACCGCCGTGGACGCGGCCGCGAGCGCGACGACGTTCGCGACGACCAGCGGCGTGACGGGGCCCGGGACGCCCGCGAACGGCAGCGCAGGCGCCAGCGCGATCGCCGCGAACAGCTGGCTCGCCGCGGCGACGGCGAAGCTCGGGACGGCGGCGAGCCGGCGCTTCGCGTACGCGCCTGCCAGCGCATAGCACAGCGCCCCGCCGAGGCACGCGACCATCGCGAGGCCGGTTGCGCCCGCCAGTGCCTCCGGCTTCCACCCCGCCAGCACGGCGACGCCGGTGATCCCCAGCGCGAGACCCGCGAGCTTGCACCGCGTCAGCGGCTCGCCGAGCCAGAGCGCCGCGACGGCGGCGCCGAAGAACGGGCTCGTCGCGTTGAGGATCGCCAGCGTCGACACCGTGAGGTGCTGCGCCGCGTACGAGAACAGCGCGAACGGCAGCGCCGAATTCACCGCGCCGACGACGGCGAACGCCCGCCAGTGGCGGGACAGGTCCGGCAAGCCGCGTTGGGCACCGGCGACGGCGAGCAGGATCACCGCCGCGAGCGCGACGCGGACGAACGACAGCGCGACCGGGCCCAGGGCCGGCACGGCGACGCGCATGAACACGAAAGAGCCGCCCCACAGCGCGCCCAGCAGCACGAGCAACGCGGCGGAGCGGG
>JBGAMF010000179.1:0-4525 GCA_044223185.1 Casimicrobiaceae bacterium | reverse complement strand
TGAACACCGGACCGACCAGCGTCTCCAGCACGTGCGTCTTGAATTCGTACGCGATCGTGAACTCGACCTTGCACGCGTCCTCGGCCAGCGCGCGGAACGACCACTCGCCGTGCAGGTGCCGGAACGGGCCGTCCTTCAGCGTGACCACGATCGACTCCGGCGGCGCGTTCGCGTTGTCGGTCGTGAAGTGCGCGCGCACGCCGTGGTAGTTGATGTCGAGCCGCGCCGTCTTGCCGTTCTCGTGCTGCGCGAGCACCTCGCTGCCGCTGCACCAGGGCACGAACTCCGGATAGCGCGCGACGTCGTCGACCAGGTCGAACATCTGCCGCGCGCCGTACGGCACGAGGACGGACTTCCGGGCGCTGTGCATGGGGCGGGCGGCGGGGTTGCTAGAATGGGCGACGGCGCGCCGCAGGGCGCGCGCAGGTCGGATCCGTCATGAGCATCGTCGAAAACCGCAAGGCGTTCCACGACTATTTTATCGAGGAACGCTTCGAGGCCGGTCTGGCGCTCGAAGGCTGGGAGGTCAAGGCGATCCGGGCGGGCCGCGCGCACCTCAAGGAGGCCTACGTCGTGGTCAAGGGCGGCGAGATCGTGCTGGTCGGCGCGCACGTCACGCCGCTGACGCAGGCGTCGACGCACGTCCGTGCGGACCCGACCCGCACGCGCAAGCTGCTGCTGCACCGCGAGGAGATCGACCGCCTCGTCGGCCGTGTCGAGCGCGCCGGCTACACGCTGGCCCCGCTCGACCTTCACTACAGGAACGGCCGCATCAAGCTCGAGGTCGGGCTCGCCAAGGGCAAGAAGCAGCACGACAAGCGCGACGCCATCCGCGAGCGCGAGTGGACCCGCGAGCAGCAGCGGATCCGGCGCAACCGCACCGGCGTCGCGCGCTAAAGGCGCCCCCGCGATGGCCGGGCATGCCGATTCCCCGTTCGAGCGCGGCCTGCCGCGCAACCGGGCCAACCACGTTCCGCTGACGCCGGTGGCGTTCCTCGAGCGCAGCGCGCTCGTGTATCCGGGCAAGGTGGCCGTGCGCCACGGCCGGCTCGCGTACACGTACCGGGAGTTCGAGGCGCGCTGCCGGCGTCTTGCCGGCGCGCTCGCCGCGCGCGGGGTCGGCCCCGGCGACACGGTTGCCGTCATGGCGCCCAACGTCCCCGCGCTGCTCGAGGCGCACTACGCGGTGCCGGCGCTCGGCGCCGTGCTCAATCCGCTGAACGTCCGGCTCGACGCGGCCACCATCGCCTTCATCCTCCGGCACGGGCAGGCCAGGGTGCTGCTCACCGACGCCGAGTTCGCGCCGGTGATCGAGGCCGCGCTGCGCGAGGTCGAAGCGCCGCCGCTCGTCGTCGACATCGACGACCCCGAAGGCCCGGCCGGCGCGCGCCTCGGGAGCGTGCGCTACGAGGACCTGCTCGGCGAGGGGGATCCCGCGTTCGCGTGGCCGGGGCCGCGCGATGAGTGGGATGCGCTCGCGCTGCTCTACACGTCGGGCACGACCGGCGACCCGAAGGGCGTGGTCTACCACCACCGCGGCGCGTACCTCAACGCGCTCGGCAACGCGCTGGCGTTCAGGCTCGTGCCCGACAGCGTCTACCTGTGGACGCTGCCGATGTTCCACTGCTGCGGCTGGACGTACACGTGGGCGGTCACCGCGGCCGGCGGCACGCACGTCTGCCTGCGCCGCGTCGATCCGGCGCTCATCTTCCCGGCGATCCGCGACCACCGCGTCACCCACCTGTGCGGCGCGCCGATCGTGCTGACGCTGCTGATCCACGCCCCCGCCGACGTCCGGCTGCGCTTCGACCACGCGGTCGACGTGGCGACCGGCGGCGCCGCGCCGCCGTCGGCGGTGATCGAGGCGATGGAGGCGATGGGCTTCCGCGTCACCCACCTGTACGGCCTCACCGAGTCCTACGGGCCGGCTACGCTTTGCGCGCCGCAGGCCGACTGGCCGGCGCTGCCGCTGACGGAGCGCGCGCAGCGGATGGCGCGGCAGGGCGTGCCGATGCCCACGTCGGGCGAGTTCCAGGTCGGGGATCCGGAGACCGGCGCGCCGGTGCCGCGCGACGGCGCGACGCTGGGCGAGGTCATGCTGCGCGGGAACACGATCATGAAGGGGTACCTCGACAACGCGCGCGCGACGGCGGCGGCGTTCGCGCACGACTGGTACCACACGGGCGACCTCGCGGTCTGGCACCCCGACAACTACGTCGAGGTCAAGGACCGCAGCAAGGACATCATCATTACCGGCGGCGAGAACGTGAGCTCGCTCGAGGTCGAGGAGTGCCTGTACCGGCATCCGGCGGTGATGGAGGCGGCCGTCGTCGCGCGGCCCGACGCGAAGTGGGGCGAGTCGCCGTGCGCGTTCGTGACCGTCAGGCCCGGCGCGCAGCCGGTCACCGCCGCCGAGATCGTCGGCTGGTGCCGCGACCGCATCGCGCACTTCAAGGTGCCGAAGACCGTCGTGTTCGGCCCGCTGCCGAAGACGGCGACGGGCAAGATCCAGAAGTTCGTGCTGCGCGACCGCGCGCGCACGCTCGACTCCCCCTGACTTCGACGCGAGGCGCCACGTGACGATGTTCGCTCCCGACCTGCTGCGCGACCGCGTGGTGCTCGTCACCGGCGCGTCGAGCGGCCTCGGCCGGCACTTCGCGCGGCTCGCCGCCGGGCACGGGGCGACCGTCGTCGCCGCCGCCCGGCGCGGCGACGCGCTCGCGACGCTGGTCAGCGATGTCGCGGCGACGGGCGGGCGCGCGCACGCGGTGGCGCTCGACGTGCGCGATCCCGCGAGCGTCGAGCGGGCCGTGGCGGAAGCGCTCGCCGCGGCCGGGCGCATCGACGTCCTCGTCAACAACGCCGGCGTCGCGCTGACGCGGCCGGCGCTGCAGACGGACGAGGAGGCGTGGCGCAGCGTCCTCGACACCAACCTCGACGGCGCCTTCCGGGTGGCGCGCGCCGTCGCGCAGACGATGGTCGCGGACAAGCGCGGCGGCGCGATCGTCAACGTCGCGTCGATCCTCGCGCTCCGCGTGGCGAAGCAGGTCGCCGCCTACGTCGCGGCGAAGGCCGGCCTGCTGCGCCTGACCGAGGCGCTCGCGCTCGAGTGGGCGGCGCACGGCGTCCGCGTCAACGCGCTCGCGCCCGGGTACGTGGAGACCGAGTTGAACCGCGACTTCCTGCGCTCGCCGGCCGGCGAGTCGCTCGGCAAGCGCGTGCCGATGCGCCGCTTCGGCACGCCCGAGGACCTCGACGGCGCGCTGCTGCTGCTCGCCTCGGACGCCGGGCGCTACCTGACCGGCGCGACGATCACCGTCGACGGCGGCCACGCGCTCGCCTGGCTGTAGGCCGGGACTTCAGTCGAGCAGGAGCCCGGCGACGTCGTGCGTGGCGGCGCCGCAGGACGGGTGCGACGCCGCGATGCGCGCCGCGAACGCCTTCTCGTTCGTCTCGAGCCGGTCGAGCGTGAACGTCCCGGCCGGGCCGTCGGCGCACGCGTAGGTGCCGACGACGCGGCCCATCCGGCCGTGCTGCTCGTACGTTCCCGTGTACATGCACGCGGCCTTCTTCCCGTCGAACCACATGCGGAACGCGCTGCCGTCGTGCTCGACATCGATCAAGCCGTCGTCGTACGTGAACGCCGGCACGAAACCAGGCGCGCAGTCGCGGTAGTTCGCCCGCTGCACGCCGCGGTAGATGCCCGTCCAGTCGCGCGTGCGGAAGGTGAACCGCGTCATCGCCTTCGTCACCTGTGCGCCGTCGACCGAATAGACGAGGGTCGCCCTGGCGGGGCCGGTCGCCTCGAACGTCAGCGTGCCGACCGGCGTTGCCTTGACCTCACCCGGCTCGAACGGTCCGCCGTGATGCGGGCCGGTCGTCCGGTACAGCGTGCCGTGGAAGCCGGGATTGCCGGCCACATCCTGGCCGTAGCGCAGGCCGGTGGCCGTGTACCACGCGGGCTGCCGGTCCGGCCCGTAGACGAAGAGCGCGACGAACGCGACGTCGTCCTGCTGCGTGATCGACAGGCCCCAGCCGGACTCGCCCTCCGACCACCAGTGGTCGCTGACGTTGACGGACCGCGCCGGGGCGGCGGAAGCGGCGGCGAGCAGGCCGGCCGCCAGTGCGAGGGTGCGAAGCCAATGCATGATCGTGTTTCTCCGGTGGGCCGCGCGGCGGGCGCGGGATGGCGGAGATCATCGCGGCGGACGTCTTACGGATCGCTGACGGATCGGCTTGCGCGGCCCACCCGCGCGGTCACCGCCCGCGGTCGGCGAGCAGGGCCGACGCCGCGGCGACGCCGCTGCGCACGGCCGCCTCCAGCGTGGCCGGCAACTCGGCGTCGACGTAGTCGCCGGCCAGATAGACGCCGGGGGCGAGCCGCGGGCCCGCGGGGTGCGGGCGCGCGCGCGTGCACGCGTACGTCGCGCGCTTCTCGCTGATCGCCTGCGTCCACGCGGTGGGCGGCAGCGCGGGATCGAGCCGGCGCAGCTGCGCGTCGACCGCGCGCGCGAGCGCGTCGCCC